>NZ_JAWWCF010000220.1:0-4239 GCF_033720595.1 Lishizhenia sp. | reverse complement strand
GATATATCGTTACGGGGATGGAGGTTTGACCATTGTTTTTGGCTTCCACGCAATAGATGTAAACTTCCTTGATGAGGTCATCCGTTAAAGGCAAACAGCCTATGGTTACACAATCGCCGTGTATGAAAATATCGCCCCCTAATTTGTTTCTATTTCCTAGAATTTTATCGGAAGCATTGGGGTAATTGATACCCAGCGAAAGGTGAAAATTGCTGAAAGGATTGAAACGGTCTATATAATAATAACCTTCCGGTATTTGTAAATCACCTTGTTGCCGTTTAGGGCCGAGCATTCCAGAAGTTTCACAAATTGTGTAGGATTTTAGAAGTATAAATTGATTTAAGGAGTCGTCCTTACCCCATAATTCCATTGTTTTTTCAGTTTTAAACGCACGGATATAAAGTTCAAGTTCATTGCGTTTTATGTTTTTTGCGTCTAAATTTTGCTGAATAAGACTTCCTTTCTCTTTGTACGCTTGCCGCACACGTGAATATCTGAGTTGTTCCTCCTTAAATCCTTCTGAATTAAAAGAAAAGAGGAAGAATAGACATAAGGTATAGGGGAAGAGCTTGCGCATAGTTGTGAATTTACAAGTGAAATGCACAATTTTAAAAAAGTAACAAAGCTCTTTTTTACAAAAGAAAAAAACACTGGTCCAAAACATGAGAATGAACCAGTGTTGCGCAAGGAGCCTAAATTACTCTTTAACAAGTTTATGTAGACTTCTACCTGCATTTGTCGTGATTTCTAAAAGGTAGATGCCATTTTCTAAACCAGATAGGTCTAAATGGCTATCACGACTTACACTAACTTCTTGACCGAGTGCGTTGCGCACGCGAATGTGTACTATTTTTGATGAACTTTCTATGTGTACGATTCCATTTGTTGGGTTTGGATAAACGTCGATAAGTACTTCGTTTTCTTGAGTTCCAGCTGTAGAAAAATCACAGAGTGTACCGAAATCCACCACATTTGGAACGGTTTGAGCATTTAAGTTGATGTCAATAACCGTAGGTGCTGCAACAGGGAAAAGTGAAGCACTGTCTGGCTGAATTTCCATAGCGCTGGCATCTGTTACTACGTTCTCTACTTCATAATCACAAGGGTAAAATGTATTGAACTTACGTTTTTCAAGAATAAAATTATTGGTTTGAAAGTCCCCTAAGTTGAAAATGTACATTTGGTCATTTCCATTGTGTTGAGCGTGACTCAGAACGTTGTTTCCAATTCTACTAGAAATTAGATTTCCCTGCATATCGATGGTGAGGTAATTGTGTCGTTTTGCGAACATGTCGTGTACTCCAATAAGAAGGTTTCCATCTGCAGTTTCCTCAATGAAGTCAAAATCAAAAGTTGTGTAGTTGATAGGTACCGGTCCGAAAGTAGAGGCAATTTGTTTCGACCAAAGTTCAGTTCCTTGACTATCTGTCATAATGAATATGGGATCTCCACCAAACTCTTGCATAATGGCGATTAAATAATTTCCATTCTCTAATCGATGAAAGAAAATCCCTCCTTGTTTAAAGTATTTTCTATTGCTGTTAATTTGAGAAAGATCTTGCTCTATATTCAATAGATCTCCGTTGCTTGTAATTAGGTCAAAAGTTCCATCGTCATTTAAATGTAATGTTCGGGGCATAACACTTGGCCAAGGGAATCGATTGAAATTACTGAAGTTACCATTTTCATCAACCAGACAGTATATAGGTCTAAAACCATGGGAGAAATCTTGGTACACAAAGAGTATATCTCCATTTGATAATTGAAGTAATCTATTGTTAGCACCCGATGCGCAACTTACATCTAGACTTTTACTCCACAAGATATTTCCGGTTTCACTCATATTAATGAGAACTGGTTTAGAGTTACTCGGTCCATATTTTTGGCGAGATGTAGCTGAGATTAAAAAGGTATTATTGTTCAGCTTAATCATGTTAAAGGGGTGAATGTTGTAGGCTGTGTCAGCCATTCTCACATGTATAAATTGCTGTAGGTTTCCCAGAGTGTCAGATTGAATAAAGTGAAAGTAAAATTGATTTAATATACCATCTGTAACTTGATCGTTACTTAAAACGACACTCGTAAATTCATTGGTGTCTAACGCTACAGCTACACCTCCTTGATATAGTCTTGTAGTGTCGTTTATAAAAAATTGTTTACTAAATTCTTGTGCGAATAAGGAACAATTCACTAGTAAGAGTAATGCGGAAAGATAAAACGCCTTCATAGTTCTTTTCATTTTGAATTTTATTTTGGGAACAAATGTATTTCCTGAGTAATGAAAGCCCTAAAAAAGGAGGTGTGCAATAGGTGTCAAAAAGAAAATAAAGGTGTAACTATCAGTTTTACAGTTGGTTTAAGAAGTCGGATAAATCCTCTCCCTTTTCCATTTTTAACTTTTTTCGGATGCGGTAACGCGCAGATTTTACAGAATCTACGGATAAGAAAAGTGTTTGAGCAATCTCTTTTAAGGTAAATCTGAGTTTGGAAAGGGAACAGATTTTTAATTCATTGTTGGTTAGGTCAGGATATGAGCTTTTTAATTTATCGTAAAATCCAGAATTTAAATCGTTGAAGTAAAGTTCAAATTCCTTCCAATCTTCGTCTATACGTAGAGAGTTTTTTAAGGCTATTTTGGCGTCATTCACGATAGGCGAAATCTTCTCTTCTTGTTTCGAAACAGTAGCTTCAAATTCTTTGAGTACTTGATTTTTTTGATTGATACGCAGAGATAGACTGGTTAATTTTTGCTTCTTTAATTCAAGTTCTTGATCTTTTAAGATAAGCTCTTTCTTTTTGCGTTGAAGGATGAGGTAGGCTACTTGTATAACGAGGGCAATAAAAATAATTAAGGCAATTATAATTACTAAGTTGATGCGCTTCTGTAATTGTTCACTTTTGGCATTAGCTGCCAAGAGTGCAATTTCATTTTCCTTTTTTATAAGTTCAAGGTTGTTCTTAGATTTTAGTACGAGCGCTTGAGCGTTTTCTTCCTCTTGTTTACGCATTTCCTCATAGGTAAGTTCCCAATAGTGCTCAGCACTATCTATGTTATTGAGTTGTGCGTAGAGTCGTGCTAAATCATTGTAAATTAAACGAAATTGGGAATGTTTGGTACTTAACTCTAGCGCTTTGTTATAATTTTCAATTGCGCGCGGATAGTTTTTTTGATGTAGGTAAACTTGCCCTAATCCAGAGTGGATACCAGCGTCTATACTAAGTCCGGATGCAGCTAAAGTTTGTAGTGCTAATTTATAGTGTTCTTCTGCTTTACCCCACCTTTCTACCTGTGTGTAAAATACAGCCAGGTTTTGGTAGAAACTAGAAAGGATATACTCATTATCTTGTATAAAGCTATTTTGTTGAATGCCCTTTAATAATTGGTCTACCTTTTCAGTATCTTCTTCCAAATACAAGGAAAGCATGGCGTAGTTTAAAAGCGCCACAGGAAATTTCTTTTTATCTTCTAGTTCAAGCGCTAATTCGTAAGCGTCTTTGAAATAATTTAAAGCTTCTTGCGCTCTTCCAGCCTCATAAAAGCAATTCCCTAAGTTTATCATGATGAGTAATACACCTGTTTTGGAATTTTCGGAACGATAGATTTTTAAGGCCAAATTAAATTGCTCCATGGCTTCCTCAATTCTTCCTGCATTGAGTAGGGTAACACCCTTTAGGTTATAGATGTCGGCACGTTCTAGGGTAGAAGCTATAAGTTCTTGTTCAACGATGAACTCAATTAATGCGAGCGATGAATCTATTTGATTCATCTCCATTAATATTTCGCTGCGGAGTTTGTAGCTTTCGTAAAGTCCTGCCTGGTAGGGTATGGCTTTCGCTTCCTTTTCTGCTTTGTTCGACCAAAACAGGGCTTGTTGCGCATTTTTTTGCGTGTAATTTTTTCCAATTAGAATGTAGGTGTCTATTCGTTTTTTAGGATTTTTCTCTTGCTCTAGACTAAGTTGCAAACTGTCTATATTAGCCCAACTTTTTGGGGAGGAAATTAGAAAAGCAAGGAGAAGTAAAAGCAGAAATTTCATTGGACATTTGTTGATGTACACACATGTTAAACAACAACAAATATAAGAAGTTCAAAGTGTAGACTTTAGCGATTTTAAATATTTAGTTCACCATAAGTATTAACCTACCAAGGCCAAGTAGCCGCATCCAAGAGCTAAAGCGATAGTCACGGGCGAGAAAACTCTTTTTTCGAATTTGTTTTTGGACATAAGATTGCCAAAG
>NZ_JAWWCF010000219.1:0-4263 GCF_033720595.1 Lishizhenia sp. | reverse complement strand
TAAATGAGGTTATTAAACAGCATCGTAAAAATGCTATCGCTGATAAAAATGAGGTGGCGGAGAATACGAGTAATTTCATTAACAAACGTTTAGAATTGATCCAGGATCAGTTACGAGAAATTGAAAATGAAGGGGAGAGATATAAAACGGATTATGGGTTAATGGATGTATCAGCCGATGCAGAAAAGTTTTACAAGCAACAAGCAGAAGCTGAAAAGGCGGTGACAGAGGCTGAAATTCAAGTCAATTTGTCTAATTACATGACGGAGTATCTTGAGGATTATAAAGATAATTTTGAAGTACTTTTACCTGCAAATTTAGGTTTTGAAGATCAGGCCATTAATCAGATGACTGCCAAGTATAATGAATTGGTGTTGGAGAGAAATGAATTGTTAAAGTCATCTTCTGCTATAAATACGAACGTATTACGCATCAATTCGCAATTGGAGCAAATCAAAGCGAGTTTGGTCACTGGTTTAGATAATTTGAAGTCACGTTTAAATATTCAACTAGCCATATTAAAGGACCAAAACAAAGATTATCAGAAAAAAATTGCGTCCTTACCTAAATTTGAAAAGGAATACAGAAGCATTTTACGTCAACAAGAGATTAAGGAAAGTTTGTACTTGTTCTTGTTACAGAAGCGTGAAGAAAGTGAGATAACACAAGCCTCGAATGTTTCCAATGCGAAGCCTATCGATATGGCTTACTCAGACGGAATTCCCGTAAGTCCTAAGAAGAAAATTGTGTTTTTAGGAGCCTTTTTATTGGGGATTCTAATCCCAGTTGGAGTCATCTATTTAAGAGACTTGTTGGACAATAAAATTCATGGTCAAGAGGATATAGAGAAATTGAATTTACCTTTTGTGGGAACCGTTCCAACGAGCGAAGAAAAAACAAAGATTATTACCCAAAAAGATGCTAGGAGTCCTATTGCTGAGGCATATAGAATCTTGCGTACTAATTTAAACTTTGTTTTAGATAAAAATATAGAAGGTGGAAAAGTAATATTTGCAACTTCTACAATCCCGGGTGAAGGAAAGACCTTTACTTCGTTGAACTTGGCGTATTCCTTATCCTTTACAGGGAAAAAAGTAGTTGTTGTTGGATTAGATTTACGTAAACCAAAATTGTTGGAATACGTGGATATGCCGCAAGGGAAAGGGGTTTCTGATTTCTTAGCGACACCGGGTTTAAAATTAGATGCAATAACAAGAAAATCTCCAAATACGGATAACTTATACTATATTTCTTCTGGTTCTATTCCGCCTAACCCTTCTGAATTATTGATGGAGGATCATTTGGGAGTAATGTTTAAAGAGCTACGTGAGAAGTTTGATTACATCATCGTAGATACGCCTCCTACGAGTTTAGTGGTAGATACGGTATCAGCGGCGAAATACGCAGATGTTGTCTTGTATGTTGCTCGAGCGAATTACTTGGATAAGCGTCTGTTGAAATTTGCTTCTGACTTTTACAAAAATGGTAAGTTAGGTAAAATGGCCATGGTAGTAAACGGTGTTAAAACCAAAGGTCGTGGTTATGGTTATGGCTACGGATATGGTTATGGCTACGGTTACGGAGTTGATTTTGACAAAGATCAGAAAAAAGGAATTTTAGGATGGTTTAAGAAGAAGTCTTAATTCATTTACTTATAATAAATTTAAAAGCTCTTGGTGAAAATCAGGAGCTTTTTTTATGTTACTACTTCGAAGCTTGGGTTTGGTTCATTTCTTTTTCATTGATAATACTTCGGCTCCGTTAAGTAAGACGCTAGAAACGAACCAAAGAAAACGCTAGGCTGTGTAACTAAAACTTCCTTTTTCTTCATGAAAACTAAGTTTCTTTTACAAAGCCGAACTTTTCCAAATTAGTATGATTTAATCATGTTTTCCTCTGGACTCCAAGCTTATATTCAATAGTGTACTTAGACCATTCTTTTCTTTAAATTTTTCACGCAGTGAAGAATTAAATTTTTTTAATCACTCACATTCTAACCTCAAACTATCGAACATTCAAACAATTAAATCTAATAATCTACCTGCGAGAATCCACAGTTGACAAGAGAGGTTTGATGCTGTATCTTTGAAATAAGCTAATCAACCTAATCTAGCCCAGACCTAAAAACCTATCTAACCTACCTTGTAAAAGTAGAGCCTCGTTGAATCAGCGGGGCTTTTTGCTTGGGTCTTGTTATTGCTCAATCCTTGATATTACTTCGGTTCGTCGATAATCGATCTAACGAGATGAGCGAATATTTCTGCCTATAATCATGTTAAATACACTTGCATCAATCATTTCTTGAATTCTTGAATGCTTGAATCTTTGAATTCATGAATGGAATATCAGAAATCTATTTTATTTTTGGACAAAATCATTTGAAATGGCAAGAGTTTTAACAGGAATCCAAAGTACGGGAGTTCCTCATATGGGGAATATTTTAGGAGCTATTGCTCCGGCCGTAGAGATGGCAAATAGTGAAGAAAATGATTCTTTATTATTTATCGCCGATATGCATTCATTAACCCAAATTAAAGACGGGAATGAATTACGTGAGAATACCTACGCTGTAGCGGCTACTTGGCTTGCCTTTGGATTAAACCCTGAAAAAACGATTTTTTATAGACAAAGCGATATACCGGAAGTCACTGAATTGACTTGGTACTTGAGTTGTTTTTTCCCTTTTCAGCGTTTGACATTAGCGCACTCTTTTAAAGATAAAGCGGATCGTTTAAGTGATGTGAATGCAGGGTTGTTTAGCTATCCTATGTTGATGGCGGCAGATATCTTGTTGTATGATGCAGAGATTATCCCCGTCGGTAAAGATCAATTACAACACATTGAAATTACACGTGATGTGGCCTCTCGTTTCAACAATATTAACGGTGATATTTTCGTGCTTCCAGAAGCGAAGACAAGTGAAGAGGCAAAGATTATCCCTGGAACAGATGGTCATAAAATGAGTAAGTCAAGAAATAACTTCATCAATATTTTCCAAACGGATAAAAAATTGAGAAAACAGGTGATGGGGATTGCAACGGACAGTAAAGGTTTGGAAGAACCAAAAGATCCGGATACATGTAATGCTTTTGCTTTGTATAAATTGTTGGCTTCTTCTGAGCAAATCTCGGAAATGCGTGCCAAGTATGAAGGAGGTAACTACGGGTATGGTCATGCTAAACAAGAATTGTTTGAATTGATTTGTGAAAAGTTTGCTACTCAACGTGAACGATTTGAGTATTTAATGGAAAATAAGAACGAAATAGACGAAGCTTTAGCCATTGGAGCGGAAAAGGCAAGAAAGATTGCTGCTGCTACCTTAAAACGCGTGAGAGCGAAAGTAGGATACTAATTAAATTAAGAATTGAGAATTAAGAATTGAGAATTCTGAATGTGGAATTTTTATTGAATCCCTTGCCTGGTGGTGAGGGATTTTTGCTTTTTAGTCAAATGTGATAAGAGATTCATGAAAATGGATTTTTACAGAGCATATTCCCAACCCACTACTTGCGTTCAATACTGATTTTGAGGCCTGAGGTTGGAGGGACGAGAAGTCTCGAAGGCCGGAACTATGGAATGGAATGCTACGAACAACTCCGTGACCTTGGTGAAAACACTACTTGATTTTTGGTTAAAACCAGGTAGTGTTTTTCTTGCTCAATATTCAAACTATTGAACAAACAAAGGAGTCTACCTGCGAGAATCCACAGTTGACAAGAGAAGCTTGATACAGTATCTTTGAAATAAGCTAATCAACCTAATCTAGCCCAGACCTAAAAACCTACCTTACCTATCCATGTAAAAGTAAAGCCTCGTTTAATCAGCGAGGCTTTTTTGGGTTCGAGCTTCGAGGCTTGGGTTTGTTCATTTCTTCTCCATTGATAATACTTCGGCTACGCTCAGTACGGCGCTAGAAACGAACCAAAGAAAAATCTAGTCGAATCTTAGGAGATTTCCCAACTTTTACCAAAGTTGAGAACCATGGTTCAGACTACGCTACGTGCTCTTTTCCGATTAGCATCGGAACGCATCTTCACAAGTCTGACCTCTATCTCTGAAGATACGACGATGGTCTTAGTCTATGACTTGTTACTCTTCTTGCTCAATATTCAAACTATCGAACAAACAAACGCTCAAACAAAGGAGTCTACCTGCGAGAATCCACAGTTGACAAGAGGAGCTTGATGCTGTATCTTTGAAATAAGCTAATCAACCTAATCTAGCCCAAACCTAAAAACCTACCTTACCTATCCATGTAAAAGT
>NZ_JAWWCF010000218.1:0-4264 GCF_033720595.1 Lishizhenia sp. | reverse complement strand
TGACCATTTTCCAAGTATCCATCCCAACCTTCTCCTTTATCTTCGGTATGAAAAAGCACTTGACCGTAGCGGTTGTAAATGGTAAATTCATATTGCTCCAATTGATGATAATTGGTCACAGGATAAAAAATAGGATTAGCTCCATTCACCGTAAAGGCATTGGGGATGTAAATCAATGGCTCGAGGTTAACACATGAAATATTAGAAGCGCTTGAATCACTATCTCCGTTTGGATTCAACCCTTCCCTTGCCTTGATATAATAACACACCTGTCCGGTAAAATCTTCATCCACTACATCCTGCAAAGGATCTGAGTAAAACCTGTTATTTGCTCCTAAAAGTGCAATAGGCTGATCATCTATGACTCCATTTACACCCCTATAAACTTCATAACTAATGGTATTTCCTAAAAACTCTGTATACTCTGTCCACTGAATTTCAGCTAAAAGACTCAAAGGATCAATATTGCTTTGCAGCACCATATTCTTTGCCTCATTGATAGGAGGGTATTCATTTCCACAGCTATCAACCATGATTGTTTGATAGTAATACACCTCATCATTTACATCTACATCGTCATCGTAAAATGTAACGACTCCATTACCAACTGCCAATTCATCTATTGTTTCATAGTTTGCATTCAAAAGGTTTAAACGTTGTAATTTCACACTTTGAATACCTCCATCTAAACTCACTTTATGAACTACTTCAATTTCATCACCAACCACACTTACGTGTGAAATATAGGCCACACTCGGCCCTGAGGCTCCTTCCCATAGTTGAGTGAATATGTTACTGTTGGCTTGGTCTCCTGCAATTCTTGCTACAATTTTAAAATCATAATCTGTACCCGGAATTCTTGCATAGGTATAACTTAGTTGATCTGTAGTTCCTACGTTCTGCCAAGCACCCCCTATTTCTCTTACATACACATCATATACTATGGTCGCACCAAACCCTTGATACGCCGTCCAATTTAACTCCACGTCTTGCGAACATGCAGAACTACCACCTGTAAGCCACATGCTTTGATGCGGACTACCTTTGGCTGAAGTTTGGTAGGTCGGTGGTGTTGATAAGGTAAAACAACTATCAAAAGCTGCTATAGTAAACCTAAAAGGACCATCCCCCATGGGAGTATAATTGTAAGCGGTTGCGTTAATTCCATAGACTGTGTCTATCTCTACAAATACACCATTTGCATCTTGCATGTATACTACATAGCCATAGGTATCATCTTGACTATTGGCACCCCATGTTATTTCATAATCTCCAGTATTTTCAATAAAACTCACGTGACCTAATTCAGGTATATCCGGCACAATATCATCTTGAAAATCGTCTCCTTCTACATTACTTGTAAAAGCGCAAGTTGTGGTAGGTAATTCCACACGATAATTTAAAAAAGCACTACAAATGTCTATGGTATCAATATACATTGTAGTTGTATAAGCCGGAGTTGCAATCAACGTCCATGTACCTGCTGGATACTCTCTATATACCTCGTAGTTAGAACCGAAAGCTGGAAGAGGGTTTGCGCTTGGTGCATTCCAATTTAACACAGCAGTTCCATTGCTCGGGTTATTGAGTTCTAAAAATATGTTGTGAATGGTATCACTATAACTCGTCACATTTCCATTATCATTAGAAACAAGGCCTAAGTAAAACGGATAATCTTGTGTTGCGGAAATACTTGTGGTGTATGTATTGGTAGATATTGTTGGAATGATGGTCAATAAACCACTCCCCTGCTCGTGCACTTGATACTCCACAAAACTTCCATCAGGATCTGTTGCGGCCGTCCAATTGATCATCAAATTATTGTTTACATCCGTCTGGATACAGTTAATTTGAGGAGCAGGAATTACCGTTTTCGCGTCCAAAGATTGGGCAACAGAAAAAGTGGTTCCTGTAAACAAGACAAGAACCACAGTAATAATGAAAATGAATATTTGTTGACGCAGTTGCATCTGTATTTTTTAACGTTGATTTTCCCGAATTATTACTTATACAACGCAGGAAAAAGTAAAAAGTTGTTAGCCGGCCATTATAACCGTCATATCTTCCCACTTCAGGTATTTTTCGGCCATTTTTTTAATTTCTTCTGGCGTAATTGTTTTCACCATTTCTATCTTCTTGGTGTAGTAATCATAATCTAAACCAAAATCAGCAACACCAAGGTATCTATCCATCATAGCAAAAGGACCATCTGAAGCTTTGAGCATTTGACCAATCGTATAATTACGCACCAGACTCAACTCTTCTTCACTTACCAATTCGGTTTGTAATCGGTGAATTTCATTTTTAATTTCTTGAAGTGCCTTATCCGCAACATCTTTCCCTACCTCTGTTGCAATAAAGAAATACCCTAGCTTTTTCATTTCTGCTAAACCAGAACCAATCCCATAGGTATATCCTTTATCTTCTCTTATGTTAGACATCAGTCTACTCCCAAAGTAACCACCAAAAATGGTATTCATAACAGAAAACTGTAGGTAATCATCAGCTGTACGATTAAAGAGAATTCGTCCTACACGTATCGCCGTTTGTACAGCCCCATCTTTCTCTTGTCTAAATTCACCTGTTCTGTTCTCTACTGCTGACAGGTAACTTTCCGCTGATTTCCCAACCAATGACTGCACTTGCGCTATCATTTCCTTCACTGTAAGCTCATCCAAATCACCAACGATACAAACCTTTTGTAGGCCTTGTAAATAATATTTAGCGTGGAAATCTTTCACGGCCTCTCTACTCACCTTTTCATAATCCTCGTACTGTGTAATAACACCATAAGGGGAATTCGCAAATACGTTCTCCGTAAATAAACGTCGGGCAATAAAGCTTACCTTTTCTGAGGAAACTTTAAAGCTCTGTTGCTTTTGTTTGATGAGTTGATCAATTTCTTTTTGAGGGAAATTGGCCTCTTTGATTGCATTTATTAATAATGTAAAAAGCGCATAAATGTTCTTACGTAAACCGTACAAAGTCACAGAGGCCCCTTCTCTAGAAGTTTCTGCATGGAAAAACCCACCCAAACCATCTAGTTGAGCATTCAACTCATCCGCTGTATGACTAGCAGTTCCTGACATCAGCAAGCTGTTGGCAAAGGATGCCAATGCTGGAATTCCATGTCTACTACCTGCGTCAAATACCAAATCTATTTTTACAGCATCATCGTCAACCGTATTGATCCAATGCAACTTTATTCCATTTTTTATTTCGAAGTGTTGGGGATGAACAAAAGAGATATCCTCCAAGGTATTTACTTCGGGCTGAATTCTTCTATCTAGCATCCTCTTTCGCTTTTATTTTTAACAATGAACAATTTGTTTTTACTAATCGCTCAACAGCGTAATTATGTATCGCTGAGGCTGTAATAGCGTCGTAGTGTCCTTGTTCCAAATTTATACCATTGGCATCTCCCAACAACTCGTGCAAACAAAGATTCATGGCTTTGCTTAATATTCCTTGTTCTGTGAACACTTTCGTTGTTTCTACCTTGTTCTTAATTTTGGTCAACTCTTCATACGGCATGGTTTGGGTCTTAATCTCCTCAATCAATTTCCAAATCTCTTCATCCAATCTCTCGAAGCTTTCACCTTTGTTCAATTTACCAGAAATCATCAACATACCTTCATCATGAGCTCCTAATATGTAAGCCGAAACATCAGAAACGAGGTGCAATTCTTTCTTCAATTTCAAATACAGACGAGATGATTTCCCTCTCCCTAATAGATCAGATAAAAGATCCGCTATATAGTAATTCTCATCATTTTTACCGGGCATTTTAAAACCATAGTAAAAAGCATCAGCAGGTACAGGTCTTTCTATTGTTTCTTCTCTATAATCTGTCTGAACAGGTTCCACGGGAAGGTTACGCAAGTACTTTTCCCCTTGAGGAATATCACCGTACCATTTGTGCACAAGATCTTCTACCTCATCGTTATCGTAATTTCCTGCAATACACAAAATGGCGTTTGAAGGATTATAATGCTTGGTGAAAAATGCTTTTACATCTTCCATAGTTGCCTCCTCAATGTGTTCTACCTTCTTACCAATTGTAGCCCATTGATACGGGTGTACTTTATAAGCCAGGGGTCTAAACTTTAACCAAACATCTCCATAGGGTTGATTTAAGTAACGCTGTTTAAATTCTTCTATAACGACGTTTCGTTGTACCTCTAAAGACTTATCTGTAAAAGCCAAGTTCAACATTCTATCGCTTTCTAACCAGAGTGCCGTTTCTATGTTTTGAGCTGGAATT
>NZ_JAWWCF010000217.1:0-4307 GCF_033720595.1 Lishizhenia sp. | reverse complement strand
GTTAGGTGGTGAAGAGTCTGGAGGTATTGCTACAAAAGGTCACATTCCTGAAAGAGATGGAATTTGGATGGGATTGATCATTTGGGAATATATGGCTAAATCGGGTAAATCATTGAATGAATTAATCGAAGAGGTGTACGAATTAGTTGGACCATTTAAGTTCGAGAGAAGTGATTTACACATTACAGAAGAGTTGAAACAAAGTATTATCTCTAATTGTAAAGCGAATAAATACGCTTCATTTGGAGAGTATAAAGTAACAGATATTCAAACCATCGACGGATTCAAATTCTTCTTAGATAATGGAGGATGGGTAATGATACGTCCTTCTGGAACTGAGCCTGTATTGCGTGTTTATGCAGAAGGTAAAGACTTAGAGGAGGTTCGTAAAATGTTAAGAGCTACTGAAAAAGAAATATTGTAATTATGGCAGGAAATTCTATTGGAACTCAATTTAGACTCACCAGCTTCGGAGAATCACACGGAGAAGGACTGGGGGGAATTATCGATGGTATGCCGTCTGGAGTTGCAGTAGATTTGGATTTTATTCAAGATGAATTGAATAGAAGAAGACCTGGTCAAAGTGCTATCGTAACTCAAAGAAAAGAGGGCGATCGCATAGAAATATTGTCGGGCGTTTTTGAGGGTAAAACCACAGGAACGCCCTTGGCTTTTTTAATTCGTAACGAAAATCAGAAGTCAAAAGATTATTCTCATATCAAAGACACTTACCGCCCCTCTCACGCAGATTATACTTATGATCAAAAATATGGTATTCGCGATTACAGAGGAGGAGGGAGATCAAGTGCCAGAGAAACTGTTGCTCGTGTTGTAGCGGGTGCATTTGCAAAACTCTTCTTAAAAGAAGAAGGAATTTCTTTTACAGCCTTTGTACATCAAATTGGTCATCTTAAACTGACTAAAGCGTATGCAGAGTTGGACTTGGCGAAAGCAGAGACCAATGTTGTACGTTGTCCAGACCCTGAATTAGCGGTAGAAATGGAGAACTTTGTAAAGGAGGTTCGAAAAGATGGAAATACGGTAGGAGGAGCAATTCAATGTGTTATTCAAGGTTTACCTGCAGGATTAGGAGAACCTGTGTTTGATAAACTACATGCTGATCTAGGAAAGGCAATGTTGTCCATCAATGCCGTAAAAGGATTTGAATATGGATCAGGATTTGATGCTGTAACCATGAAAGGTTCTGAGCATAATGATACTTTTAATTCAGATTTTTCGACGCAAACAAATCATTCGGGTGGTGTACAGGGAGGTATCTCCAATGGTGAAGATATTTACTTCAACGTCGCCTTTAAACCCGTTGCTACTTTGATGCAAAAACAACATACAGTAAATGTAGAAGGTAAGACCGTTGAAATGGAAGGAAAGGGTAGGCACGACCCTTGTGTAGTTCCTAGGGCAGTAGTTATCGTTGAAGCGATGGCTGCAATCACAATTATGGATCACTTTCTCCGTGCAAAGAGCTACCAATAACTGGACATTCTAGCTCTGGTATTTTACTTATATTAGTCCCCACAAGTCAAATTTTATGAAGGAAAAGAAGAAGATGGCCTTGCATTGGCGTATAATGATTGCAATGGCTTTAGGTGTGATTTGGGCAATTGTTTCAAACTATTTAGGATGGAATGATTTTACAACAGATTGGATAGGTCCATTCGGAACCATCTTTATTAATTCATTAAAGTTTATCGCTATTCCTTTGATCCTCTTTGGAATTATAGGAGGTGTTGCGAGTTTAGAAAATATTGGAACCCTAGGTAAAATGGGAGGAAAAACCCTATTAACCTATCTCATTACTACGGTAATCTCTGTAAGTTTAGGATTGATACTTGTGAATATATTCAATCCAGGAAAAACGGATGACGAAGCAATGGCGCGTCAAAATCGTTTGGAGTATGAGATGTGGGCGACAGATAATAATGTGGAAATAAAAGACAATAAAAATCTTTTGGCCACAGCTACACCAGAAGAAATTAGTAAGATTAAATCCGTGATGGTATCTGACACTACTTCTGCAGATTACAAGGATGTTGTCGCGAAGAAAAGTGCTGCAGAACAAAAAATGGGAGGACCATTACAGCCTTTGGTAGATATGGTTCCTACTAATTTATTCAAAGCTTTTGCTCAAGGCGAAATGCTTCAAGTAATTTTCTTTGCCATCTTTTTTGGAATAGTGCTCGCTTTCTTACCCAATGAAAAAGTAGGTGTGGTTATCAATTTTGTAAATGGTATGAATGAAGCCTTTGTAAAAATGGTCGATTTTATCATGATAGCTTCTCCTTATTTCATTTTTTGTTTGATGGCCGGAGTATTGGCAAAGATGGCAGATACACCAGAGGAAATGTTTGAAATATTCTACAGTTTAGGGAAATACGCCTTGGTGGTATTAGCAGGATTATTACTCTTAATTTTTGGTTTCTACCCTTTACTATTAAGATTATTTGGAGCAAAAGTGGGGTACAGAGAATTCTTCAATGCGATGAGTCCGGCTCAATTTTTAGCTTTCTCAACGGCTTCTAGTGCCGCGACTTTGCCCGTTACTATTGAATGTGTAGAAGACACCTTAAAAGTACCACAACGTGTAACACGATTTGTATTGCCCATTGGAGCAACAGTAAATATGGACGGTACTTCATTATATCAATCAGTAGCGGTAATCTATTTGGCTCAACTCTTTGGTGTAGATTTAGACTTCCAACAGCAACTAGGGATAGTAGCAACAGCAACATTAGCATCTATAGGTTCGGCGGCTGTTCCAAGTGCTGGATTAATTATGTTAATGATCGTTTTAGAGTCTGTAGGTCTAAATTCATTTTGGGTAGTCCTAATTTATCCTATAGATCCTTTACTAGATAGATTTAGAACGGTTGCCAATGTAACCAGTGATGCCACGGTTTCTACTATCATAGCTAAAACAGATAAGGAAAAATGATTCAGAAATATTTCTTTCTAAGTGTTTTTGCATTTACAATTTCATGTAAAACACAAACTAGCGAAATTACTCCATGGGAGATTTCTTACCCGGAAGATAATGCACCGAATAACGAAATAGCCGCCTTCGGAAAGGAGTTGTTTTTTGATAAAAACTTATCTGTAGACAATAGTATCTCTTGTGCATCTTGCCATTTACCCGAGTTTGCTTTTGCTGATACCCTTGCCTTTTCGAAAGGAGTAAATGGAAGACAGGCGGGGAGAAATACACCCTCTATTATCAATTCAGCTTTCAGTCACAGATTCATGGGGGAAGGTCAAGTACCTACCCTGGAGATGCAAGTACTGCTTCCTTTATTGGATAAAAATGAAATGGGAGCATCTATGAAAGATGTGATACAGGAGTTAAAACCTAAATACAATGCCCAAGCTCAGAAGCTCTTCAATAGAGATTTAGACCCTTATGTTCTAACCAGAGCTTTGGCAAATTATGAACGTACATTGGTTGCGTATGCATCACCTTTTGACCAGTATTTTTACGGGGGAGATAACAATGCAATCAGTGATGATGCCAAAGCAGGTTGGAAATTATTTTCTGAGGACCTTAATTGCGTAGTTTGTCACCCAGCACCTAAATTCACAGCACATGAGCTTAAAAATAACGGACTCTATAAAGATTATCCGGATGAAGGAAGGTACAAGGTAACGGGGAGATTTGAGGATAAGGGCAAGTTTAAAGTTCCTTCTTTAAGAAATGTGGAATTAACAGCTCCTTATATGCACGACGGTAAATATGCCACTTTAGAAGATGTTGTAGCGCATTATGCGAAAGGGGGCGAGGGACATCCAAACCAAGATTCACTTATCTCAGGGTTTGAAATTACGCAAGAAAAGAAAGTACAGCTTTTGTCTTTTTTAAAGACCCTAACAGATACGAATATTCAGAAATAGACGAACTTTCTTAAAAAAGTAAGATGGGTGTTGTTCACTTTTGTTTGGGAGTAATGCCTATACTAGTTGAAGAAGTCCCAACTCACACCAAGCCTTAAAAACATAGGCATAATCGTGTAATTATCATCTACTCGAATTCTTTCGTCGTTCCAAAGGCTGGATAAATTCTCAGCACGTAAAAAGAGCCTGAAAGGATCTAAATCAATAGCACCGAAAGCGTGAACAACAAAGTAATCTCCCGTATTGGCAGCTCCTACAACAGGAGAGTATAAACTCATTTCGGGGAGGTAAAGCATGCTGTTGTATCCAGACAGGTATTGAATGTCGAATCCTATATTTAGTTTCAATTTTTCAGCTTTGAACATCGGTGTGTTGTAGGCTATTCTATTCGATGAAATGAACTT
>NZ_JAWWCF010000216.1:0-4308 GCF_033720595.1 Lishizhenia sp. | reverse complement strand
TTGTCCGCATTAGAAGTAATAGTTACCGACTTATTGATTGGTCCTACTCGGTTAGTATCATATTTTACTTTAATCTCTGCTGATGCACCAGGAGCGATAGGCTCTTTAGGGCAAGAAGGAACTGTACATCCACAAGATCCTTTAGCGTTAGAAATCATCAAAGGCTGGTTCCCTGTGTTTGTAAATACGAATTCGTAAACTCCGTTTCCACCGTGCTCAATTGTACCGTAGTCGTGTAAAGTTTTCTCAAATTCGATTTGTGCTCCATCAACAACTTCTTGTGCTACAACTGTGTTAACAGCGAAGATAGCTGCGATTGCTAATGACAAAGTAAATAATGCCTTTTTCATAATTATTGTTTTTTATTTTGATTTTCTTACTACCAAATATACGTACAGTTCTCTATGCAAGTTGCTTTTTTAACAATACGTTAACAGAAAGAAATCAGACTACTTTGCATTCATTTTTTCGGTCAACTCGTCAAAACTTAAATCGATATTTTCTAATCTCGACTTCAGCATTTCTACTTGTTCCATCTCCATGTTTGCAGAATCCGCTAAAGCTTGACGAATAAGTTCTTCTGCTTTCTCTGGTTGTTCGTTGTCTATGGTATAATAAACAATTTGTGCTTGATAAATCCTATGAATATCCTTGTAGTCTGGGTATTCCTTTAACAAGGTAGCTCTCCATCGAGCAGCCTCTTCCTCTAAACGCAGTTGCATGAACAACATTTGAGCTTTGTCCAAAGACGTTGCTGTTGAAGGGTCCTCCGGAAAGTTTTTATACAAACTTAAATGTCTGTTGATTGTTTCGAGTACAGCATTACGATCAAGTTGTCCATTATTTTCCATGATGTTCTTGTAAATGACTTCCAAAGAATCATCCATCACTTGAATTCCTTCCTTAATGCTTTCCGCAGTAATTTCTGCAGGGGCCGTTTCATTTTTCACTTCTTCGGTTTCTCCTTTCGAAGAACAGGCCAACAACAAGGCACTGCAACCCGCCAATAAAAAGATTTTCTTCATGGTTTTGTTTTTTACGAATGTAATAAGAAAACAAAAAGAGCCAGCATATTTTATGCTAGCTCTTCAATTTATTGAGTAATCTATTTTCTTCCTTTTTTCTTCAGTGGAAATTTCATTCTGTAGTCAATATCCACTTCACCTTTAGAAATATTATTTAACTTCTTAGTGATCATTCTCTTCTTTAATGGAGAAAGGTGATCTGTAAACAACACACCATCTACATGATCATATTCGTGTTGAATTACACGTGCTGCATATCCAGAATACGTTTCTTCATGGAACTCCCAATTCTCGTCAAAGTAGGTGATAACGATAGTTTCTTTACGGTAAACATCTTCTCTTACTTTAGGAATAGACAAACAACCTTCCTGGAAGGCCCACTCTTCTCCACTCTCTTCTTCTATGATAGGATTGATGAATACTTTTTTGAAGTCTTTTAAACCTTTTGCTCTTTCGTCCTCGTCTTCATCTTCTGCAAATGGTGAAGCATCTACCACAAACAAACGAATAGATTTCCCTATTTGAGGAGCCGCTAAACCAACACCATGAGCTGCATACATGGTTTCCCACATGTTCTCAATTAACTTGTCTAATTCAGGGTAATCTTTATCGATTTCTTCTCCTTCTTTTTTCAACACCGGATCTCCGTATGCTACAACAGGTAATATCATTCTTATCAATTTTGAGCTACAAAATTAACAAATCTACCTTCAACCAAAAATTAAGAAGTAGAGAAACTCCTTATTTGTTACTTTTTAATCACTTTTTGATAGTTCTTTTGCACACCATCTCTAATTTCTAACAGATATACGCCACTATGTAAGAAGTCTAAATTGTGTTGCCCACTCGTGTTCATCGTATGCACTAAATTACCTTGCACATCATATAAACGAAAACTTGCATCCTTATTTTCTGAATCAAGATTCAATACACTTTCAAAGGGGTTAGGATACACTTTGAAATCTATCTCTTCTTGAAAAGTTGTTCCGAGTGTAGATGCATTCTTGGTATACCTCAACTCATTCCCCACCAATGCTATAGCATGATCTTCATCCGCAAAATCCATGTTGTAGATAGGGGCGTCAACTCCCACGTTGTACTCTATCCATTGTGTTGCATGCGTGTTGATACAAATGAAATATTTCCCGTAGTAACTCGATGCTATGAGCTTGCCAAACTGTTGATCCAAATCTATGACAGGCAATACGTTAAACCCATCTAAATTCAAGTCATAAACATAACCTGAACTCGCTTGAATACGCTGAGAAGGTCCTGTTCCTCCAAACTGTCTATAATTCACAGCCAATGCCGAATTAACCATCTCTAATCTTCCTCCTCCTATGACTTCTTGAAAATTCTGAGTAAATACTGTGTCTACTGTCACAAACCCGTCTGTGGAGTAATAATATTTTTCATGATAGTTTGGGTCTAAAATCAATCCATAGGTATCCTCCCATAGGTCTAAAGTCATGGTGTATGCTGTAAATGGTAAAAGCACCAAATTCGTCCAGGTGTCACCGTAGTCTGCAGATCTAATTATTTGCATAGCCCCATTGTCCTGATAATACGCGTAAACATAATCGTCTCCAATGACTATATCGTTAAAAGGAAGACCCGTTTGATTGATCCAATCTGCGCTAATCGTATCCCAAGTTACCCCTGCATCCGATGTTCTGTACACACCGCCATTCGCATTAACAAAGCCCAACTTACCATTAATAAATTGCGGTTTATGCAAAGAAGAAAAACCTCCAAATTGTTGAATAATGGACCAATTCTCTCCTCCATCCAAACTTTGATATAATTCACCTGTTGTCCCTGTTATATAGGCAGTATCAATGGCGGGATAACTTAATTCTCCATAAAAATATGGATTCCCTGCTGGAACTTGCCATTGTCCAAAACTAAGGGTCGTCAAGAGTAAGCATCCGAGTATGTTGTATATTTTTTTCATGGTCTGTAGTTTTTGTTTCTACAAAGATCGTTGAATCTTACCCCACATCCTTGTACAAAACATTTTAATCCTTGTAGATTTCTGCCTGTTTGAATTCAGTAGGCGTTACTCCTGAATGTTGCTTGAAAAACTTAGAGAAATGGGCCTCGTCAAAAAAGTTTACAGCCACAGCTATTTGAGCTATGTTCAATTCATTTTCCAACAACAATTGTTTGGCTTTGGCCAATATTCTCTCATTTTGCATATCGTGCAAAGTCTTGCCAAAATTCTTCTTCACCATTTTGCTCAATTTCGATTCACTCACACCCAAAGCTTCAGCATAAAAACTCAAACTCGGTTTTTGATGATAAGATGTATTGAGCAAACGCATAAATTCTAATACAAAAACACCGTCTACCTCATCTTGTTTATTGAGATTACCCGAAAGTTTCAATAAAATATGGGCCGCTAAATTTAGTCGTAAAGACTCATCTGTTCTATGACTAAAAAGCTCCTTGAAGTAAAAATTGAACACTTCAAATTCTTCGGATGTGGCAGTATATGTAACCGGACTCGCGATCAAATTAAAGAGTTTGGTTTCCTTATGAAAAACTTGTAATTGCTCCAAGAAATGATTGGAAAACGCCAAGGTAAATCCTTTGGAATCAGCAGTTCGTTTTAATTTGTGAGGAAAGGAAGCAGGCAAAATATGAAAACTCCCTGGTTGTGCTTGGTATAATTTACCAAACATCACATGCTCTCCTCCTCCTTCCAAGAAAATAAAAATTTCATTGTAGGTATGTGCGTGCATTTCTTCGAAGTTGTAATAGCTTTTTTCTTCCCAGGGAAAGACTTCGACTAACTTTTCTGATTTCCCGCTGTCTTCGAAAGAATATGAAGGGATATTTTGCATGTAGTAAAAGGAATTTGTATTCGCTTATACTACAAACGTAAGGTTAATATTATCCGTTGCTCAAAAGCAATATTACATTCCTAATTGTTGCATGTAAGATTGAAGAATTAGTGTAGCACTGATTTCATCTACCATGGCTTTGTTGCGACGTTGTTTCTTTTTCAAGCCGCTATCTATCATGGTTTGAAAGGCCATTTTAGAGGTAAAACGCTCGTCTACCATCACCACTTTCTGCGTGGGAAAATTCTTTTCCAAAGCGATTTTCAATTGACGCACATTCTCAGAACTGTGGGTATCCTCATTGTTTAAACGTTTAGGTTCGCCCAAAACGATAGTACCAACACCCAACTTAGGAATCTCTGCTTGTAGATAGCTCATTAAGTCGCGAGAATCTACCGTAGTTAAGCCCGAAGCGATAATATTCATTTTTTTTAATT
>NZ_JAWWCF010000215.1:0-4333 GCF_033720595.1 Lishizhenia sp. | reverse complement strand
GAAGCCGCTCGCTTTTATACAGAATATTTACATAATGTGCAGCTCATTAGTGAGAGTCCGTTTTTAATAGGTCTTAGCATAGATGGAACGCGAGTGACTTTAATGAATGGAGAAGGAGTTGATAAGAAATCACCTTCTTTTTCTTTTTATTACCTCTTTGAAACAGAGCAAGAATTTGATAGGGTCTACCAAAAATTTATTGAGGAGGGAAAAATATTGATGCCTTTAGACCAATATCCATGGTCGGAAAAGTATACATGGGTCGAAGATAAATTTGGGGTGACTTGGCAATTAGCCCTTGGTAACTTGGAATTGGTAAATCAGAGAGTTTCTCCTTTTTTAACCTTTTCAGGTGATAACTTTGGAAGGGGAGAGCAAGCGCTAAATTTGTACCAGTCCCTATTTGAAGATTTTCAATCAGGAGGTATTTTGAAATATGATGCGCAATCAGGAAAGGACAGCGAAGGTAAAATTCAACATACTCAATTCCGAATAAATGATACAATGGTCATGTTGTCTGAAAATCCTGAAAGTCATACCTGGAATTTTTCTGAGGGAGCCTCATTTATGCTTTTGTGTGATACGCAGGAAGAGATAGATTTTTTCTGGAATGAATTGTCAACAGGAGGTGAAGAAATGAGATGTGGATGGCTTATTGATCAGTTTGGAGTATCCTGGCAAATTATCCCTTCTGTTCTCGGTGATTTATTACAAGACCAAAGTAGAATTGAAGCCGTCAGCGAGGCTTTTTTAGGAATGAAGAAAATAGATATTGATACCTTAACCCTAGCAGGTGTGGAGGTCTAGCATAAAAAAAGCGCCCAACCAAGGCGCTTTTTTAAGTTAATTTTGAAAACAATTCTAAGAAGAAAGTCAGTTTAGATAGCTAACATTTCTCTTAGTGTTGTAGCTGATACGGCGTGGTAGTTGTTTTTCGCTTTTTCAAATATCTCCAAAGCAAACTCTTTATTTAATCCTTCGTGTTTTCCAGCTATTAAAGCTTCGTATAAAGGTTCTAAAAACTTTCTTCTTCCAACCTTCATTAAGAAAGCTTCCAATTCGTCTTTTACAGGTGTATAACCTGTTTTAATCGCTAATCCAAACCATTCTTCTGCAATTTCTGCATTTCCCCAGTGTGTAAAATCACATTGGTCATCAAGGCTTGCCATTAAAGTAGTATCAATCTCTTGTTGGTCCAAGGTTCTTAAGAAAGCTAACCATTCTTGCATTACATAGGTATCGCGGTTTAATGCATTTAATTTTTCTGCATTCCCAGCTGCAATCGCTTTGGCATTCTCCTCAGCCTTCACAAAACGATCTGAAGTGATTTCCTTACAATTGTTGGGCAAACCATTTTCATAAATCCATTCTTCTGTATTAAATGAAATATTTGCTGGTCCTAAAAGTTCCTTGTTTAAGTAAGCAATAAAGTCTTCCGTTGTTAGGGTTTGGAATTTATGCGTATCGAAATATTTGTTTAAGAAAATATCGAAAGCTTCTCTTCCTACCGTATCTTCAAGTGTTTTCAAGAAAAAAGCTCCTTTAACGTAAGCGATGTCAGTCATACCATCATCTGGTCTACGGTTTTCTAAATCTAATTTTAGACGTGTATCTTCTGGATGTTCACTCGTGGCCATTTTTTCCAAGGTGTGTTTCAATTCTTGGAATTCAACAAGAGAAAGCATATCCGCAATTTCTTGTCCGTAAATGGCTTCCATAATTCTGTTTTCGAAATACACGGTAAACCCTTCATTTAACCAGAAGTCATCCCAAGATGCGTTGGTTACTAGGTTTCCTGACCAGCTGTGGGCCAATTCGTGGGCAATAACTGAAGTAGAACTTCTGTCACCTGCAATCAAGGTTGGGTTAGCAAAAGTTAAACGTGGATTCTCCATTCCTCCAAATGGGAAAGAGTAAGGTAATACTAGAACATCGTACACTTCCCACTGGTATTTACCATATAAAGCTTCAGCGGCATCTATCATTTTAGGAAGATCAGCGAATTCATATTTAACAGCTTCTAATAAACTAGGTTCTGAGTATACTCCGCAGTTTTCTCCTAAGGAAGCATAAGCAATATCTCCAACGGCCAAAGCAATCAAGTAACAAGGAACGGCTTGTTCCATTTCAAAGTGATATTTTCCCTCTGCGTTTTTCTCCGTTGGATTGGTAGCACTCATTAACGCGATTAAATCTTTTGGAACCGTTAAATCTGCACTATACGTTATTCTGTTGGCAGGTGTGTCTTGGATAGGAATCCATGTTCTCGTTAAAATGGCCTGACCTTGTGTATATAAAAAAGGATGTACTTTACCTTCTGTCATTGCAGGAGCCAACCAGTCTAAAGCGTTCGACGCCTCAGTAGTTTTGTAGTAGATATTAATCTGTGTTGTGCTATCGGCAATTTTTACGGCTAAAGGAGCACCTTGTTCCCCCTTTTCTTCACCAATGATATAGTCCGTTTCGATTTCCTTTTCTTTTCCTAAGGTAACGCGTTGAATATCTAATCCAGAAACATCAAAAATTGCTGTGTCTGTTCCATTATTCGTCATTGTATGACGTGCAACACCGAAAATTATCTTGTCGTTAAAGTCAACTTCTAAATCTAAGTGAAGGTGATCTGTTTTGATCTCTGAAATGTTGGCATAAGAGTGTGCGTCTCCATTTTCCTGAGCTTGAACTTCTAATTTCTGTTGGGGCTGAACAGCCTCTTCTTTCGCGGGTAAAATATCCTTGCAAGAGAAGGTTAAAAGACTTAGAAAGAGTAGGGTGTAAAGTTTTGTATTTAACGTCATATTCTCGGAAAATTTGTGCAAAAATAAGAACTTAATTTAAGGGATGAAACAAAACGATATACTTAGTTTGGGTATAGAAATGAATGGTCAATTTTATATTTAATCGGTAGTTTGGGTGAATACCCCAGTAAAAATGCCTCAAATCACAATTTTTGATTATTTTCACGACCCTAATAAAACTAGAAATTCATGAGTATGGAAGGAAAACATTCAAGAGAATTGTTTGGTCATCCAATCGGTTTATACATCTTATTCTTCACTGAAATGTGGGAGAGATTCTCCTATTATGGGATGAGAGCCATTTTGGTAATTTATATGATTGCAACTGCTAGCGATTCTAACGGACCTGGTTTAGGTTGGACAGAAGCGGAAGCATTGAAATTGTACGGTTGGTATGTTATGTTGGTATATGTAGTTTCTATACCCGGAGGTATTATAGCGGATAAATTACTAGGACAAAAGAAAACAGTAATGCTCGGAGCCATAATTCTGTGTTTAGGTCATGGTACATTGGCTGTAGAAGCAGAGTGGGCCTTCTTTACAGGTTTAGGACTTATTGTATTAGGTGTAGGTTGTTTAAAACCGAACATTTCAACTATGGTTGGAGGTCTATACAAACCTGGTGATATTCGTAGAGATAAAGGATTCAGTATATTTTACATAGGAATAAACCTTGGTTCATTACTTGCAACTTCAACAGTAGGAGCTGTAGTTGCTGTATGGGGATGGCATGCAGGGTTTGGGTTAGCTGGAATAGCCATGTTATTCGGATTGTTAGTGTATGTCTTTGGCCAAAAGTATATTGCTGAAGTTGGTAATAAACCTGTAAAATCAGAAGATAATGATGATGTTTCTTTACCGCAGCTTTACATGAATTTATTAAAATCGCCGAAACACTTATTAATCGTGGGGGTATTACTTATTTTCTCCGTGTATTTTGGATTTACATATGAGGAAGTTGATAGATGGGGATATGGAGCCTTGTTTATTTTCTTGTCTTTAGTGATCGGATTGATAATGATGATTTACAAAAGTTTGGAAGAGCGAATCATGCGAGATAGATTACTTGTATTGTTACTTTCATTCTTATTGGTGATTGTTTTCTGGGGAGCCTTCGAACAAGCTGGTGGATTAATGAGTATTTATACAGAGAACAAAACGGATAGAGTATTGTGGGGGTACGAAATTCCCACACCTATGTTCCAAGGTTTAAATGCCGGATTTATCCTTTTGTTTGCGGTGGCCGTAGCAAATTTCTGGGCGAGAAGGAAACTGAAAAACAAAGAAGCTTCTTCTTTATTCAAAATGGCTATAGGAACCGTAATTATGGGACTAGGTTTTGTATTCATGATTTTTGCTGCTAAGGAATATAATGCAAATGGAAGTTCTTCCATGATTTGGTTAATACTAGCTTACTTGTTCCACACAATAGGTGAGTTAAGCTTATCTCCAGTGTCGTTATCCTTTATCACGAAACTAGCACCCGTAAAGTATGCTTCTTTATTAATGGGTCTTTATTTTGCAGCGACTGGTTTAGG
>NZ_JAWWCF010000214.1:0-4375 GCF_033720595.1 Lishizhenia sp. | reverse complement strand
GTTAAGTTATTACTCGATGTTCCTCCTGCAATAAATACATTTCCATTCCCATCGAGCTTTACACTGTTACAAGCATCATTTTTAGTTCCTCCAAAATAACTAGACCACAACAATTGGGTGAAATCATTTTTCAGTTTAAATATCACCCCATCTTGTTGACCACCTATTGCATTCTGAAAAGCGGTTTGCGTTGGAAAATCTGTTGACCGCGTACAAGAGGCGATGAGTATATTATCACTATCATCCAAGAAAATCTCTCCTCTAAATTGATCTCCATAATTTGTGGTTAATGAATCATAATGTATGGGTGAGGTATAATTTCCAGAACTAGGCAGATAATTCACACCATCATTCGCACTCCCACCTACATAAGTAGACCCCAACAAACTCTGACCATTAGCACTAAGCTTTGCCACGAAGATATCTGTTCCTACCGTTCCAAAATTACATCCGTTGTTGGCAATATTCAAAGCACTTCCACCTGCATGGGTAGATTGAAAACCGGCTACTATCGGAAAATCCGTACTGGAGGTCACCCCAAACAAATAGATATTATCCTGAAGGTCGCACACCAAAGAGTGCACAGTTTCTGTTCCTTGCGTATTATCACCTCCACCTAGAAAACTCGTCCATAACATGGTTTCACCATCCGCAGCATATTTACTGATAAAAGCATCTGTTGTGATAGAGTTATTGACGTTTTGCACCGTAAAATTTGATGAAGTATTGTAAGCATTAGGATCAGGTGTTGGGTAGGCATTTCCATAAATTGTTCCTCCACTATACGCACTTCCATCGTGACCATAAGTGGCCGTCATTCCAAAATTATCTGTCGGCGAACCACAATACGTAGCAAACACCAAAACAGGATCAATAATCAAAGGAGCATGTTTAGAATAAGTCCCCAAGTTAAAACCAACTACACTATCGTTGAGCATTTCAAAGGAACAACTCACTTCCTTAATTTTTCCATTTACAATCTGATAGGCATACGGCTTTTCCTCCTTAATTTGCCCCAAGTACGTTTCAATAATCAGGTTACCATCTCTCCCTATCTTCAGCTCCTCTTGATTGGCATAATGCATTTGAATTTGAGCAGGATCAACACCTTGAGCAACTTTGAATTGATATTTGAAGCTTCCTTCTAATTCTATAAGTTCTAAATCAATGCCATCGTAAAGGTTGTGCATGTGCACCTCATGATAACTCCTAACGCCATGCGTCCAGGATGATTCATCCTTACCGTAAAAAAAATTATAATAGTACTTAGACCCACCCAATTTCTCTGTGGATGTAATCTCTTGACTTCCTAAAAAATTAAGATGTATGAGGTCTTGGTTAAATGTTGTTACTCCTTTCTTCGCTTGCTTGAGTTGACCATGTACTTTCTCCAGTTCAGAATAATCTTGAAGATGGTACATCAATTTTCCTTGCTCCACCCATAGATTACCATTTGGTAAATTCATTTGAAAAAGCACCTCTTCCTTCCACTGTCCTTTATTCTCTAAAAAACCATGGTATA
The DNA here is from genome assembly GCF_033720595.1 of Lishizhenia sp. Taxonomy (GTDB): domain Bacteria; phylum Bacteroidota; class Bacteroidia; order Flavobacteriales_D; family Crocinitomicaceae; genus Lishizhenia. The sequence goes on along the minus strand of NZ_JAWWCF010000214.1, from coordinate 2,853 downwards.
AACTGTGTTCATGCTCAATTTCTTGGGCAAAACTTGCACCAGAAAACAAGGCTATTACACAAAGGAAAAATAGTTTTTTAAGCATGGAAGACTAATATAAGTTTTGTTTAGTTAATAAACGAATTTTAAGTCCTAGAGGTTGTTAGACAATAGTGAGTTTGAATAGAGAGTCTAGAAAAAAAGTTTTGAACTTAGAAAAAGGTCGCTCATCTCCACTCAACTCGATAACCTAATTTTAGGCGCTTTAATTACTCTTAACCTAGGTTTCCAAGGGAGCGCTGTGGTGAGCGAAGTCGAACTATCGAGGAACCGGAATTTCGAAGCTGAAGTTTTATCAATATAAAAGAAATGAACAAACCCCAAGCTGCGAAGTAAGAATTTCATAACTTCTACGTCGAACCTCAAAACAACTCGCATGAAAACGCTCCTCACTATCTCCATACTCACCCTTGCACTGAGCACCTCAGCTCAAGACCTTGTCGACGGGTTCTTCAAAGGAAAAGGAAGAACAGATGTCGCACTAGGTTACGCTTATGAAAAAGCAAAGCTATATTATGCCGATTACACCATAGAATACGGAAGACAGCTCCACATCATCAATACCTTTGCAGAATATGGAATTACCAATAATTGGGATGTAATAGCTTCTGCTCCCCTTATTAATGGGACCCTGCAAGACGCATATTTTTTTACCAAATATGAGTTATTCAACAAGAACGGATTTAGCGTGATACCAGCACTTGGAATCTCTTTCCCCATGTCGAAATACAACACAGAAACAAGTCAATCCATTGGTCAGCGCGCCACCAATGTACAACCCAAACTAGTATTCCAATACAAACCCAATTCACCTTGGTTCATTCAAACACAAGGAACCTATCAATACACCTTAGATCCTGTACCCCACGCCTGGAATTTGTCGGTAAAAATTGGTTATGGACAAGGCAAATGGTATGGAGATTTGTGGTTTGAAAACCAGACAAGTTTAGGAGATGCTATTTTCTTGGGCAATATTCCTTACAACGACTTCAGGGAACTCGGTGTAAGCTACCAAAGTGTTGGCGGAGTAATCTACTACCAACTCAAAGATAGATTTGGACTTTCAATTTCAGCTTCTAAGGTACTGAATGGCAAAAATATTGGGAGTGCAGGGATAGTAGGTGTAAGTGGGGTTTGGAAGTTTGGGATGGAGTAGGACTTTATAAGCTATCCAAAATCTCTGCTAATTTTTTGGTTTGATACTCTCTAGAATAAAAATAAGCTACCTCCATATTACGTTCCAAAGCAATGGACTCTCCTCTTTTTTTCTTCTCCAATAATTCTTGAAGAATTTGCTTGCATTCTTCTACTGTATTTGCAATATAACCTGAATTGGTTTTTTGAATGAATTCTTCCATCACATTATTGTCGGATGGGCAAAGAAGGATGGCTTTTCCTGTTTGGAAATTGGAAAACATTTTAACGGGTAAATAACCTTTAATATTGGAAAACCCTGTGATAAAAAGTAAATCGGCATTTTTATAATCCACTTGTATCATTTCTGGCGACTTTCTCGACTCAATAACTACATCTACCTTATGCTTATCCGAGAATGCTATCACTCTATTCTTCTCTGCTGAATTGATTTCTATTCCAACAAATTTCAATTTTACTTTCCCTGAATATGCTTTACATGCTTGAATGAGTATTTCAACATTTTGTTCGGCGTATAATGTACCTGCGTACAAAACATGTAATTCATCCGAAAAATTTGAAGAAATGCCATTCTGCCTCTCATCAAACTTTGCTATACCATTCATCACTACAGAAAAATCTAATCTAAACTTTTCCTTAAGCTTTTCCGCAATGTACCTACTTACTGTAATTCCTATTGTAGCATTACTCAATACCTTATGCTCCAAGGTAACATCCATTCTCTGTAAAAAAGACAAGTTTCCTTGTTGCGTAGTACTCCATTCATCCCGATAATCAGGAACCCAATGAATTTTTGGAAAGTCCTTTTTCAGTTGATGACCAATTGCAAAACTTTGAAAGGGTCGTCCGCTGGCGATTACAATTCCAATTTCTGAATCAGATTGTAGGAGGGACTTAGCGTACGCGTAAAAATTCGAATACGGTAAAGCAGCAATAGAAAAATTCGACAAAACAATTTCCTTCAAAGTCAAAGCTTTTTGTAAAAACTTGAATTCCCCTTTTTGATCTAATCTATCTCTCAGAGATTCCTTATAAGGTAGGCGATGCACCTCATACCCATCACATTTCTCAACGACCATTTCATTGTTAACTACCTTTTCTGTCAAAGTAGTCTGGCTCTCATTCCACTGACGTGTTATCACAATAGGATAATAACCGTATTTGTGCAAATTTTCAGCCCAATACGCTGTTCTTTGCGCGCCCACAAAATTTGAAGGTGGAAAAAAATAAGATATGAGGAGGAGTTTTTTCAATTCTTAAAGGATTTGTCCTTAGATTTAAGGCTAAAAGTAACAATTCTTGAATACAAGATTACTATTATTAACTGATGGATTTCCCTTTGGTAAAAGTGAAACTTTTCTGGAAACGGAGATAGAATTTCTAGCTCAAGAATTTCAGGAAATAATTATTGTAAGTATTACTCAGAACACAAAAGAATCAAGACTAGTCCCTTACAATGTTCAAGTAGTGCCGTACTGGCCTTCTGATGGAATAGTCACAAAATTAAAAAGTCTATTCCTGCTTTTCGACAAAAGGATTTGGGAAGAGTTTTCCCACCTCAAAAACAAGTATCAGCTTTCACTTACAAAAGGTAGGTTTGCCACAATTTTAATGTCCTTTCAAAAATCAAAAATGATACGTAAAAGGATATCTTCCTTG
>NZ_JAWWCF010000213.1:0-4399 GCF_033720595.1 Lishizhenia sp. | reverse complement strand
GATTATATCGTTATGGTAAACTCGAAATTTTTCCTCACCAATACGCTTTCTCCACTCTTCATTCATTTCTTCATCCACTTTGATGATTTCAAATGAATATTTAGACATGGCACCTTTCATAATTCCCGACAAAATCACGAATCCATTTTTTGCTTTGTAGATACGTGATACGGGGAAGTTATAATCCCATGTTTTAGAAACATCATTCATTGTTTCTAGCTTAAGCTCTCCCAATAACTCTCCTGAATCATCAAAGGAACGAACGAAAACCGCTCTCTCTTTTAAATCTCCAAATGCAATGGCAAAAGCATCTTCACCTACAGCACTTGAAATGGTATAGGCATTTTTAGACAACTCCGTTTGTGCACTCACGATTTCATTCAAATCGTAATCAATTGCATCTACAGTATACGTTCTTGTCTTTCCTTTTTGACCATCTTTTTCGTATATACTAAGGTAACCTGAGCCACTATTTTCATAGGCTCCCGAAAAGGATCTCACTTCATCAACTTCTCTTTCTTGACCGATTAAAGGTGTGGTGATTAGATTAATGGCCATTGCTCCACCGAATAGAGCTACTTTTTTTAGATTCATAATTAGATTAATTAATTAGGCTTGCTAATATAATTAAACCTTCACACTAAAAACTGAAAAAGGCCATTCATTTCTGAACAGCCTTAAAAATCTCTTTACTCTAGTAACTATTATTTACTCTGGTCAATTTTCTTCACCATCGTTAAGATAGTTGCCAATGCAACTGTTTCTCCTGTTTCGTCATAAACGTCTACCAAGAATTTAACAATTCCTTTTGCAACATCATCTTCTGAACGTTTCTCTTGATCGATTTTCTCTTTCACAGTGAAACGAACTCCAATGGTTGCTCCTGGGTAAACTGGTTTTGTAAATCTTGCTTCGTCTATACCGTAGTTCAAAAGAACTGGACCTTTCTTAGCATCTACAAACAACCCTGCCGCTTTCGATAAAATGAAGTACCCGTGTGCAACTCTTCCTTCGAAAATAGTTCCATCCAATGATGTTTCATCCATGTGCGCATAGAAGTTATCTCCAGAAACATTAGCAAAGTTTACGATATCCGTTGTTGTTACAGTGTGCTTCGCTGTAAATACAGTATCACCTACATTCAATTCTTCAAAGTGCTGACGGAATACGTGAGGGTTTGCCTCTGGTTGTGCTGCACCAACTTGGAATTGTTGTGTGATTTCTGAAATCGTTGTTGGGTGACCTTGGATAGCTGTTCTTTGCAAGTAATGCATGATACCACGCTTACCTCCCATTTCTTCACCACCACCAGCTCTACCTGGTCCACCGTGTGTTAACAATGGCATTGGAGAACCGTGACCTGTACTTTCTTTCGCACAGTCTTTATTCAATACTAAAATTCTTCCATTCATGTGAGCTGCTTCAACAACAAACTCCCTTGCCAATTTATCATCAGCAGTTACAATAGAAGTTACCAAAGATCCTTTTCCAAGTTTCGTTAATTCTACAGCATCGTTGATGTCTTTGTAAGGCATAATTGTAGAAACGGGTCCGAATGCCTCAACATTGTGAACATCCGTTTTGTTGAAAGGGTCGTTGTTTAACATTAAGATAGGCGACATAAATGCACCTTTCTTACCGTCTGCTCCCATTACTTCAACATTGTCTAAATCCCCAAACAAAGTATCTTGAGATTTTTGTAACAACTCTACATTCTCTCTTACTCTACTTACTTGAAGTTGGTTGATCAATGCTCCCATTCTAACTCCTTCTACTGTTGGATCTCCAATGGTAGTTTTCGCTAAACGAGCTGTTAATGCATTTTGTACATCCTCCACCAATTTCTCTGGAACCATGATACGACGAATAGCTGTACATTTCTGTCCAGTTTTTACGGTCATTTCACGAGATACCTCTTTGATAAACAAATCAAACTCAGGTGTACCTGGTACTGCGTCTTCACCTAAAACAGAAGCATTTAATGAATCTGCCTCCAAGTTAAACGGAACTGAGTTTTCTATGATACTTGGTGATGCTTTGATTTTTTGCCCTGTAGCTGCAGACCCTGTAAAGGTTACAACATCTTGGTTGCTTAAGTTATCAATGATACCTCTACCTAAACCAGAAACTAGTTGAAGTGAACCTTCTGGTAGGATACCTGAATCAATGATATCTTTCACCATACATTCTGTTAAGAAAGAAGTGTGCTCAGATGGCTTAACCATTGCTGGAACACCTGCCATTAAGTTCACCGCTACTTTCTCCAACATTCCCCAAATTGGGAAGTTAAATGCATTGATGTGAATTGCAACCCCTTGTTTTGGCACCATGATGTGGTGACCGATAAAGCTACCTCCTTTAGAAAGTGGTGCCGCTTGTCCGTCAACATAATAGGGTAAATCTGGGAATTGGCGACGCAAAGAAGCGTTAGCAAATAAGTTACCTATACCTCCTTCAATATCTATCCAAGAATCCACACGTGTTGCACCTGTTGCAGTACTTAAGGTGTAGTATTTTTCTTTTTTCTCGAGTAAGTGGAAAGCCAATGCTTTTAACATACGACCTCTTTCTTGGAAAGTCATTTTCCTCAAGGCTCTACCTCCCTTATCTCTACCCCAAGCCAATGCAGCTTCGAAGTCTATACCTGCTGAAGATACTTCTGCGAATTTCTCTCCCGTGATGGCGTTAAAAACTTCTGTTTCTACTCCTTCTCCGGCAACCCACTTACCTTCAACGTAATTTTTTATGATTTGCATGAACTGTCTTTTTTAAGCGTCCACGAAGATAAGGGTCTGTAGGGTGAAATCAAAATATGGGCATGACAATACTACAGATGTGTTAAGGAGCAAATATTGGGTCGACAGTTCAGTCGACCCTTCTTTAAGTTCTTCAAATTAAATTTGGGTGTAACCACCTTTCCATTTCATCGAAAGATTTCCCTTTGCGTTCTGCTATATTTCCCACTTGTTCTTCAGTTATTTTCCCCACACCAAAATACTTCGCTTGCGGATGCGCAAAATACCATCCAGAGACTGAAGCTGTAGGTAACATTGCTAAGCTTTCTGTAAGACTAACCCCTGTTAATTCCGTTGCATTTAACAATTCAAACAAGGTGATTTTTTCAGTATGATCTGGACATGCAGGATAACCTGGTGCTGGTCGAATTCCTTGGTACTTTTCTTTAATTAATGCCTCATTATCTAATGCTTCATCAGCAGCATAGCCCCAGTGTTCTCGTCTAACATCTTGATGTAGTTTTTCGGCAAAAGCCTCAGCAAGTCTATCTGCTAGTGCTTTCAACAGTATAGAATTGTAGTCATCGTGATCTGCCTCAAAGGCTTTCACACGCTCCTCTATTCCAATTCCCGTGGTAACAACAAAAGCACCAATGTAATCTTTCAACCCACTTTCTTTAGGCGCAACAAAATCACTCAAGGCTAAATTATCCGCATTGGCCGATTTCTTTAACTGCTGTCGTAAACTATGTTGAACCGCTTTTACCTCTGTCCTACTTTCATCTGTATATATTTCTATATCATCTCCAACGCTATTGGCTGGAAACAAGCCATAAACCGCTTTTGCTTGCAACCACTTTTCATTTACTATTTTCTGCAACATTGCTGTTGCATCTGCATAGAGTTTAGTAGCTGCTTCACCAACGATTTCATCTTTGAGAATTCGTGGAAAACGACCTGCTAATTCCCAAGTTTGAAAAAAAGGAGTCCAGTCAATAAAATCTATCAACTCCTCTAAACGGTAATCATCAAAATGATATACCCCCATATGTTTCGGCGTATAAACCTCGTCTGATTTCCAAGTAATATTTAATTTATTTGCTTGAGCCTGTTCCAAAGAGAGGTAGGTTTTACGTCCTCTATTTTTGGCATGATGCTCTCGCAATTTTTGATATTCATCTTTAATATTTGCGACATAATCCGCCTTGCGTTGACCTAACAAACTCTCCACAACAGTTACTGATCTTGAAGCATCCAATACGTGAACTGTTTGGTCGTTTTGATAGTTCTCTTCAATTTTCACCGCAGTATGCACGCGCGAAGTTGTAGCTCCGCCTATCATCAATGGTATGTTTAGATCGGCGCGTTGCATTTCCTTGGCTACCGTAACCATTTCATCTAAGGAAGGAGTGATTAATCCACTCAAACCAATAACATCTACCTTCTCTTTAATCGCCGTTTCAATGATTTTTTCGGCACTTACCATTACCCCTAGGTCAATTACCTCATAGTTGTTACAACCCAAAACTACTCCTACAATATTTTTCCCAATATCGTGTACATCCCCTTTTACGGTTGCCATCAAAACTTTTCCGGCAGCAGATTGCACGCCATCTTTTTCAGCTTCAATGTAAGGTAACAAATAGGCTACGGCCTTCTTCATT
>NZ_JAWWCF010000212.1:0-4420 GCF_033720595.1 Lishizhenia sp. | reverse complement strand
GGAATCTAGAATTCTAAGTTATTAACAGGGTCTAATGGATTAATTTTCAGTTCTGAAGACAGAATAAATTTTGTAATATCTGAGAAAACTCACTATCTTTGCAGTCCGTTTAAGGAAAAAGTTACGAATCCTGTTGTAAGTAACTCATTATTAATTTCTTTTGGTGGTTTACAGGATTACCCAAAATACAATTTTAAAATGCCATTATGGCTGATAACAAAGTAATAGAGCAGGGATCTGCTGATTTTGATTGGGAAGCTTTAGCAAATGAAGGATATTCAAATGCTGAAAAAGCTGAGTACGCTGAGACTTACGAAGCAACTTTAACTTCTATCAACGAGAAAGAAGTAATTAAAGGAACTGTAGTAGCAGTAACTAAAAAAGAAGTTGTTGTAAACATCGGGTACAAGTCTGAGGGAGTAGTTCCTATCAACGAATTCCGTTACAACCCAGATTTAGCGGTTGGAGACGAAGTTGATATTTACGTTGAGTCTCAAGAAGACAAGTACGGACAGCTTGTAGTTTCTCACAAAACTGCGCGTATGCACAGTGCTTGGGCTAAAGTGAACGAAGTATTGAAAACAGGTGAGGTTATCACTGGTTTTGTTAAGTGCAGAACTAAAGGTGGTCTTATCGTTGACGTATTCGGAATCGAAGCCTTTTTACCAGGTTCACAAATTGACGTTAAGCCAATTCGTGACTACGATATTTACGTTGGTAAAAACATGGAGTTCAAAGTTGTTAAAATCAACCAAGAATTCCGTAACGTGGTTGTTTCTCACAAAGCGCTTATTGAAGCTGAGCTTGAAGAGCAGAAGAAACAAATCATTTCTGGTCTTGAAAAAGGTCAGGTATTGGAAGGAACTGTTAAAAACATCACTTCATACGGTGTATTCATCGACTTGGGTGGAGTTGACGGTTTAATCCACATCACAGATTTATCTTGGGGTAGAGTTAATCACCCAGAGGAAATCGTTGAATTAGATCAAAAATTAAACGTTGTAATCCTTGACTTTGATGATGATAAGAAGAGAATTGCATTAGGATTGAAACAATTACAACCACATCCATGGGACGCTTTATCAACAGAATTAGCTGTTGGAGATAAAGTTAAAGGGAAAGTTGTTGTATTGGCTGACTACGGTGCGTTTGTTGAAATCGCTCCAGGAGTAGAAGGTTTAATCCACGTTTCTGAAATGAGCTGGTCTCAACACTTGAGAACTGCACAGGATTTCTTAGCTATCGGAGACGAAGTTGAGGCTGTTATTCTTACTTTAGATAGAGAAGAAAGAAAAATGTCTCTAGGTATCAAGCAATTGATGCCAGATCCATGGGAAGGAATTGCTGAGCGTTACCCAGTTGATTCTAAGCACAACGCAAAAGTTCGTAACTTCACTAACTTCGGTGTATTCGTAGAATTAGAAGAAGGTGTTGACGGATTAATCCACATTTCTGATCTTTCTTGGCAAAAGAAAATCAAGCACCCATCTGAATTCTGTAAGGTAGGTGATGCAATGGAAGTTGTTGTATTGGAAATCGATAAAGAAAACAGAAGAATTTCTTTAGGTCACAAGCAGTTAGAAGAGAACCCATGGGATGTATTCGAAACTTTATTCGGTGAAGGATCAGTACACCAAGGTACAATTATCGAACAAAAAGATAAGTCTGGAATCGTTGCTTTACCATACGGTGTAGAAGGAATTTGTCCTGCTAAGCACATGCGTAAAGAAGACGGATCTAACGCTAAGGTTGACGAAACTTTAGATTTCAAAGTGATCGAGTTTAACAAAGACGCTAAGAAAATAGTTGTTTCTCACGTTAGAACTTTCGAAGAAGGTGAAGACAAACCATCTACTTCTTCTAGAGGAGGTAAAAGAGGTGGAGGAGGAAACTCTAAAGCTGTTGAGAACTTGAACAAGAGCAATGAAAAATCTACATTAGGAGATTTAGATGCATTAGCTGCTTTGAAAGACAAAATGGAAGGAAAATAATCCAACCCATTATAGAACAGATCTCTGTTAAAAGTCCCGACCAAGTAATTGGTCGGGATTTTTTTGATTTAAAGATTTAAGAAATTTGATTATCACCGTGGGTAGATTAACGAAAGCACTTTTATAGAACTCAATTCTTTTATTTCTTAGATGCATAAACACGGAGGTTCACGAGCGGAGCGCTGTACTGAGCGACAGTCGAAGTGTCGAGTGGCCGTAATTTAACAAAGCATTCAAATTTTACTATTTATACCTCCTTAAACTGCATCCTACTCCATTATTTTCACCGGCTTTTTGTTTTCATCTATGGCCACAAAAGTAAATTCACCACTCACAGCCTTTTCTCTTTCTTCTGTGTACATCTGTTCAATGTAGATATCTACCCTTACTTTTAAACTCGTGTTTCCTGTATAGGTCACTTTACCTAATAATTCAATGATAGTAGCTGCAGGAATGGGCTTTTTGAAATCGATTCTATCACTGCTTACAGTTACCATGCGCTGGCGACTGAATCGTGTAGCAGTGATGAAAGCAACTTCATCCATCAATTGCATGGCTGTTCCTCCAAACAAGGTATCGTAATGGTTCGTCGTATTTGGGAATACCGCTTTAAAAATGCGCGTTTCTGATTTTTGGATTCTTTCTTCCTTGGTCATTTTATTTTCTCTTTTGTGGCTTACTTTTTAGCCTATGTTACATCATTGGGGTTCTTTTCAATGTATGCTTGCGAGAAAAAATAAGGAAGGGAGTTGCATGCGGAATAGGGGGCTATACTTCTTAAAAAATTATTTATGAACTCAACCTGACTCATAGCTTCAAATCGCGAAAGCATCGTCAATTAGAAGAGGCAGGTCTCCTGACTTATAACCCTTTAACTTCCTTCCCATTCCATAGTATTAGAACAGTGGATAATTGTTAAAGCTTTTCGTTACTTACAGTTGCGCGACAGTTCATGATTTTCACATGATTCCCTTTTCATTTGCGTTAAGCAAAACCTTTTCTTGTTTTGGAAAGAACTTCTGGCAGTGAAAGTAGTAAAATATTGATGAAGAATACTCGCAGCTGAGGTAATAAAGGTGGTTAGGAAATGATCTACAGCTTAAACTTCAAAACTTGTTATCATTGTCGTTTCCTAACTTCTGTTTTCTTTCATCAATAATTACTTTTACCGCATACTTTTCGACACCTACAGAAAAGAAAGAGAAAAACATGAATTCACAGAAAGTAGCATATTCTATTTTAGACTTGGCTGTCGTGGCACAAGGAAATAGTATACAAGAAACCTTACATCGTTCTTTAGCGGTGGCTAAGGCGGCAGAAGCGAGCAATTACGAACGTGTTTGGTATGCTGAGCACCACAATACAGAAAATGTAGCAAGTACGGCAACTTCTTTATTGATAGGTTATGTAGCAGAAAATACTGAACGCATACGCGTAGGGTCTGGGGGTGTAATGTTGCCCAACCATTCTCCTTTGATTATAGCTGAGCAGTTTGGAACCTTGGCCCATTTGTACCCGAACCGTATAGATTTAGGATTAGGTAGAGCACCAGGAACGGATCAAGCTACTGCGCATGCTATACGTCCTGATTTCATGCAAGCGGCGCAATCATTTCCCAGAGAAATAGAAAAAATAGAGCAGTACTTTTCTGAAGAAAATAAAAGTTCTAATGTACGAGCAGCCATCGCAGAGGGAACGAACGTGCCTTTATACATTTTAGGGTCAAGTACCGATTCCGCACATTTGGCGGCAGCTACGGGTAAACCTTATGCGTTTGCGAGTCATTTTGCGAGTACTTATTTGCACCAAGCACTGGAAATTTACCGTCAGGAATTCCAGCCTTCTGAAGAAACGGATAAACCTTATACAATAGCCGGAATTAATGTTTTTGTAGCAGATACAGATGAAGAGGCAGAAGCTATGTTTACATCTTTGATTCGTTTATTTGTGAGTATAGCCACTGGAAGCAGACAATCCATTCAGGCTCCTGCACCTATGAACAGAGAGTTTTTAGAATACCTTCAGCATCCTCGTATTGCCAGTATGATTAAATACTCATTTGTGGGAAGTAAGGACACGGTTAAAGCTAAAATGCGCGATTTCTTAAACAGCACTGGTGTGGATGAAGTGATAACCTCTACGAATGCCTATTATGTAGAAGACAGAATTAAATCATTGCAATTATTCGCCGCATTAATGGATGAATTGAACGAAGAGAAAATAGAGGATAAGTAGGTACTTACCGAATGAAAATTTGAACGGGAATATCTTATGAAAGGTGTTCCCGTTTTTAGTATCCTAAATGAGGATGTTGCCTTGATAAAGTGTTAATGATCAATCATTCGTTTCCCTTTTCATCTTTGAAATTTACGGTAGGAATTTTCACAATTTCAAAAGTCGCTGAAGCTAAATTCACTTTGCCCTTACTC
>NZ_JAWWCF010000211.1:0-4423 GCF_033720595.1 Lishizhenia sp. | reverse complement strand
CCTAGTATCGTTTTAGGTATGATGAATCCCGATGGCTACTATCAATTAAGACTCAGGTCCTATGCTAGGAAAAAAGGGAAAAGTTCCACTGAGGTTAAACCATTTATGATTAAGACCTTAAGAACTAACTTAAGCATTAATCCATCCGGAAATGGAGATCATACCGATTTTTCGGTTTATGTAGACAACCAGCTCATTGGCGAATCCAATTATAATGGATCCTTTTATGCAAAAATACCACTTGGTCATCGCATAGTAAAATTAGTAGCAGAACATGAAGAAAAAACAAGCTCCATACTATTCAAAGAAAATGATACCGAGTACATTTATTTCTAATGAAGAGGTATAAACGCTGCTAAACAAAGGCCCAAAAACCTTTTTTATCGAGAAGAAAACTTTTGACCTAAAGCTTTCTAGATATTAAGATTGAATTTTTATGTTTAAATCATTACCTCGTTTAGAAATTAAAACGCTTGCTGAGAAAGACTTCAACTTCTTTGTTGAATTAGTAAGTGCTCCTGAAATTGTGAATCCTGTACCTCATTTACCCTGGTCTGAAGAAAAGATAGCCACTAACTTTAAAAAATTCTCAAGTCCCTCCCAGAAAGGAAATAGAGAAGAACCAAGGGTATGGGGTGTATTTGAAAAAGGTAAAGAAGAATTGATTGGACTCTGTGCCCTACTCTCAAACGATGAAAACCAACCCGAAATTGGATATAGATTTCGACAAAAATATTGGGGAAATGGATATGCCACAGAGGTCACGGAATATTTAATTCAATACGCTTTTGAAGAACTCCAACTCGATATTATTACAGCGGATGTAAACATTAAGAATACAAGTTCAGTTAAAGTTCTAGAAAAATTTTTCACCCCCGATAGAGAATTTGATAACCTCAAAGAAAATTGCAGAGATAGACGTTATATCCTAAAACGAAAAGATTGGATGCAACGATAATTTACGAAGACACGAGCAAAAACATCATTAGTTAATTCAATGAAACATCCCTACAGAACTGCCGCATTCTCTCAATAGTCAACAAGCAGATACAAAGCATATATTACACTGGAAAAAAAAGAAAATAATTTATGCGTGTATAATATCCCCGCTTCCTTACCACTTATTAGGATACCAAGAAAGCATTTATCTTTATTTCACATAGCATTCAATGATTTGATTTCGCATCTTGAATACCTTATTTTCGTATCACTCACCTTGTTCCACTGAATTGAGTAGAAAAATTAAATAAACCCTCTACTGATATTATGAAACTATACACTCAACTCTCAAAAACAGGCCTCCTAAAAAGCTATTCATCCAAATTCTTAGCCGTTGCTTTTTTAGGTATTCATGTACCGCTTATTGGTATAATACTATTCATAGTTTTTAATGAAGGAGGCTTTACTACTTCTACAATAATCATCCTCACGTTAATTTTAACACTCGGAGCCACAGCCTTAACCTTATTTGTGTTGAACAAGTTGTTGGCCCCTTTAAAACTGGCTAAATCATCACTTAAAAACTATTTAGAAAACCAAGAGCTGCCAAACCTTCCATTAGATTTTAATGACGAGATTGGGGAATTGTTGAAGGACCTACAATTTTCGATCAAAACATTTGATCATTTAATTGAGTCTAAACAAAACACGATTGAAATACTTTCACATGATTTGAGAAGTCCATGTAACAATATTAATACGCTTTTGGACATGTATCAGAAAAAAACAGATCCCAAGGACAGAGCAATAATTATTGAACATATTAGAACAACTACGAATCAGCAGTTGGAGCTTATCACCAATACCCTTATCAACCTTCGCGATGAATCTATAACGCAAGGAAAGTTGAAAAAAGAAAGGCTTAATTTAAATCACATCATCCACGATGTAATCAATGCGCAAAAGGCAGCTTTGGATAATAAAAAAATAAAACTGCGTCTCAATGCTCAATCTGAACTGAACATCAACGGAAATGAAACCGCCTTCCGACAAGTTTTTAACAACCTCATTGGTAACGCCATTAAATTCTCGGAAACCAATAGTGAAATCATTATAGCTTCGCAGATTTTTAAATCTCAAATGCGTATAGATATTATAGATCAAGGAATTGGTTTTGACAATAGTATTTCAGAAGCGCTCTTTAAACCCTTTACAGAGTACTCCCGAAAGGGTACGAAAAATGAACCCAGTGAAGGAATGGGCTTATTTATTTCTAGAAGATTTATCAATAAACATTCAGGAACACTTGAAGCTACAAGTCCTGGCCCCAACCAAGGTTCTACTTTTACCATACAATTACCCTTGAATTAAAGCGTTCATATCACTTTCTATTCAATACATACTTAAAAAAAATACTACATTTCCTTTATGCAAAGCAAAGGATTTAAAATCGGTATACTTCTACTTGTTCTAGGTATAATTTCATCCTATAATTGGTATAATAGTGACTACACCTTTTTGAGAGAAATCATTTCCGAAAACGATCTACAAACACCTGATGATGTCTATGCATTTATTCTAGAAACTACTCCTTCCACGAAAGAAAAAAATACAGGGTCTTGTTTGTATTGCTCCCCGAAGTATTTAATGGAAGAAAACTTAGGTTTGTCATGCGATGAAGGTGCTATTCTCATTGCACACCTCTCCTATTTGTTGGGATATGACAGCAGACTCGTCGATTTAATAGGGACTGACGGTATCGCACACCATACCCTGGTTGAAGTAAAAGTAGATAACACCTGGCAACGCTACGATTATCTTTTTGAACGTAAAAATGATCATTATACAGCTGAGGTCAACTTCGAATACTCTCATCCCTCCTACCGCACCTTTCCAAAGTGGTACAATAAAGTCATTTATAACTTTTCCGGCCTGAAGTATTTAGTACTAAAATTCAGAGGAGCCAAAGGCTAATAACAAATCAGAAAGCACCATTAAAATCGGTGTTAAAAAACCAACTAAATTGTTAATTTAGCCGTCTAAATTAATAATGAAAACATTAAACCACGCTATGAAATCTATTTTACCCATCCTAAGTGCCCTCATATTTAGCCTGAGTGTATTCCACGGACATGCTCAAATACGAAACTCAAATTGTATGGCCCCCGACAGCATTTATAATCGTTATTTATACGATGCATCACACATGACAATGCGGAAGTTAAGAGAACAAAATCACACCTATATAGACAGTGTAGATATCCCGATGAGTCATATAGATACTTTTTTAAATGCTTTGCTAGCTGTATATAATTTAACGGGGGTACCAGAAAGAGATAGCGTAGTTGATATATACGATATTCATACCCATCCAGACCCTAGTCTGAATATTCTGACCCTTCAGGTTTACGATAGTCTGCCTTGGATGCAAAGTTTATATATGAATCAGATTCCAACAGGTAATGCAACTATAGATTCAATGATTAATGAACATGGCTTGTACATGCACCATTATTCTCCGAGTCCTAATTCCCCTTATGACTTTGTAACACTGCAAACAGATACCATTACAAACATGATCGCTTTAGCCAATTTATTTGATACCGTGCAAGAAGTGATCGATGCCTGGGAATACGGAACATTAAACTATGGTATCAGTATTGTTGATTCTATTTATCCTACACATGTAGAACTCACATATTCACACGGATGGATGGACTGCTGGGTAGGTTGTGTGTATAGAAGATATTGGGTTTTCAATGTTTATTATGATTGTAGTGTTGAATTTGTAGAAAGTTATGGTACTCCTGTAGATTTAGGATTGAATGAATTAGAAGCTACTGCAATAGAACTTTCTCCTAACCCGTTCACGCATCAACTTCAAATCGAAAATATGGTAGAAACCATGGAATATAAAATCTTAGATCTTTCAGGAAAAACAGTTATAACCGGTAAAACTGAAGGTGAAATTAATCAACTCGATCACTTAAAACCTGGTAGCTATATTTTAATGCTCAAAAACTCATCAAACGAAGTTTACACCCAGAAAATAATGAAACAATAAAGTTTTAAAATACATAAGTTGAACGTATTGTTTGAAGAGTCCTAGCATTTGCAGTGGACTCTTTTTTTATATATACTAGAGCACTGCTTCACATCAAATTGACCTTTTCCCTTTCGATTCAAAAACT
The DNA here is from genome assembly GCF_033720595.1 of Lishizhenia sp. Taxonomy (GTDB): domain Bacteria; phylum Bacteroidota; class Bacteroidia; order Flavobacteriales_D; family Crocinitomicaceae; genus Lishizhenia. The sequence continues at coordinate 293 of NZ_JAWWCF010000211.1, read as the reverse complement.
ACTCGTAAATTTTGAGGGTAAATCTGGCCTATTGTACAAACTAAATCATTGAACCTTACGTTCTATTGCTACCATCAAATATAATCTTCTAAAACACCGAACATGAACAATTCACTTCTATATATAGCAATAACTAGTGTTAGTCTCATTATACTCATCTCCTGCAACAAGGATGAACCTTCTGCTCAAAAGTCAGGTAGTAACATCACATTTGGTTATCCCTCTGCAGGAAACCAAAGCATAAATAGTTTATCATCCCCCCTTCTGGTTAATAGCTCTCCAAATGGTGGATG
>NZ_JAWWCF010000210.1:0-4437 GCF_033720595.1 Lishizhenia sp. | reverse complement strand
TTTATTGGATTGGATCAAGGAAATCATAGCAAGTAAAGATAAAGATCCAGAAATGACTTTTGCAGATTTGAAAGATTGCGATTGTTGGGAATTAAAGGTATTTGCTTGTAATTTAAATACGACCGGTTTACAGGAATTCTCCTTTGAACAAACACCAGAGATAAAAATCGCAGAGGCAATTCGGGCGTCAATGTCTATCCCTTTCTTTTTCAATGCTTGGCAATTTCCAAACGGTGAATTGAATAAGCATATTTTTATTGATGGAGGAGTATTGTATAACTATCCAATTTCAGCTTTTGACAATTTAGACAAAACCTTGGGCTTGTACATTTCTACAGAAGATAAAGATGAGGAACTCGGTTTTGATCAAATTGGGAGTTATATCAAACGATTGTTTAAAGCTGTTTTAAAAGGGCAGGATATGGATATGTTCAAATCAGATGAAGTGAGAAAACGAACCATTTTCCTAGATAATTTACACATTTCGTCTACCCATTTTGATATCAGTAGAGAGGAGCAAAACAAATTATATGAAAAGGCAGTAGAACTTACCTCAGATTTCTGCAAGAAGCTGTAATTCTATTGGAGTTTATTTCTTGAAATAATTTTTTTTAGGAGTGGTAATTTCAATTTCTTTTTAGCGTAATTTTGCGCACCTTATTTTAAGAATTGAAAGCATATTCAGAAGAGATCTACCTTTCATGGTTAGACGAATTGGCACAAAAGGATTTTGTGGTAATTGATAATTATTTAAGCGAAGAAATATTCGCTAACGTTTTTAATTTTTTCCAAAGCAAACGAGACGAAGATGCCCTGGCAAAAGCGGGTATTGGAAGCTTGGGAGATCATACCATTGTAGAAGAAATACGCGGTGACTATGTTTACTGGATAGATAAACATAAGGATCAAGAGTTAGTTGATTTACATACACAGATGGATGATTTAGTAGCAAAGGTAAATCGCTATTTATTCTTAAGTATTTCAGATTTTGAATATCATTTGGCCTTTTATCCTAAAGGAACGTTTTATCAAAAGCATTTAGATCAGTTTAAAGGCAGAAATAACCGTCAACTCTCCTATGTACTTTACTTAAATAAAGATTGGAAACAAGGTGATGGAGGTGAATTACGTATTTTTGGAGAAGCAGGAAATTTAGATATTGCACCAAAAGCGAACCGCTTAGTTTTATTTAAAAGTGGAGTCTTAGAACACGAAGTGTTGACTACAGAAACAGGAAGAATGAGTTTAACAGGATGGATGTTGAATAATCCTGTTGGACTTGGTTTTTTGTAAGTAGAAATACAATTTGAAAAGTTGATAAATATCTACAACTTTTTATTCAGAAGATTGAACTGAAAGATTAATTTTGCTGGCAGGTATGAGAATATTTGCCGGCATAGTAATATTAATTTACGTTTTCTCTTTGAGTAAGCCCGTGCAAACCATTCTTCATTTTACCCAAAATCAAGAACAAATTGCTGAAGAACTTTGTGAGAACAAAGATCAAGAGGAGTTAGAATGTAACGGTAAATGTTACTTGATGAAAGAGCTGGCCAACGAAGTGGAAAGCAATCAAGCTCTGAATTCAGAAGATAATTCTAAACCTGCTAAGAAAGACTCTAAATCTCAACTCAAACACAAAGATTATGAACGTCTCGCAGATGCGATTAACGTTCCATTCAACATAAAGGATGAAGAAGAAAAAGTAGTTCCTTACTATACTTTTTCATTGGCCACTTTTAGTGGAGACATCACTGTTCCTCCTCCCCAGGTTTTGTACATATAACCTTTACTATGCTAGATAATTAGTTTGCGAAAACCCATCGCAGGTATGCGCCTATGCGCAAAAATTAATGTACAAAACAATGAAAAATATTATAACAATTTTAGCGGTAGCCTTGGTAGCTATGGCTTGTGAAAAAGAAGATATAAAACAAAATCAAGAGGAGCATAAGGGCGAAATCTTAGTGAATTTTGATATGAAAGCAGGAACTTCACCCCTTCAGTTGAGAGCAAGTGGAGATACGGTGAATTACGATTATTCAACAGCTTTAAACCAAGCATTTAATATTTCAAATTTCGGGTTCTATGTAAGCGCTTTCACGTTGAGCGGACCCAATGGTGAAAGTTACACCCAAAAGATGGAAGCTACTGCAGAAGGAGCTCAAGGCTACTTTAGAGTAGAGGCGAGTGATCTTGCTACGAGCTTTATCAACCTAGAGAACATACCTGAAGGAACCTATGATGAAATTAGTTTTACCATAGGTGTAGGCGAAGAAGGTGTACAATCAGGTGCATCAGGAGGAGTTTTAGATCCTGCAAATGGAGCGTGGTTCTGGAATTGGAATGCCGGTTACATTGCTATGAAAGTAGAGGGAAGTGCTGCAGATTCTCCACAACAATTCGTGGATCAGGGAAATGGTTCTAGTATTCCAGCCAAACGCATTGAATTCCACGTGGGAGGATGGAAAGATGTAGATGGAAGTATGTTTGTGAACAACCTTAAAACACTTACACTTGACTTTGGATCTCCTATTCTCATTGGAGAAAAGTACGCTCCGGAAGCTCATGTTGTAGTGGATGTTTTGCCCTTTTTTAATGCATCTAGTAATGATTTCACCTCTACATACTCTGTACACTCTCCAATGGCCGGTGCGCCGTTTGCAGCTACATTTACAGAGATGTTTGTGATGGATCACGTACACCAATAAAATGAAAGGGGTAGTATTTATGCGTTACGTGTGTTTATCATACGTAGCGCTACTTCTTGTTTCCTGTTCGAAACAAAGTGGTGAGGTGGAAGAGTTCCGTTTTATTAAACCTGAACATTTTCCAAGTTCAACCTACAATTTTGAACTCAATGAAATAACAGAAGAAGCCTTTTTATTGGGTAGAAAATTGTTTTATGATCCTTTACTATCAATAGATGGAAGTGTTGCATGTGCCAATTGCCATCAACAAGGAACAGCCTTTGCAGATGGGCAACAACATCCTTTTTCTATAGGGGTGGATAATGAAATTGGTATACGTAATGCTCCAGCACTTGCAAATATGGCCTTCTATAAAGAGTTCTTTTGGGATGGAGGTGTTACGCATCTAGACTTTGTTCCCATTAATGCTATAGAATCTGATATAGAAATGAAGGAAGATCTGAATCATCTGATTGAAAAATTAAATGCTTCTAGCTTTTATCAATTAGAATTTAAGGAGACGTTCAAAATAGACAGTATTACCTCTCCTTATTTGTTCAAAGCCTTGAGTCAGTTTATGTTGATGATGGTAAGTGCCAATAGTCCTTACGATAAATGGCTAAACAACAAAGGAGACCTTAAGGCCATCGAACAAGAGGGCTTAGCACTGTTTCAAGATAAATGTGCTAGTTGCCATGAAGGTGTTTTGTTTACCAATCAGGAGTATAGAAATATTGGTTTGGATAGTATTTATCCCGATTTAGGTAGGGCTACGATTACTGAAAATCCAATGGATGTTGGAAAGTTTCGTGTTCCCTCGCTACGCAATGTGGCGTTAACCGCTCCTTATATGCATAACGCTAGATTTTGGACTTTAAAAGAAGTCCTGGATCATTATGATGAGGGTGTTTTAGATGTACCCAATTTAGCCAATGAGTTAAACCAGGGATCAACGCGTGGAATACCTTTAACTGAAATGGAAAAAGAAGCAATTATCTCATTTTTAAAAACATTAAGTGATGTTGAGTTTATACAAGATCAAAAGTTTGTGGAGTACAATTAGCCTTTTAATACTGATTTCGCTAAGTTCAAAGACATACGCCTGTGATGTTTGTGGATGTGCTGTGGGCGGAATGAGTATGGGCTTGGGTATGGAAACCACCAATAACTATATAGGATTGCGTTATTCACATGTTCAGTTTAATGCAGAAATCAATTACAACAGCAGTTATCTGGAGGATGTGCATTCAACTGATGGTTACAATAGAATGGAATTAACGGGTAAATACCATTTTTTTCCAAAGTTGTATGTTATGGCAAATGTGCCTTTTGTGTACAATACCATGCAGGGAAATACAGAAAATATTAGTCACCTTAGTTTGGCTGATGCCGCTGTTTCCCTCGCGTATAGAATAATTGCTCCACCTATGGATACCAATAAGGTGAGAGGTCATTTACTTGATTTAGGCTTAGGTATTACGCTTCCTACAGGAGCGTATCAACTCGAACATGAGGGAGAGCTGGTGAATAGAAATTTTCAAGCGGGTAGAGGAAGTATGAGTTATGCTTTACAAGCGAAGTACATGTACATGTTTAAAAAATGGCGCTTAACAACGGACGCTATTTATGGTATTGCTACATCAAATAAAGAGAATTATAGGTTTGGCAATCAGTTCAATGTCTTTGCATCTGTGGGACGTATGTTTGCTTGGAAGAAATTGTCCATTTATCCATCCATAGGAGGGTA
>NZ_JAWWCF010000209.1:0-4573 GCF_033720595.1 Lishizhenia sp. | reverse complement strand
GGGGATCTAAAAATTGCTTCTTACCTTCATCATTACCGTCAAGAATTGAAACGTCATGTCCAATATGGCTCTTGTATGCTCTCGTTGTATTCAAGAGAAATTGCTCAAAGATGTTTTCCATATCAACAACAAAGCTGCTCAAATTCAGCGCAGTTCCTTGATTGTCAAAATCTATTCCAGTACCTGTAATTATTAACCGGCAAACTTCTGAAATATTGATATAGTAACTTCGCAGCAGTGGTATCTTGTCGTGCTTAATTATGTCGAACGCTTCTTCGAGAAAGTTCGAGTTGCTTGGAAATTCCACCTCTTTGAACCCGTCATAGAACTGGATTAAAGGCTTATATATATGATCTTTTTTGAGAAATTCAGACGGAAGGTTAACTAGACAGTAATGAATAGTAAACTTTATAAGCTTGTTCAGAGGAGTATTTAAGGAGTGTTCAAAAAAATAAGAGTAAGCTTTATGAAATTTACCATGCCCCCAAAGTTTTCTTATAGAATTTGCAGTATCCAAGCGACCTTTTATCTTTGAAAGTTCATCATTCTTACGTAAATACTCCTTGTAAATGCCTTCATCATACAAAGTTTGTAACTCTGAAATAAGACTCTCTACTAGAAACTCATAGACTATTTCTGGAGCGTTTTCTTTTTCGTTATATTTCCGAGAAAAGTAACTAAGTGAGCGAAATTTCCCCTGTGCAACTGACACCATTGTCGTGAGATTTTTTATAGAAAACTTAGGTCTGATGTCTATCGCTAGCTCTGTTGTTACGGGTATAACACCAATATAGCCTTTAGCTGCAAGGCTAAGCTTATTTTCTCTAGGCTTATAATCAATGCTAAAATAATTTTTGACTTGAGGGAGAATATTTAGCTTTCCACCCTCTTTGATAATTTCTGATATGTCTACGTCAATTGGAGAACGCTCGGTTCCCGTGAGGATTTTCACTTAATTTTACCCTTACCTTCCTCACTAACAACTTCTAAATAAGAGTTTCGAACTTCCTTAAGGGCATCTTCTTTGTACTTAAACATCTTCTCTAGAATAAACTTTAACTTATGATTCCAGAGAATAATCAAATCCTCTTCAGATTTTATATCTTTGAAGTAAGTATGTCCGAAACCATGTTCTGCATATCTGTTAAGAGTATTAAAAAAATTCACTATTTTTCCAATTACAGGCCCACTCACTGAGTTTTTAGTCAAAAATGATGTCAAAATATCTCTATTTGGAGCTAACTCAATAATTTCAAACCTTCTTTCCATTGCTGCATCTAGGTCGATAACTGATTTATCATATGGGTTCATTGTTGCCAAAATTATCACATTTTGGGGGACGTAAAATTTTTCCTCGGAATAAGGAAGTATGAACTCAATGTCTCTATAGTCAGCTTCTATGTATGTCAATAATTCGCCAAATATTCTACTTGGATCACCGCGAGTGAACTCATCAATAATTAGATAATAATTGTTATCAATGTCATTTTTGGCTTTTAGGCAAAGATTAACAAAGGTTTTAAACTTAGGCTTGAAAAGAGGTTCGGTTCCACCTATCGATCCCGTTGCAACTAGCCCCTCAATGAAATCTTCATATGAATATGATTGATGAAATTGTACTCGAGATATCCTGTTAAAATCACCATCAGTTAGCTTCATTGCAAGCTTAAGTGCGTACCAAGTTTTACTTGTTCCGGGAGGTCCACTTAGAAGAATACCTTTCGAACCACGCTCTAAAAGCTTAGTAGCAGATACATAAACTTCATCAGCATCGCTTAAGTTATTCTCAAGTACATGAGCCTTCTCTTTTACTGTACTTTCGTCAGTGGCTTCTGCTTGTAATGAAAGAATTATTCCTAGATTTGCTTTTTCATTTGCTAGATGAGTTGAACACATACTCATTACATTAGCTAACTCAGAATCTGTAGGGACAAGAAGGTTGGCAATGTTAGATGGGTAGATTGTTTTAAGCTTGTTGTCTAACTCTGCTACAAGTTCCGATGAAGAAATCTTTTCGGAAGTGAAACTAAAGTTTTCACCTCGAAACAGCCAAAGGACAAGGTAAGCTCTAATCTCTTCAATGTTGAAAGCTGATTTTAAGTTCTCATTAATATCTTTTGTCAGACTGACTACTTCATTATCCATATGAAGCAATGCTTTTGGACGACCGGGATATTCAACGCTATGTGAGCGGCTATCTTTTAATCTGGTTGTAAAAAAGTTGCTACGAACGCCATAATCGCTACGTTCTGCGAAATCTAAGTCAAAGTCAACCGTATAATTCCCTTGCTCGTCTAATGCTACAATTCTACTAACTGCTTTGATAAAATCTGCTCTGGCTTTGTTCTCGTTGACTTTAAGATTCACAAGCTCAGTATTATAACTTTTCATGAGTTCGCAGGAAGCTAGTAAGTGGCGTAAAGCACTGACTTTTTCTTGTCGAGATTTGCCTATAGAAGGGTCGATATTTTTTAACCCCTTGTAGGCGGTAAGAACAAATTCCTCAGAAAAGTACATCCATGTCTCCTACAATGATAGAGGTACAGTTTGATTACTGATTGGCTGATTAACGTTGAGTAATGTACTTTCTACTTTACTTCTCTTCAACTCGGCAACAGCAGTATTCTTGAAATAGTTTTTCAATTGTAAGCCAATTTTTTGAGCAATTAGCGGTGGCACTGCATTTCCAATTTGTTGATACTTAGATTTCACAGTTCTACCTTCGAATATAAAATCATCCGGAAATGTTTGAAACCTAGCAATTTCGCGAACTGAATAAATTCGGTCTTTTGTCGGGTGCCAGACCCCGGCATTTTCAGGCTTAAATGCTGCTGTAATCGTCCCCTGAATTTCATTTCGAGCATATCGTCGGAAGAAATTTGGGTAATGATACTTAACCATATTGTCTCTAATTTTCTTCCATCTTTCAGGTAGCACGTCATAAGAGAGACTTTTCCAAGATCCACCTTCAGGAATCATTGATCCATAATGCAAAGCTTGAGGATTTAGCTTCATTATCTCCGTTTGATTGGGTAAATTATCGTTAATACCTTTTAAGGTAGCCTCGATAGACAAATCTTTATCATCAACAATTTCTGGAAATACATGATCAATGTAGTTAACATTTTTTATCGCAATTAGAACTAATCGGATTCGATTCTGTGGAACACCAAAATGACTTAGGTTTAGCAACCTGTAGGTAACGTGATATCCATAGTCACTTTCTAATCGGTGCACTAATTCATCTATTAACTTTCCATTTTCTGTTTTAGTGCTGAGCAATCCTCTAACATTTTCAAAAACAACAGCTTTGGGTGACAACTTCTCTATAAATTTGAATGTATACTCATAAAGCATTCCACGCGGATCACTAGTGCCTTTTCTCGAACCCGCGTTTGAGAATGGTTGGCATGGAAAACCGCCTACAAGTACATCAGTATCCTCTATGCTCGGCACATCGTATTTAGCGATATCCCCTCTATTTATGGGGCCAATATTTTTTTCGTAGGTGTCACATGCATCCTCATCGATATCATTGGCCCATACAATGTCATAACCAGCCTGCTTAAAGCCCAGATCCATACCGCCGCATCCAGAAAAGAGGCTCACTACTTTGTATTTGGAATCCATATTAGTACTCATATTCAGTTTCCGGAAAGGTTTGTGCGCTGTACATATATACAGTTATTTGTTCGTTTTTCCAATCTTTTTAGCTACTTCGAAAAGATCTTGTTGAGTTCCAACGATATTTTCTTCCACGAAAGCTTTCATAAATTGTCTTAATACTTGAGAGGCAGGCAAATCCTGATTTTTGCATGCCGTTAAAAAGTCATCATGTAGCTCAGGTTCAACCCTGATTCTCAAGGCCGCGGATTTCATTGCTGTAGATCCAATGTGATAACGACGTGTGTCCAAAGTGTACACATCAGCAAGCAGTCTGTCTAATAACTAGTTTTATTTTTTCTTAATCTTTGAGCTTACGGCTAAAGAAGCCTGCGGAATTTTTTTGATCGCTAAATTTGAAGAATTCCATGCAGGGTGAATCAGAAAAACCTTTGAGGGGACCATGACAGATATACCAAGTTGTAAAGCCGACACACTGAATAAATCGATAGGAGCTGACCTAGTTTTTTATTACTTATTTGCTAATCCAGTCTGTTTCGAAGATGTTGATATTGGAGGGAGCAGTTAATTTTTATCCCCTGATATCGCGGTTTATTGAGGGCGTCAGAGGTTATAGCCCTCCATCAGACATAATACCCTCAAATTTTGCGTTTTTAAATTTGAGTATTAGTTGCTGTTGGTGATAACCTAAGAACATTGGGGGTTCACTGAAAAGTGAAACAGTTTAGTAAAAATAAGCCCTAGTCGAATTTAGATATATAGTGTTAAATCAATTGGTTATGTGTTATCTTTTTGAGGTAGATGAGGATTCGAATCCCTCTCTCTCCGCCAGATTTGACCCCAGTAAATTGATTTTACTGGGGTTTTTTATTTTCTTTAACTCTAGCATGCCATTAAGTGTACCATTTTGCGTCGGCTTCAATTAGTCCCGCAATAATGGCAAATATGT
>NZ_JAWWCF010000208.1:0-4587 GCF_033720595.1 Lishizhenia sp. | reverse complement strand
ACTAAATACGAAGCAAAACATTTGATTTTCTGTGCAGGATTGCAAGCTGATAGAATGGCCAAGAAAGATGGGGTGGACTTAAAAGAAAAGGTAGTTGGGTTTAGAGGTGACTACTACGAGTTAACCGATCAGGCGAAACACAAAGTAAATAACTTAATCTATCCTGTTCCGAATCCAGATTTCCCGTTCTTGGGTGTACACTTTACGCGTATGACAGATGGTGAAATAGAATGTGGACCTAATGCCGTGTTTACATTTAAAAGAGAAGGGTATGGAAAAACAGATTTCAGTTTTAAAGATACCGTTGACGCTTTAAGTTACGGAGGTACATGGAGATTGTTCTTTAACAATATGAAATTTGGTATTGATGAATACAGAAGAGCATTTTCTAAAAAGTTATTCTTGAAAACCTTACAAGGACTTATTCCTTCTTTAACTATGGATGATATTCGCCCAGGTAGATCTGGAGTGCGTGCTTTATTATTAGGACAAGATGGTGATACACGTGACGATTTCCGTATTGAATACATGGAAAACTCTATTCACGTATTAAATGCACCTTCTCCGGCAGCTACGGCTTCATTGGCTATAGGTGGACAAATTGCAGATAAAGCAGAAAAACACTTTAATTTGAAATAGAAATTAAGCAGATGATAAAACACCCCGATTAATTAGGGGGTGGAATTGAAAAATCTCTACAAATATTAAAACACCCCCTTTTCAACAAGGGGGTGTTTTTAATTTTACAATAAATTAATGTTGTGAGGAGAATAAAATGGTGTATATTTGCCCAAAATTAAAATTTTTCAAATGTCATCTATTAGAAAAAAGGCTTACCAAGATGTTCTTCACAGAACGCCTAAGCACTCAGAACCAGTAACAAGAATCTCTGAGATTTTTGGTGAAAACGTATTCCACTTAGAGGTGATGCGTGAGTATTTACCAGAAGAAGCATACAAATCTATTAAAGAAGCGATCAGTTCAGGAGCGCGTATCGATAGACGTATTGCTGACCAAGTTGCTTCAGCAATGAAGGACTGGGCTATTTCTAAAGGAGCTACACACTACACACACTGGTTCCAACCTTTAACAGGAGCCACTGCAGAGAAGCACGATGCTTTCTTTAAGCCAGTTGGTCCAGGTAGAGCAATTGAAAGATTTGACGGTGATTTATTGGTTCAGCAAGAGCCAGATGCATCATCTTTCCCGAACGGAGGTATTCGTAATACTTTCGAAGCAAGAGGTTACACAGCATGGGATCCATCATCTCCAGCTTTCGTAATCGGGAAAACTTTATGTATTCCAACGATTTTTATTTCTTACACAGGTGAAGCGCTTGACTTTAAAATGCCTTTATTAAAAGCATTACACGAAGTTGATAAAGCAGCGGTTGACGTTTGTCAGTACTTTGATAAGAATGTAAATAAAGTAATCGCAACATTAGGATGGGAACAAGAATACTTCTTGATCGACAAAGCATTGTACAATGCACGTCCTGACTTGCAAATGACAGGTAGAGTATTATTTGGACACTCTCCTGCAAAAGGTCAACAATTAGATGACCACTACTTCGGTTCTATTCCAGAGAGAGCAGTAGCTTTCATGAGAGAATTCGAAAACGAAGCAATCCGTTTAGGTATTCCTGTAACAACTCGTCACAATGAGGTAGCACCTAACCAGTTTGAGTGTGCACCTATCTTTGAAGAGTGTAACTTGGCTAACGACCACAACCAATTGTTGATGGACTTGTTAGAGAAGATTGCGCGTAAGCACGACTTTAGGGTATTGTTACACGAGAAGCCATTCGCAGGATTGAACGGTTCTGGTAAGCACAACAACTGGTCACTTTCTACAAACACAGGAGTGAACTTGTTAGCACCAGGTAAGAACCCTAAGAGCAACATGCAGTTCTTAACGTTCTTCGTGAACACAATTAAAGCAATTCACGATAATGCTGACTTATTAAGAGCGGCTATTGCATCAGCATCTAACGATCACCGTTTAGGAGCTAACGAAGCGCCACCAGCAATTATCTCTGCGTTCATCGGGTCTCAGTTAACAAAGGCTTTGGATGATTTAGAAGAAAACGTTAAAGCTGGTAAGATGACACCAGAGGATAAAACGGAGTTGAAATTAAACATCGGTAAAATTCCTCAAATCTTATTAGATAACACAGATAGAAACAGAACTTCTCCTTTCGCATTTACAGGAAACAAATTCGAATTTAGAGCGGTAGGTTCTTTGGCAAACTGTTCTCAGTCTATGATCGTTTTGAACACGATTATGGCGAACCAGTTGAGATTGTTTAAGAAAGCTGTTGACGCTAGAATCGAAGGTGGTGATAGCAAAGACGAAGCAATCTTGAAAGAATTACAAGTATTGATTAAGGAGTCTAAGAAAATCCGTTTCGAAGGGAATGGTTACGGTGACGAGTGGGTTGCTGAAGCTGAAAAGAGAGGATTATCTAACTTGAAAGATACGCCAAGAGCATTACAAGTTTGGGAGCGTCCAGAAACAATCAAATTATTCGAAGACTTAAACATTTTCTCAGAGCGTGAAGTATTAGCACGTCAGGAAATTGAATTTGAATCTTACATCATGAGAGTTCAGATTGAAGCAAGAATGATCAATGATTTGGCGCAAAACCACATCATTCCTTCTGTAATCAATTACCAAAACAGGTTGATCAAGAACATCCAAGGATTGAATGATATTTTAGGAGGAGATGCTACAGAAGCTTCTAAAGTTCAATTAGACATGGTGAAAGAAATTTCTATGCACTTGAACAAAATGAAGTCTTTATGTGATGAAATGTTAGCAGCAAGAAAAGTTGCCAACAACATTGAAAACATTGGAGAGAAGGCAGCCGCTTACTGTGATACAGTGAAAGTATTCTTTGACGATATTCGTTACCACGCTGACAAATTAGAAATGTTAGTAGACGATGAGTTATGGCCTTTCCCAAAATTGAGAGAGATGTTGTTTACAAAATAGTAGACAAAAAATATAGATGATGACGAGAGAGTGTTCGAAAAGGGCACTCTCTTTTTTGTTTAGACATCTAGATGGCTAGAGTTCTAGATTTCTAGAGAGGTTGAAGTTGAGTTTTACGTGAATTTATGATTGGAGAGTATTATTTTAACCGTTCCGCTTTGTAATTATTTTAAGTTCACTAAGTAGTTTACCTAAATCTGTATGCTTAAGGTTCGATGGGGAAGGGCATTCAATTCTAGTTATTGATCCATCTGTCATTTTAATTTTGACCGTTATATATCCTCTGTAATCATGATAGACGTAAGATTGGATGTCTTTAATACTTATTTCTTGGAAGACTCTTTTTGTAATAACAGGCTTTCGTTGCCAGTTAAAGATAAGGGTGTGTTTAGAAAAAGTCACGGCTAACTTTCCGTCAAATAAAAATTTTGCGAACAAATGACCTAGATACATAACTACAACCACGATGAGTAGGGAAAGGGCTGTTTCAATGTTTTCCACAAATTTAAAGATGACTTGTATGCACGCGAACGAAGTTCCCATAAGTGTAATCCAATAGGGTAGAATGGGTCTGGTATTGATGACTAATGTTTGCAATTATCGTTGTGATTTTTCAGTGACTTAACATCCAAATAAACATAATTGTGTTTATCCTTCCAACATAATAGAGAATCCCAAGTTCTCAACCAATATAAGCATTTAAAAAGTTCGTTGAAATGTACAGATTGAAAATAATGGATTAGTCCCTTTTTTTAGACTTTTAGATATATTGTAACTTTTGTAGTTGGCGTTATTTTATTTTTTGGTAGTAGTATTTCCTCGACGCATGACCTTTTCGTTTTGAGGTATCGTAGAGTCTTCCTTTTTTAAACTTCCACTTTTCATTTGTAAAGTATCTATATGTATCAAAATCTTCCACCAATTTCAATGTAAGTGATGAAAATGTAGAATCCAGCGGTATACGAATCGTGTTATATCCATAAGCACTGATAATTAGACTATCTGCCGTTACTTTATCAAATCTACACCTTCCTTCTAGATCTGTTATTTTCCCAGATAAAATAATTGTATCCTTTTTTAACGCACACTTGGCAAAAGCATGTCCTTCGTTATTTGGATTCAACACCTTTAAGGTAAGTATTTCTGATTTGTACTTTTTGGTTTCGATAATTTCAAAGGGAGGAACTTCATTTACTTGTTTATTACTATTTAAAATGATATAATTCCCCTCTCTTTTCCATTTTCCAAAAGTGCTTCCTTCAAGCAATCCTTGGTCCCAATTGTATTCAAAGCCTTGGTTTGCTTTTAATTCAATCTCCTCAGAAACACCGTAAAAAATGTCATTAGATATATACGTGCCAATGATTTGTTCATGAGGTAAATGTTTCGTTGACGAACAGGATATAATAATTGATAGGATGAATAATGTATATGTTGATTTCAATGTATTGTTTATTAGTTAGTACTCTTTTTAGGAAGTCTTAGTAAGTATGAAATGTATGATAGCATATACGTCTTATTTTCTTAGATATACAGCATAGTGTATTTCTCTTCCCTTGTCCCATACTCTTGAATTGTAAATACAATCCAGTT
>NZ_JAWWCF010000207.1:0-4591 GCF_033720595.1 Lishizhenia sp. | reverse complement strand
TGTGCTACCTCAGGGTTGGCCCCATCTCCGGCTTGTCCGAAAATGAAAACAGAAACAAGTATGGTAGCAAAACCTTTGGGTGTATGTACCTATCACCATCATATTTTGATAAATGACAAAGGTCTAAGAGTGAATCATAATTGCTTGTTCCAAGGAAATGTAAAGGATACAGTATGGTTTTGTTTAGATCCTGTTGCTGCTTTCTATTATAAAAAAGGACATCAAAAGTATAAGGAGTTACCTGCATTTGATGAAAATTGTTCCTCTTTTAACGCCGAAGATATGGCCATTATTTACCCCCAAGATGATTCTAAATTGATTATTCCTAAAAACTTTAAAGGAGAGTTCGAAAAGGTCATATTGGAAGCTACACATCGCAATCAAAAAACAGAGTTGTTTTGGCATTTAGACGATGAATTTGTCGGAAGCACGCAAAGGAAGCATCAGTTGAAAATTAATATCAGTCCTGGTAATCATGTCTTGATGATCATGGATGAAAAAGGGCAGAGCAGTATTGTAAATTTTGAAGCGTACTAAAAAGGATACTTCTGTAAGAAATATCCTTTTATTCTATTTTTTTGATTGAAATCTGTTTTATTATTCGCAGCTAGTCGTCCTTTTCTAGCTGAAAAATCTCATTTACCGTAGTCTTAAAAACTGCTGCAATTTTTAATGCCAATATGGTAGATGGAACATATCTTCCCTTTTCCAATGAATTGATGGTTTGTCGAGAAACGCCCACTTCTTCTGCCAAGTTTTGCTGGGTCATGTCCTTTTTTGCACGTTCTACTTTGATGGTGTTTTTCATGACTAATTATTTCTTAGCATATAGAATTTTGTACAGAGGTACATGACGATCATATGCAATAAAATTTCTTTGGCTTTGATTTCTTCTGAAGCCTCATTGGACATTGCTAGGTCCATTATGTTAGCAATAACGAGATACCCAAAACCATAAACCGCGGCAAATGCCAAAGCATTCAATCTAATTTTTTGTATTCTTTCATCCTCTACTTTTTCGGCTGTAAAAACAAGTAAAATCAGTGGGGTAAAAAATAGTACGGTAAATATTCTTTTAAAAAGGTAGTCTTCCCATTCTACAATATTGGCAGATTTAAGTATACCAAAGGTAATCGGAATGATAAATAGGGCATAAACCAACTTTTTGTATTTGTTGGGTAGAAGTTTAAACGTCAAAACTTCATTGTCACTTTTCATAATTAAGTTTTTTAGAATTGTTTGTTAGTTTTTAGAAAATGTGATTCAATAAAGTATTCTAACCCTTTTTAAGTAAAAAGTACTTATTAATTAAGTAGAAGAAGAGCATAGTAAGTATTAGTTCGTTAGCAGATAGAATATATGGTTCTCCGGAGGGAGTAAGAAGGTCCATAATATTTCTAATCATCACATAAGAAAAAGCAAAAAGACTTGCAGCTCCAAGTGCGCGCATTCTAATTTTTTCAATCCTTTCGTCTTCTATTTTTTCAGCCGTAAAGGCAAGTAACATTAATGGGATGAAAAAGAGTACAGAGAACAAGGATTTTGAAGTTTGAGCTTCAAGTTCTAGAACACCTGCCATTTTCAAAATAAGGAAGGTCACTGGGATTAGAAAGGATGTGTAAACCCATTTTTTATACTTGTAAGCTACTAATTTAGGTTTTTGTGTTTGAATTTCTGAATTATTCATATTTAGGAAGTATTTGTTTTACTTATTGACAAATATACTTTACATTTTGTAAAACAAATACTTCATTTAACTTTTTTATTCACTATGAATTAAATTATGCTTTAATTATTTTCTCGTAGGCCAACCTTTTGGCTCCATCAGTAAGGTAGATAACCCCGCAATATTGATAGTCGTTTTTTAGTAAAAGTCGTTGCATGCCCTTGTTATCTTCGTGCGTGTCTATGCGCATAGAATTGATGCCTTTATGTTTTAATTCATTTTCGAAATAATTGAATAGACGGCGAGCAGCCCCCGTTTTTCGGAAATCGTTATGTACAGCCATGCGATGAATAACGCCGTATTTTGCGTTGTCTTGAGTTATCCATTCTCCCTCTATGTTTTGGTAGGTGGGTTCTGATTCTGTTGTAAACATTGCCGTTGCCATAATCTGATGAGGTTCATTGAGCAAGAGGTAGGAAGATTGAAGTTGAATATCTTCTAAAATACGATCTTCATTCGGGTAGCCATTTTGCCATTGATCAATGTGTAAAGAAGCCAAATAGTTTTGAGCATGACCAATAATTTCTAGGATAGCATCCAAATGTTGGGGAGTAGCTTTTATGATTTCCATAGCAATGTTTTGTGCTTCAATGTTACTCAAAATAAAGGAGTCTACCAGCGGTAGCAGCGGCATAAATTGAAGAAAAAAGTTAGGGATACTTGGAACTAATTTGCGACCCTAGAAGCACAATTAGTTATTAGTAGAACTTGCTTTATAAGAAATTTATAGAGCGCATGACGCGGCACCAAGTGCTAACTTGGTGGGGAGCTAAAAAGGAGAATCACTCATTATTTTTAACTGAAGGATGTTTTCTCTAGTATTCCCCCTACTTTTTACCTTACTTTGCACCCAATAACAATCATACAATGGCAAGTTTTAAACAACTAGGAGTAAGCAAAGAGTTTATCAAGAGTTTTAAGGAGTTAGGGATTACTGAACCTACTGAAATACAAGAGAAATCTTTACCTATTCTTTTGGATGAGAATACAGACTTTATTGGTCAGGCACAAACGGGAACGGGGAAAACCTTGGCGTTTGGTGTTCCTTTATTGACGAAGGTAAATCCAGAAAGAAAAGTTGTACAAGCATTAGTGCTTTCGCCAACGCGTGAGTTAGGTCAGCAAATTGCGAAGCAACTTTTTAAGTTTACTAAGTATACCGATAAGATTTTTACAGAATGTGTTTACGGTGGTGAACGTATAGAAATTCAGATTGGAAGGTTGCAAAGACCAACCCATGTGATTGTTGCTACGCCGGGTAGACTTTTGGATTTGATGCAACGCGGTGTGATAAGTTTAGACAACGTAAAAACGGTTGTTTTAGATGAGGCTGACGAAATGTTGAGCATGGGATTCCAGAAGGATTTGGAAAAGATACTTTCTTCTATCCCGAATGCGCAAAACAAATGGTTGTTCTCTGCTACTATGCCACATGGTATAGTTGAAATTTCTCGCAAATACCTTTCGCCCATTGCCAAAGGAGTGCATTTGAATAAGAAGAAAATTGTTAACGAGAAAATACAACACCAGTACATTCAAGTTTTGGATGAAGAGAAATTAGATGTATTGTTGGATTTCTTGGACAGTCAGAAAAAAAACCGAGGAGTTATCTTTTGTAGAACCAAAAAGGCTTCGACGAAATTGGCCAAGCAGTTAAAAGCGAAGAACCATGAAACGGAAGCCATTAATGGTGATTTAACGCAGAAGGAAAGAGACAAAGTGATGCGTGCTTTCCAAAATAAAACATTGAAATACATCGTAGCTACAGATTTGGCTGCACGTGGTATAGATGTGCATAACTTATCTTTTGTGGTACACTATGAGTTACCAGACAAAGATGAGTATTACACACACCGTAGTGGTAGAACGGCTAGAGGAGGTAAAAGTGGATTGTCTTTCGTAATTGCGAATGGTAAAGAAATGAAACAAGTACGCTACTATCAACGTGCTTTAGGGATTTCATTCATTGAGGTGAAGTAACTTTTCTCTAACGTAGATTTGAAGGATGCCAAAAGGTTTTCCTCGAATAGATGAATAATATTTGAACTCCAGAACCGAAGTAGGTTTTGGAGTTTTTTTATTTGGTATAGAAAATATAACTAATAATGATGGCGGCGATAATTCCCGCTAAATCGGCAAGAAGTCCTAATCCTGCTGCGTATCTTGTTTTCTTAATACCTACAGAACCAAAGTATACGGCCAAAACATAAAAGGTAGTTTCGGTAGAACCTTGGAAGGTCGCAGCCATTTTTCCTAAGAATGAATCTACACCATGCGTCTCAAAAACCTCTATCATTAACCCTCTGGCGGCTCCTCCTGAGAAGGGTTTCATAAATGCAACCGGCAATGCTTCGATGAAATTCGTGGTCTGTACGCCGATAAATACTAGAAATACACGCAACCCATCAAACAACAATTCCATGGCTCCTGAAGCCTTGAAAACTCCCACGGCTACCAATATAGCTACCAAGTAAGGAATAATGCCTATCGCGACTTTAAACCCACCTTTTGCGCCATCGATAAATGTTTCGTATACATTGATTTTCGCTCTAATAGCCAAAAGTATAAAAGCAATGATAATGGTGAAGAGGAGCAAGTTTCCTCCTATGTTCGAAACAGGGTCTACTAAATCAGGATTTTCTATCAATAACCATAATAAGCCTAGAATGAAAGCTGTAACACTTCCTAAATAAGCGAGAACTACAGGTTTGAAAAGATTGATTTTTTGCTTGATGGAAACAGCAATTAAACCTACCAATGAGGCGAAGTAAGTGGCAAATAAGATGGGTAAGAAAACTTCTGCAACATTCGCTGAGCCAAACTGACTTCGATATGCTAAAATAGAAACGGGGATTATGGTTAAAC
>NZ_JAWWCF010000206.1:0-4599 GCF_033720595.1 Lishizhenia sp. | reverse complement strand
TAGGGGTTTCACTAGCTACTAATGATATCTTTTTTAGATATCAAAAGTTCGATTATAATGGACAAACGTATACAACCGATAGAGGATACGCTTTAGAACAACAGTTGTTGAGTAACACCAATCAAGTTTTAAACAAACAATTGAAGGATTACCGAGAGGTTGAACAAGCAGCATTGGTACCCACTTTTGTCTTTTCACCCACCATTATAGAAGATGGAAGAAGGTTGATTATTAGTAGTCAGAATCTTGGTTTTATGTTTGGTTCTGGCATTGTTGAGGGAGATTCTGTTTTGACTGAAAATGTAGAGCTCAATAAAATCATTCAACATCAAGATGCTGGAGAATTACGTTTTGCAACTGCATTAAGGATGAATGCAACCTTTCCCTATATAACGCCAATGGTTACACTGCCTACAGAACCGGAAGTTCATATTATGGATGCCGGAATACGAGATAATTATGGGGCCAAAACTACCTTGCGCTATTTGAGTGCCTTAGAAGATTGGATTAAGGAAAATACCAGTGGAGTAATCATTGTTCAGATTAGAGATACGAAAAAGGGATTGAATCCAGATGAGGAACATGCCATCTCTTTATTTGAAAAAATGTTTAAGCCACTTTCCAACGTGTATGGTAACTTTCCTAAGGTGCAAGATTATAATCAAGATGAATTGGTCAATCTATTTTTAAGGTACCAAGATTACCCTATTGACATTGTAAGTTTAAATTTGAGGGAGACGCCTAAGGACAAAATTTCACTATCTTGGCATTTAACCAAGCAAGAAAAACAACTCATTAAAAAAGCGCTTTCTTCTGAAAGAAATACGATGGAAATGCAACGGTTGCTTAAGTTATTACAATGAACGAGGAAAATATAGACCCTAAAGACGAGCAGAACAAAGCTCAAAATGAAGAGAATACACCGAATGAGGGTGCTGCCGAAAATACTTCATCATCTGATCAACCCAAAGATGAACTCCATGAGGAAAAACAAAGGCGTAAGAAGGCCTTTGAACACTTGTATGATAACGGTAATAAGTATGACGATCCTATAGAAGGAGATCCTACAAAAATCAATATCAATACAGATGTGCGAGAGGGGATTAAGTCTATTTTCTCCTTTCTCAAGGAAACTGTCTCTTTTCAAGATGGTGCTGATATCAATGGAACCATTAAAAACATAAGAGAAGGAATAAATTTTGTTGGCCCCAATGTGTGGGTACTGATGTGTTCTATTGTTGTGGCCTCTGTAGGTTTAAACACCAATTCGGTGGCAGTGATTATTGGAGCCATGCTTATTTCACCTTTGATGGGACCTATCAGAGGAATGGGATTAGGGGTTGGAACAAACGACATTAAACTGATCATAGATTCTTTAAAGAATTTTGGTGTGGCTGTGGGTATTTCCTTACTTACGGCTTATATCTACTTTTTAATTACTCCTTTACATGGTTTAACACCTGAATTAGAAGCGAGAACTGGACCTAACCTTATGGATGTGTTCATTGCTTTCTTCGGTGGTTTGGCAGGTATTATTGCTGCCAGTAGAGGAGATAACAATACAGTAATTCCAGGGGTAGCAATTGCCACTGCACTTATGCCTCCTTTATGTACGGCGGGTTATGGTTTAGCGAATGGAAATTGGCAGTTCTTTTTTGGTGCATCGTATTTGTTTTTAATCAATACACTTTTTATCTGTTTATCTACCATTTTGGTGGTGAGGTATTTAAAATTCCCAATTAGACACTTCATAAATCCTAAGGTAGAGAAGAAGGTGAAAGTAGTTTCTACCGTTTTGATTTTCTTGGTTATCGTTCCTTCTGTTTACTTGTTTTATGGAAAGGTACAGGAGACTATTTTTACGGAAAATGCCACCAATTTCATTAGAAATGTAATTGAAACAGATGAGACATTAGATGTGAATCAAAAGTTTGATTTGACTGGAGAAATACCTAAAGTAGAGGTCATTTTGACCAATAAAACGGTGCCAGAATCTACCTTACAAGTATGGTATGCTCAGCTGAGAACGTACAATCTAAGTGAAAACAATTTATCTATTATTCAAGGGGAGGATGTAGATAGAAAGTTGAAGGAGTATTTGGACGAATTTAAAAACAGCAACCTTTCTTCTGGGGCGGGTTATGATGTTATCATGAAGAAGGATGAATTGATAAGAGATTTGAACATTCAGAATGCCAATTTGAAGAGTTCCATAGAGAATTTAAAAAAGCAAAAAGTAAATGCAGCAACCTTGGCATCGACGATTGCTTTGCATTATCCGGAGGTAGAATCTATTGAAGTTCTATCAGGGGTGCAGGCGCAAAATGAAACTGTGAAAGATACCATTTTTGCCTTGGCAGTGCATTACTACGATACCCTTGAGGTGGATAAGTTACAAGTGAATGAGAAATTGAGAAAGCAGTTAGAAATTCAGTTGAAAGATCAGAATTTATTGAACAACTGTAAAGTGAAAGTTTACAATCAATAATGCGCTTACTCGTCTTAACTCTCGTCGTGATTCCGATATTTACCTGGGCTCAAAACAATTTGGGGTTAGAAGTAAGGACCAATAGGTTCGATGTCTATTCTCAAGTGTTTTTTGAACACGAGCTAAAAGAAAACCAAAGTATTACTATGGCTTTAGGATGTGGAACAAGAGCGACATTTGCCGCACGAACAGTCCATCCATCTTTGAACTTGAGGTATAATTATACCTATTTCCAAGGAGAGCGTATTCGCGCCATAATCGGGGCAAATACTTTTTCATCCCTGCTTCCTGTGGGTAAAAAGAACAGTACTTTTTATAATGAAATTGGAACACATACCGGAGTAGCAATTGGAGGTTCGCTTCTTTACCATGTCAATATAGGGTGTAGTGTGGGAGCAGAAAGTTCTCCTGGTGGAACGCAAGCTTATTTTAATGCACATTTAAATATGGGATTGAGTTATGCGTTTTAGTTTGATTTTACTATTAATTCTTGTTTCGGCTTGTGAAAAAGCCAAATTCTCCGATGTTGCTATTATAAGTCACGCGGGAGCTGGAATCACAGCTATACATTCGCCCTATATAGATAATTCTTTGGAAGCGGTTAATTACGCCTTATCTTTTGAAGCCTGCGCTGGAGTTGAGTTGGATATTCAATTTAGCAAGGATAGTTCCATGTGGGTGTTTCATGATGCTGATCTGAAAAAGAAATTTGATGATGCACTTTGTATCTCTTCTTATACGGATAAAGAATTGAGTCAATTAGAATTGAAGAACGGAGAAGCGTTGATTTGTTTGAATGAGTTCGACTTTTCTCGTTATCCTAATAAATCTTTCTATCTGGATATTAAACACTGGAACAATTGCGGGTTGTATGGTCAAGAGGTATTGATGAGAGGTTTGGAGAAAATGAATTGGCAAAGTGTGGGAGCTGCAAATATTCATTTGTTAATGACTCAAAAGTCTTGGTTAGATAGTGTAATTACACACTATGAAAAGGTGATGTACATTGTTAATTCAGATGAAAATTTAGACGAAATCTTAACCCAACATCCCGGATTATATGGTGTTGAAGTGAAATACTCAGCAACTACGAACACAGAGATTGAAAAACTGAAAGCACAAGGCTTGCATGTTGGGATTTTTCAGACGAGAGCAGCAAAAACTATTAGAAATGCCATAAATTTGCATCCAGACTTTATAGAAACAGACGATTTTAAAACAGCCATAAATATTGTGAGTAATGGGAAATAAAAAGAAGAAGAGAGTAGATATCGTATACAGTACGAATCAAGATTTTTCTTACGATTATGATGATGAGTTGGAAGAAGAGACACTAGATCCATCTGAGCAACTATTGTATGTATCTATCGATAGAAAAAAACGAAAGGGTAAGGAAGTGACCTTGGTTGAAGGTTTTGTTGGATCGAGTGATGATCTGAAAGATTTGGCTAAAATTTTGAAAAGCAAATGTGGAGTAGGAGGTAGTGCCAAAGATGGAGAGATTTTAATACAAGGAAATTTCAAAGATAAGGTAGCTGAGATATTGGTTGCTGAAGGATATAAGACAAAGAAAAAAGGTGGTAATTAAACCACCTTTTTTACGCCTAGTACAAAATGCAGAATTGAATTCTGCGGTATTTTTTCAGTCTTTCTATCACCATATCCTAAATAAGGAGGAATGTATATTTCAATAACTCCACCTTCTCGAATTAGGCCAAGGGCTTCTTGCCAGCCAACAATTAATTCTTTAACGTCAAAATTCAAAGCTTCTTCTGGCGTGATTACTTGAAATACATCACCGTTGAGCAAGGAACCCGTATAATATATTTCAACATTGTCTGTATACTTAATGTTGTGTTTTCCTTCGCCTTCTTCAATAACACGGTAAAATAAACCACTTTCTAAGGTTTTAAAGCCCTGTTGGTTTAAACTATCTATATGTGCCTTTATGGTAGTGTTAAAGACTTCTTTTTGGTCTTCATTATACGTTTTACATGCATAAAAGCTAAGAATCAGCAGGCTCCAAATAAGTAAATTTTTCATCCTAATAATTCATGGGAGTTAATGTGTATCCTTCTGCTCTTAAAAGGTTAATAACACCTTGTTCACCC
>NZ_JAWWCF010000205.1:0-4620 GCF_033720595.1 Lishizhenia sp. | reverse complement strand
ATTCCTTAAGTTATTCTAAGGTACCATATAGCTTCTGGGGTCGCTTTCTTTTCCCAAGCATAACTAAAGTCCTTGTTCCTTCGCTTTTCATCCTATCGCTATTTGAGGGTTCATGCTTTAGGAGATGATAAGTATTGAATTATCAAAGGCGCCAAATCTAAGATTCAGCGCCTTCTACCTCAGAATTCAGAAAGCTCATGTTTCGAAATTTGGTGTTCGCTCCTTCCCGAATCATCATTGATAACAAAAATTGCGAAGAAAGTTTACGCACCAATCATGCATTTCAAAATAGAGACATTCCCTCTTTCAAGTATCTATGCAGTCATCCACAAAGCAGGAACTTCATCCTCACTTAATGCTTATGTATTCTTGGAATAGTTATAATGTTTTAGGCCGTTCAAATTAAGAACCTAGGATCTTTGTTTTGAGTTTATATCTGATAATCAGAAGGTATAACGGTATATGTAAAGCATAAGGTTACCCCTTCAAATTCGAGGAGTATTCACTAGCTTTCTGAATGTATTAAACAGGGTACAATACGCGATATCATTTTAAATAAGACTCCAATTCTCCTATAAAAGGTTGCTCCTTACATTATGAATATATTATGCTAATACACTCATTTACAATACTAAACTAACATTTTAAAACATTAAAAAAGCAATGAATTATATTAACTCTTTGTTAATTCAAGTACAGATAATCCCAAAAGCTTCGTATTTTCGCGCCTCAGATTGTCGCCAAGAACGATATCTGCAATAAATAATAAGTCAATTAGCTGGAATGATATTTACGCACGTATCAAGTTTCTTTTATATACTACTGTTCATATTCATCTATAACTTAAGTAGTTATTTATGGAGAAATAAAACGCTTAATAACATGCTCCTTCTGCTAGGAAGTGTAATTGTTTTGAGTACCCTTACCACTTTTGTTTCGCTGGGACTAATCCTGATAATCTCCACCCTTGTCTATCATGGAGGTAAATTACTGGGTCGTCTACAGAAAAGAAACCTCTACCTGCAAGGATTAATGATAGCAGTATTAATCTTCTTATTTGTTCTTAAGAATTATAAAATTGTTGGTTTTGATCTGCTTCAGAGAATCGGGTTATCCTATATCTTGTTTAGGCTCATTCATTTCCTCATAGAAAGCGGAAACAAAAGCATCAAAGAATATTCATGGATTAATTTCCTGAACTACATCATCTTCTTCCCTACTTTTATTGCAGGTCCCATCGACGATTACAACAATTTTAACTATTGGGCCAAACAAAAACACAACACCTACAAAACGCTTTTAATCAAAGCAGGGGTATTTCGTTTGCTCCTCGGTGTGCTTAAGAAATTCTTTTTAGTGCCTATTATTTTAAGTTATTCACTCGACTTTTCATTATTTGAGCATGAAATGTGGCAAGAAAGCCTTGGTTTAAGCCTTGTTCTTTATTCTTTCTACATACTTTTTGATTTTTCTGGTTACAGTGATATAGCCATAGGTACAGCTTACTTAATAGGAATCAAGACACCAGAAAACTTCAACACCCCTTATTTAGCGCCAAGTCTTTCCAACTTTTGGAAACGATGGCACATGACCTTTTCAGATTTCTTGTTTAAGTATGTGTTTAAACCCATCGTTATCAACTTGTCTAAAGTATTCAATAAAGCTCCGAGGTTATTTGTTTCTTCATTGGGGTACATTCTTACGTTTACAATTTGTGGTATTTGGCACGGAACTACACTAAACTTTCTGTATTGGGGATTATGGCATGGTGTAGGATTGATTCTATTTAAACTGTGGGACGTGTACTTCTTTCAAAAGAAAAAGTCCAAACTCACCACTGCTTTTCAACGCGGAGCTTCCTACTTAGGTGGAATGCTGGTTACCTTTAGTTTTGTTACTGCTGGATGGTTTTTCTTTAATTACAACACCTCTACCATTGGTATGGTATTGAGTCATTTGACAGAGAAAAACTCAACAGAAATCATTACCTCTCCATTAATCGCAAAGAATAATTTATCCCTACGTATTGAATACCCAGAAAACAATGCACCTTTCATAGACATCTGTTACAGTTCTAACAGGATGGAGAAAGAAATGATGATAGAAAATATAAAGACTACTCCAGATAACGTTTACTACATCCTTCCTTTAAAGGCAGAAAAGCAATTGCTTCATGTTAAGGTGCGTTCATCTTATGGTGAGAAAAAAGGAGCGTGGAAATCAAAAACCTTGTATTTAACCAGAGGAAAAATAAAAGCATCGTACTTGGAGAAAATCATTTTTGGTCAACCTCCTTTAGCAGAGAATATTCCCTCACTTCCAGCGGGACTTATTATACCTGATTTAGATTTCCCAACGAGTCCCAATTATCCATTCATTGATGGAAAAGTTGAATATGTGGATGACTACGGTTGGGCGATTCGTTTAAAATTCTGTCCTGCCAACCAGTACACCATAGAGATACAACAAAAAGTTGAAGACGAAGCTTGGAAAACCTATATTCAAGATTTACCGGGTAAGAAAAACTTCATGCATATTCATGGTTTGGAAACCTTCAATGGAACGGATAGAAATGTGAAGCCAGGAAAGCATCATTTTAGAATAAGATACCATAATGGTCTTAGAAAAAGTGAATGGAAAGAAACAACAATAAGTGTTCAAGATTATGTTAACGGTTAAGTATATTATTAAAAATAAACTTTGGTTGAGTGCATTTACAGCATTGGCACTGATCATGTTGTTTCCATTGTACATTCCTTATCTAGCTAAGAAAGACGGACCAATAGTAATCCCCACAGGAGGCCAGATAAAGCTGGGGAATCATATATTCTATGATTTTCTGGAGGATATTAAAAAAGAGGATGGTTTATTGGTTTTGGGTACCTCTGAAACAGGAAATAAACTAGAGGGAAATAATTATTACAGTTTATTAAACAAAGACAAAGACTTCCCGCAAAAAGTATATCATTTAGGAGGAGCGGGTAGAAACAGTAACGTATACTTCCCTTTTCTTTTAGATCATCCAGAGGCCTTTCAAGGCATGAACATACTTGTGTACCTCAACCCAACTTACTGGAGAAAAGGACTCAATAAATTTTCTAAAGCTTATTACAACCGTTATGTAAGTGATGCTTTGACGTACAAAGTAAAAAGTAAGGCTGAAGCTCTAGAGCTCTATCCTAACTTTATGGAATTAAACACAACCAAATCCTTTGCTCCAGAATTAACAGCGGAACGTTTAAAGGATGAGTTTACAAGTTATTTCTATCATGACTTATCCGTGTTGTTCAATCCCCAAGAACCAGATACTGCTTTTACAAACAACTTGAACATTTTTAACTTGAATACTGTTGATACTTCTGACTTTATTGAAGCGGTTAATTTGGAGTACAACGTTACAGACCACTATTATTCGCTTAATGGAGGATTCCCGGCAATAGATACAGGCGCAACCTATCAAGATGATTTGCTCAAGGCTTTTGTAAACATTTTAAAGACCAATAATATACATTGCACCTTTTATGTGGGACCGTACAATGCTATATTTTGTAATCACAAAGATTCTACACTCCTTCCAAACTATGAGAAAACTCTAAACAGCATCAAAGGATATTTAGAAAGTGAAGGAATGGAATATATCGATGGAACAGATATCTCTTATCAAACAGGAACCTTCATCGACGTTCAACACATTAGCCAATACGGTGCATATTTAACCGCAAAACAAATTAAACAGCATTATGAAAAAGGCCAGTAAAAGTTTAGTCGTAGTCGCAATCACCTTGATTTTTGTTGTGGTTTTGGCATATATCTTTGCCAATAATGATGTAGCAGAGATTCCTTATATCTATTTAGATTTTTAAAACGCACAGCTGCAGGAATGTGATAAATGTGGCGATAACACTCAAAATAAAGCCCTTATCACAAAAGCTAAAAGGGAGAACTGAATAACACCCAAGAGAAAAAAACACGCATTATCGGTTATTCATCCCAAAAACGTGCATTTCAACATTTTGTTTTGGTGGCTGTTATGCTATCATCTAATTTTAATAGTCCGGCCCCGAAAAGGATTCGGATTTTGAAATAGAACTTTTATAAACCCTATATAACTGGTTTGCATATAGTAAAAACGTCTACTACCATTACAACAACTAAAACGTTTTCTGACTAGCAAAACCTGAAAATGCAACTAAACTCACAGCGCATGAAACGAAAAACAACTCTTCTCCAGAAGGGTTGTTTTTTGTTGCGCTTTTCCAGAAGCTGCTAAGTTCTCACAAGAAAACAGATTTCAGTAGCTTAACAAAGGTCTTTTTAAAAAGAAAAAACTCCTATTTCCCCTTAACTTCACTATTTTTGCACCATGGCAACGGTAAACGAAGCAAAAAAGACACTTCAAGAAGGCGGTATATTGCTCTACCCTACAGACACAGTCTGGGGTTTGGGTTGCGATGCAACAGACGAAAAAGCTGTACAACGCATCGCAGAATTGAAAGGAAGAAGCAGCGATAAAAGCTTTATCGTTTTGGTGAACTCTTTCCATATGTTAGAAAAGTATGTGCCTGATTTTCCAGAGATATGCTACGATTTAATAGACCTCTCTGAGCGTCCGCTTACCAT
>NZ_JAWWCF010000204.1:0-4707 GCF_033720595.1 Lishizhenia sp. | reverse complement strand
GACTTGTGGTTGCACAGCAATTCCCGCAATCTAAACAATCTATATTTTCGAATTGCTTATCGTGCTCCTCATTGATTAAATTGTCCAATTTCTTGGGCTTCATCTTTTTTAGTTTACGCACCAATTTTACGTAATCAGGATGTTTTTTCTTTGCCTCAATAAGGTCTTCTTTGAATTCTTCGTTCATTGCCATAACTAAAAACAAAGATAGAGCTTCCCCCATCAAATCTCCCTATTTATAAAGATTAATTGAAAGATAGAATTCAAAATCTAAAATCACTTACTATATTTAATGCAACGAAGCATTATGGAAAAATTTGACCTAATAGTAATTGGTGGTGGTCCAGCTGGATATGCAGCGGCCATGCGGGCTATAGATTTTGGACGATCAGTTTGTTTAATTGAAAAAAAACGAGTGGGTGGTGCCGGTGTATACAACGGTGCGCTTTCTTCCAAGACTTTGTGGGAACTCTCACAACGTGTCCGAAACGTAAACGAAACCATATATTCGTTTGGAAGAGAACCGTTTGAACCTTCTTGGAAGGAAATTAAAAAAACCTTAGACGAAGCGGTTTTCGAACGTAAATTTCAATACAGCTGTCACATCAAATTACTTCAAACAGAATCCATGAATCAGTCGTTCCATTACGAACGTGGTCATGGAAAACTGCTGAATAAAAATGAGGTTGAAATCGATCATGAAGGCTTTAAAAAGACCATTTGGGGTGAAAATATAATTCTTGCCACTGGAAGTTCTCCAAGGAAACTCCCAAACATGAACGTGGATGAAGATGTAATCCTTACCTCAGATGGAATAGATGACATCAAAGATTTCCCTGAAAGTATCGTAATCGTCGGTGCCGGGGTAATTGGTTGTGAATACGCTACCATTTTCGCCAATTTTGGAAGAACTAAGGTTTACCTGATTGATAGACAGGATAGAATTCTTCCTTTTGAGGATGAAGACATTTCGAACTTGGTGGCAAGCAACTTAGAGAAGAGAGGGGTAACCATTCACCATGAGGCGCAATTAGAACGCTTAGAAAACATAGGAGGAAAAGTTGAATACGAATTATCTTATCCTGATGGAAGTAAAGAAACTATTCAAGTTGAAAAAGCTTTACTTTCTGTAGGTAGAACACCGAATATCCAAGGACTTTGCATCGAAAATGCCGGTGTTGAGATGTCTAAACGTGGTGTTCATATTGGAGACAACGACACCCAAACTAACATCCCAAACATCTATGCCGTAGGAGATTTATCTGGAAGGATTGCTTTGGTGAATATGGGAGAAATTGAAGCTCGTCATGCGGTAGAAAGAATTTTTGGAGAGGTAAAAAAACCGATCAGTTACGACAACGTTTGTACCATCATGTTCTTAAACCCCGAAGTGGCTGCAGTAGGTGTAAATGAAAAAGAATGTATAGAAAAGAACATTCCCGTTAAGGTGGTAAAAATAGACTACAGCGTTATTGCAAGAGCTATTGCCATGCGTAAAACCCAAGGTTTCTTTAAAATCATTGTTACCAACGATGATGAAATGAAAATATTAGGAATGCGCGCAGTTGGAGAACATGCCTCAACTGCAATACAAGCTGTTGGACTATTAATTCAAATGAATCAAGGAATAGAAGTGTTGGCAGAATTGGTACACCCTCACCCTTCTATTGTTGAGGGAATTCAGGAGTGTGTGCGTATGCTGCTAAATAAATCCATCTTTAAAAGTTCGGTATTCAAGGATAAACTGGCGTGTTACAGTTTGGTTGACGGAGTTAAAACTCCCTTAGAGAGACTGTAAACCAGAATACTACTTGAGTGGAATGGTATTTGAAACTCAAGTTTAAAAATCAAAGATGAAAATAAGCTTCAATAATGTAATGCCCCAGCACTTGGCCGATGTTGAACACAGCGCTGAGAGTATTTGGGGAAATAGTTTTCAGTTAGAAGCTCAAAGTAAAGTTGTACTTAATGCTTCATCTGGAAAAGGAAAAACAACCTTCACCACTACCCTTCTGGGTATAAGAGATAATTATACAGGTAACATCCGTTTCGGTGAGGTTACTTTAAAAGATTTAACCAAGGAGGAATGGGCCGAGTATCGCAGTTCAAAAATCGCGGTGGTTTATCAAGACTTACAACTGTTTCCAGAACTTACGGTGATGGAAAATCTTGAAATTAAAAACCAACTCAATCATAAATATAGCCCACAAGAGCTTCAAGACATGTTGGATGAACTTGAAATTGGCCATAAAACAAACGAAAGATGTGCCAATCTATCTTTAGGGCAACAACAACGTGTTGCTATTATCCGCGCGCTATGTCAACCTTTTGATTGGATTATTTTAGATGAACCTTTTAGTCACCTCGACGCCGAAAATGCGCGTAAGAGCTTAGCGTTAATTGACCGCGTTTGCCACCAAGAAAAAGCAGGTTTTATCTTAACCACATTGGGTGATTTTTACGGGTACGATTATCAAGTAGAATTAAAACTGTAAGCTATGTTGAACCAGATATTATTTAAAAATCAATCGAGGTTACAGTTAATCTTAGCCTTTTTAGGAGCTTTTTTAGGATTTACCTTCTTAATCACCTCCTTCCATTACCTTATTAGGGTGAACGAATTTGGAGAGGATGAGGAAATCTTAGGAAGCAATACGCTTATCGTACAAAAAAAAGTGAGTAACTATAACTCTTTAGCCTTAGGGAAAACAGATTTTGGAAAAGTAGAAATTAAACATTTGGAAGATAAAGACTTCGTGGAAAGCGTTTCTCCCATATTGAACAATAGTTTTGACATTTCTATTAAAACCGACAGTGACTTAATCCCCTACTTCAGTACGGATATTTTTGTACAAACAGTAGATCACAATTTTTTAAAAGTAGATGATGCGAGCTGGCAATGGCAGCCGGGAGATGATTTTATACCTGTTATCATGCCGCGAGAATTCTTAGTAATGATGAATACTTTTGCTTCTGCGAAAGGAATTCCCCAGGTTTCTGATGAATTAGCAAAGCGTGTAAAATTTAAGTTTACCGTATCCAATGAAAATCGCAAGGAAAAATTTGCTGTAAAGATTATAGGTTTCACCAATGAAATGAGTGCCATTTTAGTACCTACTGCCTTTATGGAATACGGGAATAAAAACTTCCCAAGTACAGTACCTGCAAAGGTTACTCACTTGATGACAGCCATTAAAGAAGGTCGTTTCGGTGAATTTGAAAAATACATGGAAGCAAACCATTTAGAACCTAAAGAAAGCTCTGTGTTAATTGGGAAACTAAAAAGTATAGCAGGTACTTTGTTCAGCATCTTATTCTTCATCAGTATACTTACTATCTTTTTATCCATTTTAGTACTACTACAATACGCTCAACTGCTGATGGCTAAAAACAAATATGAGATAACCACTTTATTACATATAGGATACTCTCCGGCATTGATTACTAAAAGAATAAGCAACTACTTTGTAAAGGTGTTCGCACTGATTACCCTTAGTAGTATTGCCGTTTTTGCATTGGCCAAACTATTTATTGACGCACTCTTTGAAAAAGGAGGAATTTTAATTGATCACACCTATACATGGCAAAGTATCTTGGCCGTACTTGGGGTCTTTAGCTTGTATAGTTTATTCAACCATTTGAATGCTAAAAAAGTGATAGAGAAAACTCAATGACAAACAAGTTGTATTATTTCGTTAAAATTGTGTTAAAATTATATCCCTTTCTTATTTTGGCGCGTCTTAACTGTAACTTCAAAATATTCAAAAACTAGAACATGAAAAGATTATTGCTAATTCTTACCTTATTAACGGCGTACATACTTCCGGGACAGGCACAAACAATGAAGTTTAAAATAACTGGTATTGAAGACACGACTGTTTACCTGGTTCGTTACGAAGGTTCAAGTATGTATTACGCAGATACTGCTCAAGTTAAAAACGGAGCTTTTAGCTTTGATGGTAGCAAGCAGGAACCAGGAATGTATACCTTCTCTATTAAGGGAGCTAGATACTTCGACTTTATATACAACAACGAAAATGTTCATATAGAAGCAGGTACAAGTAACTTATCTGAAACGATGAAGATTAAGGAGTCTGAGGAAAACAAAGTATTCTACGACTACCAAAAATTCTTTAGTCAAAAAAGAACTGAAGCGAATGCATTGAGCACGCAATTAAAGACTTTAGCCGCAGATGATGAAGCCGGTAAAAATGCAATTACAGAACAACAAGATGCTATCACACAAGAAGTTGTTGCTTACCAACAAAGTATCGTAGATAACCATAGCAATTTATTGGTTTCTAAAATCATTAAAATGGCGATGGACATTAATATTCCTGAGGCGCCAAAAGACGAAGAAGGAAATCCTATCAATCCAAACTTCACGTATTATTATGAATTGGAGCACTTTTTCGACAATGTTGATCTTACAGATGATAGATTAGCAAGAGTTCCTCTAATTCAATCGAAAATTGAATACTTCTTTTCTAAAAAACACATGGTTCAAAACCCTGATACCATTGTGAAATACATGACTCCTTTCATCCAACAAGTAGATCCATCTTCTACGATGTACAAATTATTGGTATTTAGAACGACTTTACACTTTCAACGTTCTAAAGTAATGGGGATGGACAAAGGTTACCACCACATGATTTTGAATTACTGGTGTCCACAAAATGAAAAAGGTGAACACTTGGCATACTG
>NZ_JAWWCF010000203.1:0-4746 GCF_033720595.1 Lishizhenia sp. | reverse complement strand
TCACCTATTTGTTGGAGGGCAGCATGCAACACAGAGATAGTTTGGGATCTAACATAGAAATTACCCCTGGAGCGGTTAATTGGATGTCGGCCGGGAAAGGTGTAGTACATTCTGAACGCACACCACAGGCCATGCGTGGAAAAGAAAAGACCATGCACGGTTTACAAATTTGGGTAGCACAACCCAAGGAAGTTGAGAACAATGCTCCTTTCTTTTCGCATACAGAAGCGCAGGATTTACCTACGTGGCAAGCAGACAAGGTCAACTACAAACTAGTAGCCGGAAAAGCTTTTGGAAAGACCTCTCCCGTACCAGTGCACAGTGAATTGTTTTTGTTGGAAATCACCGCTAAAGAAGCTGCTGAAGTTTGTATAGGGAAAGAACTTTATGGAGAAGTCGGCATATACATTTTAGAGGGAAAAATTAGCGCCGAGGGCAACACCTACGAGGCCAAGCAATTGTTGGTGAACACCGCTGAAGAATTGTGCAGCATAGAACTAGGCGCCCATGCACACATCTTCATCTTTGGTGGTATTCCTTTCGAGGAAGAGCGCTTTATTTTCTGGAATTTTGTTTCGTCGGACAAAGACGTGATAGAAAAAGCCAAAGAGGATTGGATGCAAAAGAGGTTTGCTATGATTGAGGGGGAAGATGATTTGGTTCCTATTCCAGGGATGGAGTTTGAAGAGTGAGGTTGAGTGTGGAAATGTAGCTTCTGGCTTGAGTTCATTGTAAAGCTTGGGTATTGTTCATTTCTTTTCCATCGATGAAAAGAAACGAACCAAAGAAAAATCTAGGCTGGAAAACAATTCTTTTAAAAGCTACGAAACACTCTGGTCATTCACCCCAACTCGCAAACGCTTTTAACTGATTTTTCGGAGAAAAATCCGAAAGCTGAGCTCAAACACTGGGTTCATTTCCCGTCGATTTTTCTTGTTTTAATAAGAAGTATTTTCAAGGCCGAATTCAGAGTTCAAAAATCACGCGCGATTCATTCTTAACTCTTAATTCTGCCTTCTTAACTCTACTTGTATTTATCGTTGAGTCCCTTCCCTTCCAAAATCATGGGAATTACTTTTTCTAGGCGAGACTGTTGCGTGGCTTCGCGTTTGGCAGAGGAAATGTGCTCGGCGTATTCTTTTTGTTTGTAAGGTGTTAAAGCGTTAAAGCTTGATTTTAGGGTAGCGTTCTCTTGCAAGGCGTTTTCTAACAATGCTGGAATTTCCAATTTAGCTTTTTGTGGTTTTAATACCTTTCCCGCCTTTTGATTTTCTATGGCTTCTAAAATGTAAGCATGGATAAGATCTTGGTTTTCTTGTATTTCTTCCAAACTGGTAAAACGCCATTGGCGCAAGGCTTTGGTTACTTCTTCTTGGGCATTGATGAGTTTTTGAGCTTCATCTTTTAGGAAGACACCGTTGTAGAACCAGAGTCCAACATAAGCTTTAAACGCCGCTATACCTACAACATTCTTTCCTTTGAGCATGTACACAGGAATTCCCCACTTCACCCCTTCTTCGAGTTCTGTACGTTGTAAAATGGAACGCAAGGCAGCTAACTGCTGAGCATCTTGCTCGTTTCTCTTGGCCAAATATCCTTCTACCGTTTTATTCTTTTCCATGTCCTGAAAATAAAAAAGCCTTACCAAATACTGGCAAGGCTTCACTACTATTTTTAAATCTGCTTAGAACAATCCGTTGATCTCCGCGTCAATTTGATTTACAATTTTACCCAAGTCTTCTTGTACTTCGTGGAAGTTGTTGTTGTCTACATCTACGATCAACAATTTACCTTTATCGTAGGTAGAAATCCATGCTTCGTAACGCTCATTCAAACGCTTCAAGTAATCTAAACGAATAGACTCTTCGTAATCTCTACCACGCTGTTGAATTTGATTTACCAAAGTTGGAACCGAAGCTCTTAGGTAAATCAATAAATCTGGCGCAGAAACGAAAGACTCAATTAAATTGAACAAAGAGAAATAGTTTTCGAAATCTCTGGTTGTCATCAAGCCCATAGAGTGCAAGTTAGGCGCAAAGATGAAGGCATCTTCATAGATGGTTCTATCCTGAATTACATTATGGTTGGTTTGCTTAATCTCTTGGATTTGCGTAAAACGACTGTTGAGGTAATATATCTGTAGGTTGAATGACCAACGCTGCATGTCCTCGTAAAAATCATTCAAATAAGGGTTCTGTTCAACATCCTCAAAATGAGTTTGCCACCCGTAATGTTTGGCCAATAACTTGGTTAAGGTAGTTTTACCAGAACCTATGTTTCCTGCTACAGCTATATGCATTTTTATGAATATTTTTTAGTCCGAATGAGCTACAAATCTAAACTTTCTGTCCATTCGATCTACTATTTGTTTAAAGAATATTTAATAATTTTCGTATCCGTTTGAACGTAAAAGTCTTGCTCTTCGATGGTGAATTGTTTGACTTTTTTCAACGGAAATTCTAATTGTTTTTGAGTCCCTAATTTGGTCCACTCCATGAGCTTTTCATCCTTGAAATAAAAGATACTTCCATTCCAATAGGTCAAGGCATCTGCGTTTTCTATTTTATAGGTTTTGATCAAAGAACCGTAGACATCAAATTGATAGACACCTTTGGCTTTGTCCCAAATAAAGAGTTTGTTTTCACTTTCAAACAAAGCATCTACGGTGAGACCGTTCAATACTCCGCTCAAATTTTCTATCACTGTTGGTTTGGGCATTAAATCGTCGAACAACCACAGTTTAAAATTGTCTAAATCGTACACCCAATAACGCGTGGGTTGGTTAGAATAACTCACGTGCGTGGCATAAGCAATGTTTTCTTGATTTAAGTCTATGCTCGCATCTGCCAAGGTTAAAGTGTTATCTAAAAAGAAAATCTGTTGTTGATCTTCAGAAAACACCATAGTTTTTTGGGCATGAGAAGCATCTACCTCTGTAATTTCTCCAAGTCCTTTGGTACTTTGTTGAAATTGAACGTTAAAACTTGTATCAAGTTTATAAATGACATCACCTTGTGTATACACCACATTTCCTAGCGGATCTACGCTCCATGCCGTAGGCTGAACTTCGAGTTCTGCAACCTTGGTCCAGCTTAACTTCCCTTCCTCAATAAAGAAAAGTGAAGTAAGTGCAATTATACTTAATAGGAGTTTCATTCTTGCTGCAATATACAAATAGTATTCCTTATATGTTCACCGGTAGATATAGATGTGATCAATTTTAAAAAGTTAGTTTCCAAGCAATGATTATACGCGTATTATTCGGTGTGATATAAATTGATAATTGTCTTAGTTCACCAAAAGTTTCACCTCCTCCATTAGGGTTAAAAAAGGATATAATTATATTTGCAGGGTTATACATGAGGGGAAACTGCGAAGAAATTTGCGGTCAATTTTAGAACTAAAATCTCCACTCATTGCTAAACAATTAAAAAACAAAGCAATAAGCATGAAAGTAAATCCAAAATATACATCAGTTGAAGCCTTGGTAGAGCTTTACAACACACCGTTAATGGAATTGGTTTACGAAGCAGCAACGGTTCATAGACAACACCACGATCCAAATGAAGTACAAATGTCTTCCTTGTTGAGTATCAAAACAGGTGGTTGTCCAGAAGATTGTGGATACTGTCCACAAGCTGCACGTTACCACACAGATGTTGAGGCGCACAAATTAATGACCGTTGAGTCTGTACTTGAGCAAGCCAAAAATGCAAAAGCCAACGGATCTTCTCGTTTATGTATGGGAGCTGCTTGGAGAAACATTAGAGATAACTCTGATTTCGATAAAGTTATCCAAATGGTACAAGGTGTAAACAGTTTGGACATGGAGGTTTGTTGTACCTTAGGTATGATGAACGAAGACCAAGCACAGCGTTTGAAAGATGCTGGACTTTACGCTTACAACCACAACTTAGATACTTCAGAAGATTACTACGATGACGTAATCTCTACACGTGAATACCAAGATAGATTAGACACTATCGGTAACGCTAGAAAAGCAGGGATTTCTGTTTGTTCAGGTGGTATTATTGGAATGGGAGAATCTGTTGAAGATAGAATGGGCTTATTACTTTCTTACACGAAAATGGAAACTCCACCAGAGTCTATTCCAATCAATGCTTTAGTAGCGGTGGAAGGTACTCCAATGGAAGAGCAAAAGCCCGTTGAAATATGGGAAATGGTAAGAATGGTTGCCACTACGCGTATTGTATTCCCAGAGTCTGTTGTTCGTTTATCTGCAGGTAGAACTTCTATGAGTCAGGAAGGTCAAGCACTTTGTTTCATGGCTGGAGCGAGCTCTATTTTTGCCGGAGATAAATTGTTAACTACACCAAACCCTGAGTACAACGAAGATGCTGAGATGTTCAAAACATTAGGTTTGAAATCAAAAGCTCCTTTCCAAGATGGTGATAAACCAGAAACGAAAGAAGACGCTATTTTGGTAGAAAAGCAAAAGAAAGCAGAAGAGCGTAAAGCCCAAATTGCTGCAGCTAAAGGAAAACCAGCTGATTTCCAACCAAGAAAGGTTACTACAGTAGAAGACTAAGATGAATGCGTTGAACCAACGATTGGCTGAGCAATTGAATCAGCGTAAAGAAGGTTCTACCCTTAGATCTTTGAACATTAATAGCTATGCGGTAGATTTTTATTCCAATAATTATCTAGGCTTAGCACAAAAGAAATTCGAGACTCCAACACACTTGTTAGAAAGTGGAACGGGGTCTCGACTCATTTCTGGGACCT
>NZ_JAWWCF010000202.1:0-4762 GCF_033720595.1 Lishizhenia sp. | reverse complement strand
CTAAAACCAAATTTGAACTGTTGGGTGCGGACAGGGAAATAACTTCCTTTTACTTGTAAATTGAACCAATTGTGTCTTTTTCTAAAGTCGTAATCTATAGGTGAAGTGGAACCAGAAACACTTCTTTCTTTTCCAGAAACGAAGCGTGCCTTAATGTAAAGTTGATGTCCTTCAGTGGCCCATTGTTTTCTATTTAATGAATTGGTGTTGAAAATGATTGCTGCAGACTGACCATCGAAAAATGTAACATCTGCAGTGTCTGAGCTTAAGAAATTATCGGTTTGATAGTAGTTGTCTTCTAAACTAAAGTCTCTGAAATCAAAGTCTAAAGTTCGTTTATTACTCAATGGAAAACTAAACGTAGCACCGTAATAATCTTCATTTTGAATCAGAAAGGAAGGTTTAACTTCCTCGAAAAATGTTGCAAAGTTGATGAAATAATCCCATCTGTTCCTCACGTAATATGTGGTAAATCGAAAAGGAAAACTAGCGGGGATGTCAAAGACCGTTTTGATTTTTCCTGAACCATAAAACTTTCCAAAGTAAGAGGAGGCTTGCACATTAATCCCCGTTTTACGTAATCCAGAATAGGAAACAGCCAAGTACCCAGTATTAACGGCCCTAGAGGATAGGTGGCCACCTACATCAAACCTTAAATTCTTTTCTTTTTTTACGTACAAAAAGAGTTCGTGGGTAGAGTCATTGACCTTCTTGAGCGTGGGGTATAAAAAACTTATTTGAGGAGAAGCATAAGCTCTGAAGTAACGTTTTTTAAGTAGTTCTTGATTTAAGTTTTGTTTACTGTTCGGCCCTTTCAAAGATTGAATAACATAATCTAGCGTATCTCCATTTTTATCAATGGCTACCACTTTATTAATGTTCAGTGGTGTTTGTTTACTCAAATAAGATTGTCTTTTGGATTGAAGTTGAGTCTTTGATGCTTTTCTATGTACATGCAACAGTATGCTGTCTAATTTTAATTTTGTTTCTCGGTAACCAGCATCAATGGCTTGTTTAACATTGTCGAATTCAAAGGTGTTGGTTCCCGTTTGAGGTTCTATTAATATCCCTTGTGTACAAGGTAGATCAAAGACGGTTGGCGTAACAAGCATGTTGGTGATCTGACTCACAATATCATCTTCAGTAGGCGCTGCAGCGTTGTAGGAAACATTACTACCTATAATGTAATCGACATCAAATTCTTGGTATAGTACATCTGCGGGGAAATTGTTGTAAAGTCCACCGTCAAAGTAAAGTACACTGTCTATAGTAATCGGGTTGATGTAAAAGGGATAAGTCATGGAAGCCCTTACTGCTTCATTCAAGTTTCCAGTTCGGAATACTACACTTTTTTTACTGGCGATATCTGAGGCAACGCAACGAAAAGGAATGAAAAGTGAATCGAAATCTTGCTGATGATTTGCTGAATTCAATCCTAGCGTTTCTAGCATTCTGAAATCCATTAAAGTAGGCGTTACAAAATTCGTAGGCAATGGATTTCTCAATAAACTATCTGTGTCTAAACGGAAGGTAAACATACTCGCATCTTCGCCGTCTTTACGCAGAAGAAAATCTGTATCTGTGGTGAGCTCCCCACGCGTCATTATTTGGAATTCTTCTGAGAGAACAAAAGCTTTAATTTGTTTTGGAGAATAGCCAGAAGCATACATGGCTCCGATAAAAGCACCGGCACTTGTACCCGTAATAAAATCAATAGGAATGTTGGCTTCTTCCAGAGCTTCTAGAACACCAATGTGGGCTAATCCCGTAGCTCCCCCTCCGCTCAAAACTACACCTACGCGTTGAGCCTTAGCTTGCTGGGAAATGAGTCCGCAGAAGATTAATAAAAAAACTATTAGGTGTCTCAAACAAAAATTGTGTTATTTGTACAAAAATAGAAGAAAATTTAGAGATATAGCGGAAAGTGATTTTAGATGTAATAGATCATATCGGAGTGTTTTTTTTGGCCATTAGTGGGGTGTTAACTGCCTCGGAGAAAAATATGGATTTTTTTGGTGGGTACATCATTGCCTTTATTGCTTCCTTAGGAGGGGGTACATTGCGCGATTTATTGTTAAACACCAATGTTGCTTGGATGTCATCTATGAGTTTGATTATTACCGTGATGCTGGGCGCTACCATAGGGATTTTCTTTCAGCAGGCGTTTCGAAAAATGAGAAAGACCTTTTTTGTGTTTGACACTTTGGGGATGAGTTTGTTTACAATTGCTGGGTTAGAAAAAGGTTTGGAATTCGATCAGCTTCCGTTTGTAGCACTATTACTAGGTGTGATAACCGCAACCTTCGGAGGTGTAATACGAGACGTGCTTTGTAATGATATTCCTTTGGTCTTTAGAAAGGAAGTTTATGCCACAGCTTGTATTAGTGGGGGTGGAATCTATTTGGTAGGAACCTATTTAGGATACGGAAATTCTGTGCCTTTACTGGTTATCGCGATGAGTGTCATCGTTATTATCCGTACTTTAGCGGTTTGGCGCCATTGGCACATGCCTTTGGTTAAAGATGTTTTTAATAAGAAGTAATGAAGAATTTAACAATCACAGTAAAAACGCTCTTTGGGTTAGAGCAAGTACTGAAACAAGAGATAGAGGAGTTAGGTTATAAAAATGTAAAAGAACTCAACAGAGCCGTTCAATTAGAAGGTGATTGGAAGACCGTTTATGATTTAAACTTGAACCTTCGCTGCGCGATCTCAGTTTTGGTAGAGCTAGACAGCTTTAGAATTTCTGAAGAGAAAGATATTTACAAGCGTGCGAAGCGTATTGATTGGACTTCATTATTTACAATGGACAACACCTTTGCAGTGAAAGGTGCCGTAAACTCAACTTTATTCAATCACTCTCAATTTCCTTTTCTTTTGGTGAAGGATGCTATTGCAGATGTGTTTAGAGAGAAAGAAGGGGAAAGACCTGATGTAGATTTAAGAGATCCAGATGTAATGATAGACCTTTATGTTAGAGAAAAACAAGTTACACTTTCTTTAAATACTTCAGGAGTTCCTTTATTCCAACGCGGATATAGAACAGGTACAGGTGAAGCACCTTTAAATGAGGTGGTGGCTGCAGGATTATTGAAACTATCAGGTTGGGATCAAAAATCTACCTTGATAGATCCATTCTGTGGTTCAGGAACTTTAGTGATTGAAGCTGCATTAATGGCCGCGAACATCCCTGCCAATATAAAAAGAGAATACTACGCATTCCAAGGTTTGAAAACTTATGATGAAAAAGCGTGGAAAGAGATATATGCTAAGGCCAATAAGAATTCAGTAGATTTAGGCTTTACCATTTATGGTTCTGATTTGGACGGTGAAGTAATTGTAAAGGCAAGAAGAAATGCAGGTGTTTTACCCATTGTTGCCAATGTAGATTTTAGCGTTGCGAACTTTAAAGATGTAAAAAGACCAACACCAAAAGGAATGCTCATTAGTAATCCTCCATATGGAGAACGTATGGGAGAAAACATCGAACGTATGTACGAAGAGCTTGGAGATTGGTTTAAGCAAGAACTGAAAGGTTATGATTGTTGGGTAATTTCTTCTTCAGAGGATGGATTTAAAAATTTAGGTCTGCGTCCAGATAGAAGGTTGAAACTTTACAACGGTTCTTTACCTTGTAGTTTTAGAAAGTATAGCATCTACGATGGTTCTAAAAAGGCAAAGTTTAACTCAGATGAATATAAACCGAAACCTCGAAAAGGTAAACCAGCTCCTGCTCCTAAAAAGCGTAAAGAAGAAACGGAAAATAAAGAGCAAGTGGTAACCAATAACCTTATGGATAAGATCAGAAAGATTAGAGGTGAAGGTGCTAGCAAATACGGTAAAAGAGAGGATGATTAATCCTTGTAACTATTTATAAAAGAAAATCCCTGTTCAACTGAGCAGGGATTTTTTTGTGAAAAGTGGACCATAAAAAAATCCCGATTCAAATGAATGAATCGGGATTTTTAATGTATTGCGTTAAGCTTATTTGCTAACGACTAATTTCTCTTGTTTGATTTCTCCGTTTTCGAATCTAACCGCGTAGAAGTAAACTCCGTTTTCTAAGTTAGAAATGTCAACAGTTTCAACAGTTTCTTCAACTGCAACAGTTCTTACTGCTTTACCGTTTACGTCGTAAATAACGATTTCCTCAGCTCCTTGAGAAACTTCAAAGTTAACTGAAGATGTAGCTGGGTTCGGGTATGCAGTAATTTCATTCACTACTTCTCCAATCTCAGTAGTACTTGCAGTTGATCCTGCAAACTGAACTGATGCACATGAAATGTTGTTTGTCATGTCAGTTTCAGTAATAAGGTTGTAAGAAGAATCTGAATCAGCTAATAAAGCGTATACACAGATGTCGTGAGTTCCGTTATCAGAAAGTTGACTGAAGCTAAAGAAGTCTGTAGCAACATCAAAAGACTGACCTGGAGCGATAGTAGCTTGAGAAGCTGGTCTGTTCGCGTAGTAAACTCCTTGTGTAATAATTTGGTTGTCTAAAACAATAGCAAAGAATGCCGTGTCCTCAACTACTAAGTCATCAGGACCGTTGTTTGTAATTGTAAAGTTGAAATCAAAAGCAACCCCTTGAGTAATTACATCACCATTAGCTGGAGACGTTAAAGTTGCAGAAATTTCCTTTTGTCCAAATGTTAAAGCAGCAACAGCTGAACAAGCGATTGTAAGTAAAAATTTTTTCATAGTTATTTATTTTAATTGCGATGCAAAAGTGCTCATTTTATATTAATTACCAATAACCGTT
>NZ_JAWWCF010000201.1:0-4878 GCF_033720595.1 Lishizhenia sp. | reverse complement strand
AGAGAAGAAGCTTGTTACCACTTCACTCGGGTTAATCTGCATTACGCGCACATTGAATGGCCTTAGTTCTGCACGCCATACTTCGGTTAAACCACTTACTGCGAATTTACTTGCACAATATCCGCTTCCCTTGGCATGACCTTTAACACCTGATGAAGAACTAATATTGATAATATTTCCGTATTGATTTTCTTTGAAATGTTTTGCTGCTTCACGACCAGCAATGAATAAGCCCAAGGTATTTACTTCCCAAACTTCTCTGAAATCCTCCGTTGACGTTTCAGTTAAATCTGCAAATTTACCAATACCTGCATTATTGATTAATACATTGAAAGAACCCATTTTTTCTTTGGCAAATTCCATCAATGCAATAATTTCTTTCTCGTTTTTCATGTCGGCCTTAAAACCAAGTACATCAAGTTCTTTTTTGGTTGCGTCAAGTTTAATTTGATCTCTACCGCTCACTACCACTTGAGCTCCTTTACTTTTGAGTTCTTTGGCGATGGCATAACCAATACCACTTGTGCCGCCTGTTATAATAACCTTTGCTGTTGTTAAGTTCATTTTTATTGTTTTTTCATGAAAATAAGGAAAGTTTTTATAGATCATTGAAAATTAAAAGTTGATACTAGATAATGTTTTTGGGTGACATTGTTTAGTGAAACCTATCCTAAAAACAAAAAAAACAGCCTCGTTAAAGACTGTTTTTTATTTATTTTTTCTCTGCTATATCTTTAATGACTTTGAGCATATCTGGTAGAAATTTCTCCATATGATTGTACCCTTCTTCTGAGCTAAAACCTTCTTGCCTCCAAGTAAAGACAACTTCATCTTCTGATTTGTTAACGAGGGTATAGGTAATAATGGAATAATTATCGGGTTTATCTTCTAACCCAGACATAGTAGTCCAATAGTTATATTTTAAGCATTGAAAAGGGGAGTTTTGAAGTACATTACCTTTGTCGTGGTATGTAGTCCCTTGATACTCTCCTTTAAAAGAGATAGAACTTCCGACTTTCCAATCTGTTGAAGTTTCTGTACCGAATAAGTAGATTTTAATTTTTTCAGGGTTGGTTAAAGCATCCCATACTTCTTCTTTACGGGCGTTGATATTAATGCTCTTTTCAACGGTTAGTTGTTTCATCATAATTTCTCAATCTTATTCTACGAAAATAAGAGAAATATGATGTGTTTCTAAACGAGGATTGAATGCTACTAGACACAAAACACCTTAAAAAGTGTAAAGGTAACAGCAACCATTAAGGTTCCTAGAACAATGCTAAAGAGTATGGATGATCGATTGAATTTTTTAACTGTCATACCGTAGAATCCGTAAGCAATAGAAGAGACTCCGGCAAGTGTTGCCATTAGTCCTAATAAATATGCAAGTAGTATTAAATAGTCCATGACGTTGATGTTTAGCTAATTAAAAGATACGGATTAACGCCTTAGCAACAAAATGTTACATAAAAAAAGCACAGCGTAAACACTGTGCTTGAATTGTATATTAGAACCTGAATTATTAATCTCCGTCTAAATCAGAAATGAAGACAGTAACGTCTAACTGAGCACTAAGGTCAACTTTTAAGAGGATATATAAGTTGTTTAAATCTGTGTAAAGTTTATTCACACGTTCATCCATATTCTCAAAAGCAGTATTTAGGTCTGTTGGTAAAGCTTGGATGTCTTTCTCTAGCTGATTAAAAGCTTCGTCTATGTTGTTACAAAGTTCTTTGTTTTTATTTTGAAGAAGTTCTCTTAGACCAACACTTTCTTCAAGTTTCAAGAATTTACCGCCTGACCACAATTTGTAAAGAAGTTGGAAGTCGGTTTGTATTCCTTTTTTAGAGGTATTACTGTAGGGTGCTTGAG
This sequence comes from Lishizhenia sp., assembly GCF_033720595.1. GTDB lineage: Bacteria > Bacteroidota > Bacteroidia > Flavobacteriales_D > Crocinitomicaceae > Lishizhenia. Next base: position 3,006 of record NZ_JAWWCF010000201.1, on the reverse strand, counting down.
ATAGCAAGTGATTAGGATTGTCCAGTGATTGTTTCCCCAAGGGATTGCCCACTTTTAACATTTTAAGGTTTTCTGTGAATTGGATGATCCCATTTACCAACTGATTGAACGCATTGTCTGAACTAATTTCTTTGTTTTGGATGTATTTTGAATCATTATCTTCCCACATTACATTTAGTTCATTTGCTTTTATCGCAAGATCATTGGTTAATGCTTGCAGGTATAATAGAGTATTCGCATTGTTCTGGAATGAATCTAACGCGGCATTTCTGTACAATAAATATTCAATAGCGGCTAAACCTTTCGCATTTGAAGATACTATTGCGTTGTTTGGATCCGTGTTCACGAGCATGTTCACTTTTTGCGTATCTACTGGGAATTTTTGAAAATATAAGTGAGAGTAATTGTCTTTGATGTTATCTATGTTAAAGGCTTTTGTGGGAGTGTAGCTCAAGTAAGAACCTTCCCATTCCGTTTTAACATTATTCAATTTTTCCATAGATAGGTCGGTAGAAAATGCGTTCACAGCACTTTGAAGATTTTTTAGTTTTTGGATAAATGTTTTGTGTAATGGCAGTATTACACTTTGGTAGGTCGATTGGGTGAAATCCGTTGAATTGATTGCCGTTTCTTCTTTCTGACATGCTGTAAATGCCATTAGAATACAACTGAGAATAAGTATCTGTTTTTTCATTTTTTATAAAGATTGTAGGAATGCCAACACAGCTGCTCTGTCTTCGGCATTTAATTCCATAAATTTTTCGAGAACGATGGAGGCTTCTCCTCCGTGCCATAGAATGGCTTCTTCTATATTTCTGGCTCTACCATCGTGAAGTAGGAAACTATGTCCGTTTACACGCTCAATTAATCCTAAGCCCCATAAGGGTTGAGTTCTCCATTCTGTTCCGTTTGCCAAATAATCTGTTCTGTGGTCTGCAAGTCCTTCTCCCATGTCATGCAACAACATATCAGTATAAGGGTAGATGGTTTGATTTCCCAAATAAGGAAAGTCTTCATGGGTGGTAGTTGTAAATTTGGGGTTGTGACATCCCACACATCCAATTTCATTAAAAAGTTGTTGCCCTTTTTTCACCTCATCAGTATCCGTATCCCTTCTGGCAGGAACGGCTAAATTAGAACAATACAATACCACCTTATCAAAGTCATCTGTTTCTATTTCTGGATTTCCTCCATGTGCTAAGGTGTCGTATTGCGTTTGACCTGCAGTATTGTTCTGTTGTGAAAAGATAGGAGAGGTGATACCCATATCTCCAACGAATGCACCTGCTACTTGCTGGCGTATTGAAGGTTGGTTGGCTTTCCATCCGAATCTTCCTACTTCAGTTGTACCTGTTTCGTGATTGTACACATAGTTGATTTTACCACTGATGCCCAAATCTTCGTAAGCTGTGGTTAAGGCATGCAGATCTGACTCTGCAATTGCTTCTAACAAACCTAATCCTATAACTTGTTGTCCCACACGTGGAGAAAAGTTGGTATTGGTGATTTCATTACCGCTAGCGTCATAAACAGTATATATGGGTTTTCTCAACTCTTTGGTTGTTCCATCTGCATAGGTTTTGGTGATGTATTCCCAAACCACTTCCACACGACCCTCCGCAGGGTCATTCAATACCACAGAGTTTTCATTCAACTGATCTCCGTAAATAGGGTGAGGGTTAGGGCCTCCATGCGCATCTGTGCCGTTTATACTCATGCGCATTAGAAACCCTTTACTGTTGGCCTGGTTCACTTGTAGGGGTTCACCACGACCATCTTTAAAATGACAACCTGAACAGGAGCGTGCATTAAACAATGGCCCCAAACCATCTCTGGCTTTTGTAGATGCTGGAGAGCTCACCCAGTTTTGGTTAAAAAAAGAGTTTCCAACAAAAAATAATAATTCTTCATCTCCAGAAAGGTCTGGGTTGGGCTGCGCAAAGGCATTTTGCGAAGTATTGAATACTGTATTCCCTCCACCGCTTTTAATTTCTTCAGCAGATATGCTAAAAGGTTCTACTGCGCCTTTGTTGCAAGAGAGTAGAAGTAGATTTGCCGAAAGAAGGCAAAGTCCTACAATTTTTTTCATATTATTCTGGTAAATCTGTGCTAATTATTAAATCCAAATCGGAAGCAAGTTTTGCAATTTCGTTTCCTTGGTTTTGTAATTTTTTAATGGCGTACATTATTGGTCCATTTCCACCTATAGACTCTTGTGTTAAAGCATAGTCAAAAGGAGCTGGAATTTCTTTAACCGCATTCAATGTTTCCTTAAATACAGCTGTATATTTCTCTTCTTTTTCCTTTTCAGTTGCTGCCAAAATATCTTGAATAGAAGTTCCTGTTATTTTTTGACCATTTGTTTGGGTGTAAGTACCGAAGTATAAATTGTAAATTCCCTGTGCGTTTAATAGTATATCTCTGTGCGTGTTATCAGAGAAACAGGAATGCTCATCTTCTTGGTCTTGGTTATCCAAAGCTACAAACATGCGTTCAGAGGCCAATTCGGATTTAGAAAGAATTCCCATACCTGTAAGCACTTTGTCAATGGCTTCTTTGGTATTCATCGCTAAGAAAGTTTTTCTGTAGTTCCCATTTTCTGCCCATTGGTTTTTTACGTATGCCAAATGCTCTACAAGTAAATCTCCGCAAATTTTTAAGTATTGACCACGTCTGTCTTGATTGCTCGCAGTTCCAGTACCGTCTGTCACATAATCTGTAAAGGGTCTATTTCCAGGTGTCATTAGAGCTGTATTCGCATCATCCTGTCCCCAAAGTAAGAACTCAATGGCGTGGTAACCTACAGAAATGTTTTTCTCACCACCATTTTCGTTGGAGTTTTCCAATAGTTCTGGTGTGATATTAATAGAAGGATCATTAATGATACCTGCTGTTTCGTTACCCTCTACATAATCAATGTATGCTTCATCTAAGGGCCATGCGTTTAGAAACCCTTCTGGGCCATTTGCGTCATCTATAGGACCTTCTTGAAAACGGAACACTTCT
>NZ_JAWWCF010000200.1:0-4926 GCF_033720595.1 Lishizhenia sp. | reverse complement strand
ATTCAAGGATTCAAGGATTCAAGGATTCAAGGATTCAAGGATTCAAGGATTCAAGGATTCAAGGATTCAAGGATTCAAGGATTCAAGGATTCAAATTATATAAATAGTTCAAACCACAATTTTTAAATCTATCAAATTCTACAAATCCCGATTAACAAACGAAAATAGGTTCTTCAAGAAGGCTTTTGGCTTCGGTTCCACGATAGTACGACCTCACTCCCAAACCACTATCTTAGAAACCCTGTCTCCACTCGTAAATAAAAGCAGCAACCAAGGTTATCGAGCGGAGTCGAGATGAGCGCAGTCCAAGTTTCCAGATCAGCCACTACAAAAAGAAAACACCTTCAAACTATCAAATACTCAAATCTTCAAATCCTTCAAATCTTCAAATTGTTGAATTGTTGAATTGTTGAATTGTTGAATCAAAAAAAATCCCCACCACGTTACAACGCAATGGGGATTTTAATATCAATCGGTAAAAGTCTATCTCATTTTTGGAGACTTTCTTCTTCCTTTCATCATCATGGCTTGGCGCATCTGGTTTTTAGACGCTACCTGACCCATTTGATTTTTCATCATTTTAATTTGATCAGCCAACATGTTGTTCTCGTCTAATTTCTTAGCGGCAGACAACAAAGTTTGCGCTTCTTTCTTACGTCCAGTTTGCATACAGATACCCGCTAAGTGCATTTTACACATGGCTTGATCTTGCTTGGTACGTAAACCTAATGTTTGCGCTTTCAATAACATTTGCTCACTTTTAGCAAATCCTAATTCTTGTGCACCTAACATCGCTTGTAAGTAGATCACGTAAGCGTGCTGACTCTTCGGCAACATGTGTGGTGCTTTGATTCTTTGCAATGCTTTGTACGCTTTCTCTTTACTTCCTAAACGCATTTGGTAAAGGGCTATAATAATATTCTCGTTTCTAAAGAACGTCAACACTACCAATGCAGAGAACAATGTCATCACAATTCCCCATCCCCAGTAACCTGTTGCATATAAGGCAGCCGTTGATCCTAAAAATGCAAGGGCTACAATTACTCTTATTACAAATCCTATCATAATTAATCTTCTATGGTTGCAATACACTTCAATTCAATCGCAATCGGCGTAGGCAAGCTGCTGATCTCGCAAGTTGTTCTACACGGCTGGTTATCTTTAAAGTACTCCGCGTAAATTTTATTGTACGTATGGAAATCTCTTTTCATGTTCGTTAAGAAAACAGTAACATCTACTAAGTTCTCCCAAGAGCTTCCTGACTCCTCTAAAATTACTTTCACGTTATCGAATACGCTTCTACATTGCGCTTCGAAATCAAACTCCAAGTAATTTCCATTCTTATCCAATTTCAAACCTGGTACTGCAGAATCAGTAGCATCAGAACCTGCTGTTCTTGGCCCAACTCCAGAAAGGAATAATAAATTTCCAACTCTTCTGGCGTGTGGGTATAAACCTACAGGTTTCGGTGCTTTCGCAGTGCTAATTTTACTTTCACTCATCTTTTTGTTCTTAGTCAATTTTATCAAATCCTGTAAACGGTCTTAACGCTTCAGGTATCATAATTCCATCTTCTGTTTGGTGATTCTCTAACAAGGCAGCAACGATACGCGGCAATGCCAATGCAGATCCATTCAATGTATGACACAGTTGTGTCTTTTTATCTTCACCTCTAAATCTCAGTTTTAAACGGTTGGCTTGGAAAGTTTCGAAGCAAGATACAGAACTCACCTCTAACCATCTTTCTTGTGCAGCAGAGTATACTTCAAAATCATATGTAATTGCAGAAGTAAATCCTAAATCTCCTCCACATAAACGCAAAACTCTATAGTGCAGTCCTAACTTCTCCAACAATCCTTTGATGTGGTCTACCATCTCTACCAAAGCTTTTTCAGAATTCTTTGGGTGCTCTACACGTACAATTTCAACTTTGTCGAACTGGTGCAATCTGTTCAATCCTCTTACATCTTTACCGTAAGAACCTGCTTCTCTTCTAAAACAAGGCGTGTATCCTGTCATTTTAATAGAGAAATCTTCATTCGGTAAAATCACATCTCTGTAAATGTTCGTTAAAGGAACTTCTGCCGTCGGAATCATGTACAAATCATCCACGCCAATGTGGTACATCTGCCCTTCTTTATCTGGCAACTGTCCTGTACCGTATCCTGAAGCCTCATTCACAACGTGTGGAGGAATAAACTCTTCGTACCCTGCTTTATCTGCTTCCATCAAGAAGAAGTTAATCAAAGCACGTTGTAATTTCGCACCTTTTCCTTTATAAATTGGGAAACCAGCTCCAGTTACCTTTACACCTGTTTCGAAGTCAATTAACCCATACTTATCTGCTAAATCCCAGTGTGGTAAAGCATCAAAGTTAAACTGTACAGGTTCTCCAATTTCTTCAACAGTTACGTTGTCGTCTTCAGATTTTCCTGCTGGCACTATGCTTTGCGGAACATTAGGCACTTGGTACAACAATTCTTGCAAATCATTCTCCAAAGCTTCAACTTCCGCTTTCAAGCTTTTTTCGTTTTCTTTTAATGTAGCAGTTTTTGCTTTCGCTGCCTCCGCTTCATCGCGCTTTCCTTCTTTGAAAAGCATACCAATTTCTTTAGAAATTTTGTTCATTTCTGCAGCAATGGATTCCAATTCAGATTTTTTCGCTCTCCACGACTCATCTGTAGCAACAATATTGTTTACCACTTCTGTCGCATCTATCATACGCGTCTTCAACCCTTCAATAACAGCATCCTTATCTGCTCTAATTCTTGTAATCTCTAACATTGGTGTTTATTTTGATTGCGAAGATATGCATTCTCTCTTGCATTTCTTCTATATGGATAGTCCTATCCTTTACTTCTTTCTATTAAAAATATTTATTGGCCATCAAGTAGTTCTTCACGTAGTCTTCTACCCCTTGCTCCAAAGTGTGGAATCCTTTGCTATACCCTTGTGTGATCAATTTAGTCATGTCCGCTTCCGTAAAATACTGGTACTTGTCTCTGATATCCTCTGGAGTGTCAATAAAACCAATATTTTCTTCTCTGTTCATGGCTTCAAAAGTAGCTTTTACTAAGTCTAAGAAAGTACGTGCCTTTCCAGATCCTAAATTGTAAATACCACTTTCTACTTTTTCGTTCTTTAGGAACATACAGATGTTTACCAAATCCTTCACATACACAAAGTCTCTTTTCTGCTCTCCGTTTTTGTACTCTGGATTGTGCGATCTAAACAACTTCATCGCTCCCGTTTTGTTAATTTGGTGGTAAGCATGATATACTACAGAAGCCATACGACCTTTGTGGTATTCGTTGGGTCCATACACGTTAAAGAATTTTAACCCTGCCCAAAATGGAGGATGTGAATGTTGTTTCAATACCCACTCATCAAAAGTTTGCTTAGAATCTCCGTAAGGATTCAAGGGCTTTAATTGAGGAATAATTTTGTGGTCATCCTTATAACCTAACTCTCCCATTCCGTATGTAGCTGCAGAACTAGCATAAACCAAAGGAATCTGGTAGTGTGTACACCATCTCCAAATTTCCTTCGAGTACTCCACGTTCAATTCGTCAAAAATAGCTTTGTCAAATTCAGAAGTATCTGTTCTTGCCCCTATGTGGTAAACGAAATCTACTTCCTTACCATTTTCTTTCAACCAAGTTAAAAAATCGGCTCTAGAAATTTTAGCACCTATCGTTTTACCAGCTAAGTTGTGCGCTTTTTCCGTCTTAGAAAAATCATCAACAACCATTATATGTTCATGTCCCGCTTGGTTCAATTTAGAAACCAAAGCACTACCAATAAAACCTGCGGCACCTGTTACAACTATCATCTTTAATCGTTTTGCACAAAAATAAGTATAGATTTTAGCTAAAGAAATTATTTTCAAGGAAAGGCACTAGAAACTTTGGTCAACTTTTACTCAATCCTAAGTTTTAGGCAGTTTTTTTAATCCTTCATAAGGAATTAAAACCGCGCTTTGCTTTTCAAGCCTCCGGGCTTTCCCATCCAATCGCTAACTGGGTTCTTAGACGGTTAGAGGATTCAAGGATTCAAGGATTCAAGGATTCAAGGATTCAAGGATTCAAGGATTCAAGGATTCAAGGATTCAAATTATATAAATAGTTCAAACCGCAATTTTTAAATCTTTCAATTGTTGAATTGTTGAATTGTTGAATCAAAAAAAATCCCCACCACGTAAAACGCGATGGGGATTTTTGTAAAGTTTATCTTAAAATTAAGCTTGAGCTTCTTCAGCTAATTTCGCGAATTCGTCGAAAGTAACTTCTTTCTCAGTTAATTTAACTGTATCCTTAAAGTAAGCTGTTAACTTCTGATCAGCCAACATATCGTAAACTCTTTGAGCTTCTTCTTGGTTTGCTAATACCTTTTGAGATACTTCAGTCAATTCTTTATCTTCTGGAGCTGGCATTCCGTACTGAGCGTACTGTTGCGCCATCAATCCTTTCGTGTATTCTAAAGCTTCTGCTTGGTCAATCTTAATGTCGTTAGACTTAAAGATTTTCCCTTGGATCAATTGCCACTTCAAGTTCTCTTGGTAACCTTCGTACTGTGCTTCAATTTCTTCCATAGAAACTGGCTTGTCTTGTGGTTGTGACATTTGAATCCAACGCTTCAAGAACGTGTTTGGTAATTCAAATTCTGTTTTCGCTAACAAATCTTTAGTAATGTTACGCGCTAACAATCTATCGCTATCGTTACTCCAAACTCTTTCTAAGTCAGCAGCAATTCTTGCTCTTAATTCTTCTTCAGATTTGATTTCTCCTTCTCCGAATAACTTGTCAAACAACTCTTGGTTCAATTCAGCCAATTCCATTTGTTTGATTTCGTTCACTGTGAACTGGAATTTCTTAGACAAATCAGCTAATTCTTCTTCCTTCACACCTAACATTGCAGCAGTATCTT
>NZ_JAWWCF010000199.1:0-4989 GCF_033720595.1 Lishizhenia sp. | reverse complement strand
TTGTGATTTAAGTCCCAATCAAACCTGCAATTTCGACCATTAGGATCAGTTGACGCTGCAGTCCAACATGATATGCCGACGTACTCATTTACAAGTGAAGAATCTACGTTGAGATAATTGATTTTATCAGTCTTCTCATCTTGATAATTGGCAGCATTTTCGAGTTTCCAATTCATCTCACCATTAGAGTTCTTATTCCCATAGAAAAGTTCCATTTCTTGTTCCTTTTTTTGGGGAAAACAAACAACATAGGACATAGAGGGGGTTATTTGTACTTCTCTGCCTTTTGATGTTGCCTTGATGTTTATCATTCCTATAGTTTCTAGTAATAAAGAATCTGAAAGTGTCGATAGGTTATTCGAAACGATATCAGAAATGGAATAATATTCTTCAAGATTTATTTCAATTTCACCTTTAACAGGTTTACCATTGGCATAAACAAACGAATTTGCAGGAAAGAATATTACGGTTCCTTGTTTTCCCTCGATGTAATTGTCTTGGTTTGTATTCAAGCTAAACTTCTCTGATTGAGGAGATATGTTCTCTCGTAAACTCTCTAGTGAATTTATTTCCACTTCCTGTTTACATGAAACGAGGAATAATACACCTATAATTAGAATTATACAATATTTCATCATGGTTATCAATTACGCATAACGGTTAGGCTAATCTGCTTTTTAATGCAGTTTAGGTTTTGTTAGGCTCTTTTTTATTATTTAATTCTTCAAATTCATCTACTCTTTTCCAGATGAAAATCAGAGAAGTTATTGAGTTAAACAATATCAATAACCAAGTCCAATCTGACTTCTTCGACTTTTCTAAATTTTTAAAAGACCAAAGTTTCCTAATCAAAATCACGAGTTGTAGAATTGTTAATGCTTGAAGTGTTCCAACCTGGATGTAATAAGCTTTCATAGATGGTACAAGCCAATGAAACTCTTTAGGAATCCAGACGGTCGGCATATAGCTCAATCCTAAAATGGAAGGTATGGTCAATAGTATTTTATTAGCTTTTTTCATACTTGTGCCTAACGGTTCTGCGGTAGGAAAAGTGGCGCTTTTCTAAAGTATAATCGTGCGCCATTTTTTCCCTGCATGTTAGTAACATTTCATTTCTATTTTGGGTTCTTCAGTCTTATCATCTTCGATTGATAATAAGGTGATTTTATCATAATTAGTTCTAATCAACAATTTAAAAGAATTATCATTATTTGAACAATTAAATAGAATTCCGTGGATTGCCTTTCCAATATCTCCGTAATCCAATCCTATGATACTTATTGAGTTAATTTTATGCCCAATAAGTCTATCTAATATAGTTAATCCACTGTCTACCCAAGTCCATTTGTCTTTTTCCAACCAAACAATTTCTTCTTTTAAATCAATTGAGTTTGTTGTTAATGAAATAAGTTCATCTTGGGAAGTACTTATCTCAAAGTTTATATCATCTATCTGGATAATTAAAGGGCAGTCCTCGCAAAAATCACCGTTTTGGTTGAATACAGCTTTATATCCATCAATTTTTCTATTCTTAGTTTTGGCAAACACGCTACTCGCGTAGTCATAGAATAATGATAATTCTCTGTACTCTGTCGGATGATATGATTGAATCCCTAGGTATCCCATACATTGTTACTAACGTTTTGGGTATGGTGCGTGTCCCGAAGGGCGTGCACTATACCTTTTGTTGTAGCTAGTTTTTATTCTTTATCAAATTTGTAAATATCTCCATAACCATCTTTACATTCTAAAAAGAACTCTTCTGGAATTCCACTTTCAAAAGATAATTTAGTGACTTTCTTTTTGTCACATTCATCAGTTTTAGAATGTAAAAACACAACCTGGTTATTCTCAATTTTTTCTGGCAAGTCATAAGTCATGCCGACATAGTAATTCCCTAAGTATTCATTTTTGTCATTAAATACTAAAATTCTGCTAGTTGCTCTTTTTGATAGTCCCCAAAACCAAGAGGAGGTCATAATCTTATATTCACCTTCAGGAGATTTAATTGTCCCAAGGTATCTAAGATGAGTTTCGGTTCCGTCTGTTTTATTCCATTGACCGAAGACATAAAGACTATCAGTAACATTATTATTTAACACCACTTGTCGTATCGAATCATCATTTACTTGCCCGAATAGATTTAGACTTGCGAATAATAATATAAGTGATATTGAGATTCTATTTTTCATTTTTCCGTGACAATTTCCCCGTTATCAAGGAATTGAATTACTAATGAACCGATAATGATATAGTTCTCATTGTTGGCTTTATTGATAGTCTCGAATTCTATTTCGTGTTTCTCCAGAAAAGCGGTTAAGTCACCTATATTCTCAAATCCATTGAGTGACGCATTGAGAATATCTGAGTTTTCTTTGAATTCTTCACAGCTTACTTGGTAGTATCCATGTCCAATCGCAGTATCATTTACCTGATATAACCAAAATAGATTGGACACGATCATTAGTGTCACGGTAATCCAAAATGATATTTTCCAAGCCTTCATGTTTTCGTTTTTAAATGCATGCTAACGTTTAGGCAAAACTGCGTTTTAATGCAGTTTAGGTTTTGTTGAGCTTAGTTTTTCTTTGATTTTGAATTCAATTTTCTTAGTGTAGTTTTTATTATATCTGTCTCTAAACAGAACTCCGAATACCGAGTAAGGGAACAAATCAATTTCAGATCTTTCTGCGTAATTAAGATTATTTGTCCGATTAAACTCACCTAGATCAAACCATTGTTCTCTTATGTCCCAGATTAACTGAAATGAATGATTACTGTCGTCATTCGTCCATTGAAGAAGCAGAGCTTGGCTATCACCGAACTTTTCTTCTTTGTTAAGAGAATATCCATTTTCTACAAGTAAATCATTTACTGAGTCTTTTACTTGGTTTTGAATGGTCTCGATCTTTTTAAATGCTTTGTTCATTTAATTAAGCACAACGTTTTGGCTTTGCGCAGTGTCCCGAAGGGCATTGCGTATAGGTTTTGTTGTGCCCCGTTTTTGTTTTTCTTTTTCGTCCGTGCGTTGGGGTGAAAGCTCTTTGCAACCGCAGGAACGAGGATTACAATGTGCTTGAACTGTGCGTTGGTATTATTCTTCAACGTCATAGTTAAATTCCACTTTACTTTGTTTGATAATCTCATTAAGTACGTCAGGAATATTGCCTTTACTTTCAGCAGACTGTAAACTACTTTTTAGCTTGTCAATATTTATTATTTCTTCAATGCAGGAAACATACTTGTTTACAATTGCTTCAACTGAATATTGTTGTTTAGCTCCTTCTTTGATTCGGTCATTTAATTTTTCTACAGTTTCAGTAGATTTTACAACAAAAGTTATTGGAAATTTTTCAAGCTTATCAATATCTAAAAAGTACTTCTTTACATCTGTTGTTTCAGTTACCTGAAAGAATCTACCAAGAGGTTTCATTACAAAATCAATTCCACCATCATTTGCATTCGTTCTACCTGTTTTGTAAAGCTTCAAATTTTCAGGCTCAATGGAATCTTCTGTGAAACCAAAATAAACCGTTTGATCATTGTAGTCGGCTTTGAGAATTGAGTAACTGACGATTTCAAAAATTCTTGCATCAATGTTTGGTTCTAATAAACCTAAAATGAACGATTTGATTTCTTCTGGCTGTTCATTCTCAATGTCCTTTAGCCGTTCACAAGTTTCAATGAAGCTCTCAAATGCACTTCTTTTTGAAGCTGCATAAGCATCTATGATTTCTATAATTACCTGAGAAATATTCACGGTTTTCTTGTTTACCTTTAGTTCTATCAGATTTGTATTTATCCAATATCGTTTTGTTTCAACAACTCTAATTATTGGAATAAAATCACAGGTTGGGAAATACTTTCTAAACTCTAAATTCATTCGCTGATTTAAAGCGTGATTTTGAAGTTTAGCACCAAAAGGCAATTCTCTTTGTCGTTTAAAAAGGTCTGAGAATTTAGCACCTTCGTATTTCGAATAATCTCCTTTTTCGTGAAATCCTTCTTTTATATAATCTTCAACGAGCACATATATTGCATAAAGGTTCCCAAAACTCCCTCGAGCTTTTGAGCCTTTGTGAGCTGAAACTGTTTTTTGATTTATGTACTTTAATAATTCACTGTTATTAAATATTGCTTCCGCTTCTTCTCCAAAGTGTTTGGTTAGAACGTCAAATATTGTTTCTGTAAAAGAGTGCTTCATACTTTGGGTTCAAATAATGTTTGTTGAGTTTGATTTTTAATTTGATATGATTTAGGTTCTGGTTTTAATTCTTCTCCGTTCAGAATGGTTTCTTCTAAAACTCTTCTAATACCAATTTTTGTAAAATCTTCATCTATTTCAATACCAATGGACTTTCTATTGAGCGACTTAGCAACAAATGAAGTTGTAAACGTTCCTGAGAATGGGTCTAACACCGTATCTCCTTCATTTGAACTTGCTTTAATGATTCTTTCAAGTAAAGCAATAGGCTTTTGGGTCGGGTGATTTTCGTATTCAGCCATTCTATACCTAACTCTTGGAAAGTCCCAAACATTTCCAGGGACTTTTTTTGTATTGTAAGGTTGTGGCGGATTTTTTCTATAATCAATTAATTTTCTTTTTGCACCCGTTTTAGCTTCAACAAGTATTTCGTCCGAATTAAAGGTGTAGTTTTTAGAGTCTTTTACGCAAAACAAAATCGGTTCATACATTGAACCAAAATAGTTCTTGGCTTGAACTCCAGAACTATCATAAGACCAAATTATACGAGAAAGAATTGAGGTTTTGTCTCGTAGATACAAATCGAAATAAGGAATAAACTGTGTTGAAGTCATTACATAAAAACTTCCACTGTCCTTCAGCTTTCTTAAGCACAAGTCTATCCATTGGTAACACCAATCCAAGTATTTTTGGTCAGTATCCCACTTGTCTTTACGACCATTAAAGTCTTTGCCAATATTATAAGGCGGGTCAACAAATATTAAATCAATCGATTTATCTTCAAT
>NZ_JAWWCF010000198.1:0-5192 GCF_033720595.1 Lishizhenia sp. | reverse complement strand
GGTATTGAAGAATATTATGAATGAGTCCGTAAATAAAAACAGGGATGGCGAGAAGTATAAACATTACAGCCAATAATACTTGTCTGAAAAACATAGTACTTCTAAACCTTCTGTCTAAAAAATCTGCACGGATTTGCATTTTATCTAAGCGCCACTTAATACCATCTACCTTAGATTGAATTTCCTGTATGAGCCAAGGCTCTGATAAGTTAATTTCAATCAAACTCGCTGTAATATCTTTGAGGTGGTTTACTTCAGCCTTAACTCCTTTATCTTTTTGCTTAATGTATTTAGAGTTTAAGATTTGATGAAGACTTTCTACCAGTTCATCCTCTTCTTTATTTTGGGTAGTTACAAGTACCTTCTCTAAGCGTGTTCTAAAGTTTTCTGTAAGTTTCCTACTTGCTCCAGAAGGGTTGTTGATGTACTCCTCTAGGTAGGGTTGAACAGGTTTGGGTTCATCTATGTTTACTAAAATTTTAGATCTAAATTTTTCCGGTTGAGAGTAATTTAACCCTACCGCAACAACTTTTAAATTCAATTTACCTTCATTCCTCTTTTCAGTTTCTAAAGCAATGCGGGCTGTACCTGTTTTTAAATTTCTAAGTATCCTTTCTTTGTAACTGGTGCCCTCAGGAAAAATTACCAAAGTTTTCCCTTCTTCTAAACGCTTATAGCATTCTTCAAAAGATTGTGTGTTATCTACGCCTTTTGTTGTACCTTCTCCTTGACGGTTAATTGGAATCATGTTTAAACTTCTTAGGACTCTTAATTTGAATTTAGAGTCAAATAAGGTAGCCTTAGCCATGTAATAAATTGGCTTTTTAGAAATCATGCCTAATACCCAAGCATCCATTAATGTGTTGGGGTGGTTGGCAATGATAATGAGGGGACCATTCGTATTGAGGTGTCTTTTCTCGTTAATTTTTATTTCTTTGTAATACAAGCGTATTCCAATTCCAATTAAAAACTTAAGAATGCGGTAGACCATACAGTAAACTTTGTCTAGTGAAGATAAAAAAAATAATTCTGTATTGTTAACTTTGGGTAAGACAAACTCATGGTACAACTAAAAACTCTCAAATGAAAGACTTTCCTATAGTATATCTCAATAGTAATGATGGAAGTGGTCTCCTCGCTTTTGGTGAAGGACCTGTTATGAAAGCCAATGTTGGCAGTGCTCTTAAAGAATTATATGACTTTACCCAGGTCCATAAGGGGAAATATATGTTTGGTTATTTGGGCTATGACATTAAGAATGAAATAGAAGACCTAAAATCTGAAAATAACGATTACTTAGATTTTCCAGACTTGTTCTTTTATGTACCTAAATATGTCGTAGAGCTGAAGTCAGAAAATTTAATGTTTTTAAGTGGAGATAGAGATACTGAGGCTTTAGATTTTGTGGTTGATTTCCTAGAGAAAGAAATCATGGCGCAATATCCTAAACAGGAAATCCATTTTAAATCGAGAATTTCTAAAGAGGAATACATTGAAAAGATTATAAACTTAAAGGAACATATTCAACAGGGAGATATCTATGAAGTAACATTTTGTCAAGAGTTTTATGCGGAAAATGTGGATTTAATAGACCCAATGGGGGAGTATTTTAAAATGAATAATGTTACCCGTGCACCTTTCTCTTCTTACATCCAGTTTGAGGGGAATTACATTTTGTGTGGGAGTCCAGAACGTTTCCTGCAAAAGACGGGAGATGATTTGGTTTCACAGCCCATTAAAGGTACTAGTAAGCGTGGTGCCGATCAAGAGGAAGATGTGCGTTTGAGAGATTTGCTCACCAAAGATCCCAAAGAGAAAGCAGAAAATGTAATGATTGTGGATTTGGTGAGAAATGATTTGTCGAAAGTTGCTAAGAAAGGAAGTGTCAATGTAAGAGAGTTGTTTGGTATTTATTCTTTCGAAACTGTGCATCAGTTGATTTCAACCATTCATGCCGATCAAAAGGAGGGAACAACCATTGTAGAATTATTGAAAGCATTGTTTCCCATGGGAAGTATGACAGGAGCTCCCAAAATCAGTGCTATGGAATTGATAGAAGAATTTGAATCCTTTAAACGAGGGGTGTATTCTGGAGCTATTGGCTATATCAAACCAAATGGAGATTTTGACTTCAATGTTGTAATCAGGAGTTTACTTTACAGTAAAGCCAATAGATATTTAAGTTGTCCGGTTGGAGGAGCAATTACAATCAATTCGAATCCTGAAATGGAATACGAAGAATGCATAACCAAGGTTGATGCTATAATGAAGGCGTTAAATAATAGAGGGAAGTAAGTGATGACAATCTATGAGGTAATGGGAGAACAGGCCATTAAAGAACTCGTGAATAGGTTTTATGCTAGAGTTTTTGAGAGCCCAGTAATCTCTCATTTGTTTAAGAATGATATAGAAGAAATTAAAGATAAGCAGTTTCGCTTTTTATGTCAGTTTCTTGGTGGTCCGCAATATTATATCGAGAAATATGGTCCGCCCAGAATGCGTATGCGTCATATTCCACACGAAATTACAGAGGAGGCAAGAGACGAATGGTTGCGTTGTATGAAGGATGCCATTGATAGTATGGATTTAGGTGAGAATTTGAGTACGGCCTTATATAACTGTTTTCCAAAGCTTGCCAATCACATGGTAAATTCGTGAAAAAAAATATCCTGATTTATTATTATCGAATTAGAAAATGGAATATGTTTGTTATAAGAAATTAATCTTAATAGAATGAGTAAACCTAGAATTATGAAAGACTACGACCAATTGTCGGAGTCGGTAAAGGAGCAAATCAAATTGGTTTATCCACGTGGTTTTGCGCATCACTTAATTAGCTTTAATACGCAAAACGGTGATGAGAAAATGGGCTTACCTTTTGAAACGGATGATGTGTATTACTTGGTGCGCATGAACAGGGTTAAAGCGATTAGTATAGTAGAAGACGATGATGATTTCGATGAAGACGGAGTTTTAAGAGACGACGTTAGAGAGGAATATGAAGATAAACACGATGACGTTGACTACTTAGAGGAAAACGCTAACGACGACAACGATTTTTAAAAGAATTGAGCAAAAAATTGATAAGCTACTTCGCAAGGGGTAGCTTTTTTTATTTGAAGATTTAATTCTTTTCAAATAAAAAAGCCGACTCCTAAAAGAAGTCGGCTTTTTAAATATAGTGTTGTGAATTAGATCACACCTTGATCGATCATTGAATCTGCTACTTTTACGAAACCTGCAATGTTTGCACCTTTCACGTAGTCAATAGTTCCATCTTCAGTTTTACCGTAAGTAACACACTGCTCGTGGATATTCACCATGATATCGTGTAATTTCGTATCAACTTCTTCAGCAGTCCAGCTCATTCTTAATGAGTTTTGAGACATCTCTAAACCTGAAGTAGCAACACCACCAGCGTTAGAAGCTTTACCTGGAGAGAACAAGATTTTTGCCTCTTGGAATGATTCGATAGCTTCTGGAGTAGATGGCATGTTAGCACCCTCAGCAACACAGATACATCCGTTTGCTAATAATGTTTTAGCCTCTTCACCGTTCAATTCGTTTTGTGTAGCACATGGTACTGCAACATCACATTTAACTCCCCATGGTCTTTCACCAGCGTGGAATTCAAATCCGAATTTCTCAGCTAATTCATTAATTCTTCCTCTTCTAACGTTTTTCAATTCCATTAAGAAATCTAAGTGCTCAGAGTGGAATCCGTTCTCAGCGTAAACGTATCCTGAAGAATCTGAAACTGTAACAACTTTACCACCTAAGTGAATTACTTTCTCTAAAGCGTATTGTGCAACGTTTCCTGATCCTGAGATCGCAACAGTTTTACCACGGAATGTATCACCTTTCGTCGCTAACATTTCTTTAGCAAAGTAAATAGTACCGTATCCTGTAGCTTCTGGTCTAATTAAAGATCCACCCCAGTTACGTCCTTTACCAGTTAAAACACCAGTAAATTCGTTTCTAATTCTTTTGTATTGTCCAAACATGTATCCAATCTCACGTCCACCAACACCGATATCACCAGCTGGTACGTCAGTATTTGGTCCAATGTGACGTGCTAATTCTGTCATGAATGATTGACAAAAACGCATTACTTCATTGTCAGATTTTCCTTTAGGGTCGAAATCAGATCCACCTTTACCACCTCCCATAGGAAGTGTAGTTAAAGAGTTTTTAAAGATTTGCTCGAATCCTAAGAATTTAAGGATAGACAAGTTTACTGAAGGGTGGAAACGTAAACCACCTTTGTAAGGTCCGATAGCCGAGTTAAACTCAACACGGTATCCTCTGTTTACTTGTGCTTTCCCATTATCATCTAACCAAGGAACTCTAAAGATAATCGTTCTTTCAGGTTCAACGATACGCTCTAAAATGTTGTGTTCTTTGTATTTTGGATTATCATTCATGAAAGGGATTACAGTTTCTGCAACCTCTTCAACCGCTTGAATAAATTCAGCTTCATGTCCATGAATAGCTTTTACTTTCGCCATGAAAGCATCAATCTCAGCTTGGAATTTACTTGCCATTTTAATTTTTTTTTTGGTAAAGCAAATGTAATATAAATTTTATATTTCCGGGGTGAGTTAGGTTACAGAAAAGCCAGCTTAGGATTAAAATAATTGAAGACTTTTGTGGAGGGGTAGAGGTGTGTTTTTCTCTGTTGATTTACAGATGGTTATTTGTGGTGTAGAGGATTTTAGAAAATGATTTAGTGGGTGTCAAGATTTTAATTGAAAAAGTAGAAAGCCCTGCGCGCATACACAGGACTTTCTTTTAGTGAGCCGTTTTATGGAAGAACAGTTCATCAAACGCTAAACCTACTGCTTGACGACCCTAAATTCTGTTCTTCTATTTTCTTCGTGTTCAATGTCTGAACAATACACACCTTCAACACATTTGTTAATCGGTTCACTCTCACCGTAGCCTTTCCATGTTAATCTAGCTGGATCAATTCCTTTATTGATGAGGTAGTCCATCACAGACTTCGCTCTTTTATTAGATAAGTATTGGTTGTAATATCTTGTCCCACGCACGTCCGTATGTGATCCCAATTGAATTTCAATGTTTGGATTATCATTGAGTAGTTTTACCAAACTATCCAGTACTGGAGATGCATCTGCACGTATGTTCCATTTGTCGAAATCATAGTAAATGTTGTTTAAGACAATTGGTTT
>NZ_JAWWCF010000197.1:0-5215 GCF_033720595.1 Lishizhenia sp. | reverse complement strand
GAAGAATTGGAGTACCCCTTCCCTTACCTATACGACAGCACGCAAGATATTGCCAAGGCTTACAACGCTGCGTGCACTCCAGATATATTTGTATTTGACAGCGCTAAGCAACTTTACTTCCACGGACAAATCGATGACTCACGTCCAAGTAATGATATTGAAGTCAGTGGAAAAGACCTTAAAAATGCCCTTGATTTATTGGTAAAAAATGAAAGTTTTAGTGGTACGGAGAAGCCATGTATGGGGTGCGGAATTAAATGGAAGTAAATCATTACTTTTATCCAGAACATAATAACACGCTATGAAATTTTACAGTTTAGTCATCCTTCTTTTTACAACGACCATAGTCTTCGGACAAACTCAGAATGGAGCCTACACTGCAATTGGAAAAGGGGTAGCTACTACCTTTTTAACAGACTATCAATGTTTAGGAATTAATACTTCTATGCTTGGTACTGGTACGGGTTACGAAGACAAAAAGGCAACTTTTGGCACTTCGGAAATGGCTTTTAGTATTTACAGTCCAGCCCTTACCAAACAAAACTTCATTAATTTAAGAACTGCCATTACCAACGAAGTAACTGGTAATTCTGCAGAAGGTTTTAACCTGGCAGAACAAAAGGAATCTGTAGCAAATTTTGCTGAGAAGGGAATCGCAATGAATGCAAATTACAATTGGTTTGGATTTGCTTATCAAGGCGAAAAATTCGGAGGAATTGCTGTTCAAGTTCGAGAAAAATTCAATTGGTATTCACAACTCAACCAACAAACTACGGACATTATCTTTAGAGGTCAGTTTGCTTCTATTTTTGACTCTTTAACCGTAGCTTTTGACGGAGACACAACCCAAATAGCCAACAGACCTGGAATTTCTGAAGACACTTTAGCTGCAGCCATCTCTGGTCAGATTAGCTCCCCTATTCTCATTAGTGAGTTAACTGATGGAACAAAAATTAAGCAACGTTGGGACAGAGAATGGAACATTGGTTATGGAAGAAAAATCTTTGGTAAACCTGAAACTTTTGCTTTATACGGGGGTATTAGTGGTCGTTACATTCAATCTGTGGCTCACTTTGATTTTGAGTCCAGCAATGGTAACGTAAACCTATACTCAGCAATGAGTCCGAGCTTTGATATTGACTATGGTGCAGTAGCCAATTCTAATCCTTCGGCAGTAATGCAAGAAGCATCGAGGAAGATTCCTGAGCTTGTTGGAAATGGATACGGTTTTGACCTTTCTGCTACTGTAAAAATGGCTAAAATTTTCACCTTTGGGTTAGCCATCAACAACATAGGAAGTGTAACCTACAACAAAAACATTTACAAGGTAAGAGACACCTTAATTGGGAGTGTGAGCTTAGAAGGATTAAAAGATCCGAACGTTTTAAGATCGGTCAACCGCTTTTTAGACAAGGATGGTATTTTAGAGTTAGAGGGCCAAGAAAAACTTGTGGTTCCTAACTCTGCTACGATACGCATTGGAGGAAGTATGGAGTTCTTTAAACGCATAAACATTGGTGTAGATGTGGTAGCTCCATTCAACAAGGACAATCCTGGAAGTTTGGCCAACCCCATAATCTCAGCAGGTGGTGATTTTAAACTTTTCAAATGGTTATGTTTATCTGCCGGATATTACGGAGGTGGCGTTTACAAATCAAACGTTCCGCTCGGAGTTAACTTTATTTTAAGAGGTGGTGCCTATGAATTTGGTATTTCATCTACGGATATTTTGCGCTTTGTGAGCGACAATACACATAGTGTATCTACTGCCTTTGGATTTGCAAGAATTAGATTCTAAGCAATAAATACGCATACATTTTAAAAGGCTCGGGAATTTCTCGGGCCTTTTCCATTAGGGGTAGTAGTGGTATACAAAATTCACAAAAACTTACTTGAACTTAAAGGCAGCTTAGCGACCAACGTGAAGCTAAATGCGTTTTAGAGAAAGTTATTTTTGGTAGTTTGTATAGGAACGGATGACCCGCCCCCCAAGACCTTGGGGGAAATGGCCTAATCCACTTTATTCAATTTCAGTTTTCTTTTTTGATGGTCTGAAGTATAAATTACCAAAACCATTTTATTCGCGTTAAACCAACGCACACGGTATTTAAGCGCTTGTACAAACTCATCCTCTGTATTGTAGAACTTGAGTCGTTTCCCTTTGGCCACAAAAATATGCTGGTCAACCTTCTCCAAACTATCCGCACTTATTTTTTCGGCAGAATAAATGAGATTTCCGTTAACCATTTTGATTTGCATGTTTTCCACAGGCACCTCTTCTCCGTATTTATCCACTAGCGATGCCGTTCCTTTTAAGGTGTCAGCATCCAAGATAAATTCTTCAGAACCACTGCCTTTTTTGTATTCCCATTTCCCTACAAGTTTTTCGGCTTTATTGGGAAGTTGGGCTTGGATATGAAAAACGCTCATTACCATAAGGATGAGCGTTATATATTGTTTTGTTCTTTTCATAAAATGAAAGTACAGCTTGAGAATTGAAAGTACAAATTAGCTTGTAATTAACTGTCGCATTTTTTCGTACAAGATAATACCTGTTGCAACACCAACGTTATACGATCCTATGGTTCCTAATAATGGAACTTTTGCTCTCTGATGTGCCAAATCTAATAACTCCTTAGAGATACCATCTTCCTCAGACCCCATAATGATTGCCGATGGTTCATTGAGGGTAACATCGAACACAAAGTTATCTGTCTTTTCAGTACAAGCTACAATGCGCAAACCAGAAGACTTAAGGTATTGAACCGTTTCCGATAAATCATCAACCTTACAAACTGGAATTTTATGCAATGCTCCCGCACTTGTCTTAATTGCATCTCCAGTAACCAATGCTGAATTTTTAGAAGGAACAATAATCGCGTGAACTCCACTACACTCAGCGGTTCTTGCTATAGCTCCAAAATTACGAACGTCTGTAATTCTATCTAAAATTAAAAAGTTTGGCTCATCACCATTTTCAAAAATCTCTTGTAAAACATCCTCTACATTTTGATATTTTATCGGTGAAGTAAAGGCGATTACACCTTGGTGATTTTTACGTGTTAATCGGTTCAACTTTTCTAAAGGCACAAATTGGAGGGTGTAATTTTTCCCTGCTAATTCTTCCTTCAATTCTTTAAAGAGGTCCTTTTGCATTCCTCTTTGAATCATTATTTTGTTGATTTCCACTTCTGCTCTAACAGCTTCAATTACGGCACGTACACCGAATACCAAATCAGAAATTTCTTCGCGATTGTTTCTCATGGGGGCAAAGGTAATTGAAAAGTGATGAAGAATTCTATTCTTTAAAGATAAAATATTGGGTATGCGCAATTCTACCTGTTCACATTGTGAGCTCGAACATAAACAAATCAACTTTCCATTCCTTACTATACCTTCTATTGTATTTAAAACTATACTCATCTAAGATCAATTGAAGATTATACCAAGCAACTTCATGATGTATCCCTTTTAATAATTTAAATAGATTACCTTTAATTTTATTCTTCCAATCCTGCTTTATTCCCTGCTCAGCACATGATGATATGGCTAATTCGTCTTCCTCGTTATTCGTCAATAATTTTGGGAAAAGAAATTTACTTTTTAGGAGTTCTTTCTTTAAACTTCTTGTATATACTCTGTAAGTCTTAGAAAGAAATAATCTAATTTCATCTCGTTTTCTATCTTCCGATATCGTATAACATAAAGTCAGTTTTCCTGGAAAGTTAATGGAGTTGATTTTATCACCTTGAAATGTTATTTCTGATATTTTAGTATACTGAATTTTAGAATTGATTTTACCCAACTCCTTTTGAATTTTTCTAACCATGTACAAAACTGTTCCGTATCTTTTTTGTCTAGATTGCCGGAGAATTGACTTGATAGACATGGGCTTTTTATCATTCATTACTAAATGTAAGATCTCTAGCCAGTCAAAGAAGGATTTGTTGCTATCTCTCATAAAACAAATAGATTTAAGTGATATTTTCTTGGTACAACTTGAGCATTTCCATCCAATTATTTTTTGACTCCACTTTAATTTCTTTGAAGCACAATTTGAACATTTATGAACTTTGCATTCAAGGTGATTCCTGAAATAACTTATACATTTTTCTTCCACAGAATAAGTGGTGTAAAACTTATAATTTTTCATGATTGTTAGGTTGTGATTTATTAGAAATAAGGTACAACTTTCTTGTCATATAAAAAATTCAGGTAGAATTCCGCATATTCACAAAATCGATGGAATTATGAACTTTTCCCACCTCCTCTCCTCAACTTTCCTCAATCATTTATTACATTTGCATTCTCAAACTATATAAATATGGCAGATACTTCAGATATAAAAAACGGACTTTGCATCGATTGGAATGGTAAACTTTGGTCTATCGTAGAATTCCAACACGTTAAACCAGGTAAAGGACCTGCATTCGTTCGTACGAAACTTAAGAACATTGAAACAGGAAAAGTTGTAGATAATACTTTCTCTGCTGGACACAAAATTTTCCCAGTTCGTATCGAAAGAAGAAGTTACCAATACTTATATCCAGAAAATGAAGGTTACCACTTCATGAATACGGAAGATTACACACAGGTTTTCATCAATAAATCTATGGTTGAAAAGTCTGAGTTCTTATCAGAAGGAATGATTTGTGAGATTACTTTCCACGCGGAAGAAGAAGCTCCATTGTTAGTTGATTTACCTATGTACATTGAAGCAGAAATCACTTACACTGAGCCAGGAATTAAAGGAGATACAGCTACAAACAGTTTAAAACCTGCTACAATAGATACAGGTGCTGAAGTTAGAGTTCCTTTATTCATCGACAACGGTGAGAAAATAAAAATTGATACAAGAACAGGTACTTACGTAGAAAGAGTTAAATCGTAAGCCCCTTATTAATACTTAAGAGTCGATCAGCTTTGGTCGACTTTTTTTATGCCCAGATTATGCCTTTTGTTTCCTTAGATAATAATATAGACATACACTTTCAACGCATCAATGAAAATACGAATTCGGATATTGTAGCCGTATTTCTGCACGAGGCTTTAGGGTCTATTGGACAATGGAAACATTTCCCTCAACAACTATGCGACCGCCTAAAACTTTCTGGAATTGTATATGAACGTCAAGGTTACGCTTCTTCTTCACCTTTAACAGAAAAGAGAAATGATGATTACTTGGAGCGCTATGCTTTGGACGAACTCCCGAAGT
>NZ_JAWWCF010000196.1:0-5263 GCF_033720595.1 Lishizhenia sp. | reverse complement strand
GATCTAAAGGCGCATCACTTTTAGTTCCTTGCTTAGATTTTCTATATGCAATAGCCAGACGCAGTTGCATAACACCATACATGAATATTAAAAAAAGAAGCAACAGATAACTCACCAAAATAAGTGTCGCCAAAAGCTCACCCCAGAAATATTCTTTTCCAAAGGCTGTTCCCCATTCAAATAAAAAATTTAAACGCATTCCTATCTTTTCTATTTATTGGTGAATTTATACTTGAAAACAGCTCCTATGATTTTAATCCCCGCCATCACCGTTCCTTTTACGGTACCACTGACTTTAGAAACACCTATACGTTTTCTGTACTTTACCGGGACCTCACAAAAGTTCATCTTATGCTTAGCCGCTTTAATCTGCATCTCTATGGTCCAACCATAAGTTTTATCGGCCATCTTCAATTTTTCCAATGACGTTGATTTGATAGCTCTAAAAGGTCCAAGATCTGTAAAACTTGCTCCATAAAAGAGTTTCATTAAGCGCGTAGCCAGCCAATTTCCAAAAACCTGTTGTGGAGTCATAGACCCTTTTTCACGGTTTCCCAAGGCACGCGAACCTATCACCATATCCATATCTTGATCTAAAATAGGGGTTACAACTTCTTTGATTTGCTGGGGATAATCAGAATAATCTCCGTCTAAAAAAACGACAATATCTGCTGTATTTGCACGGGTTCTTTCTATCCCCAATAAACAAGCATAACCATAACCTTTGCGTTTTTCCGTTAACACTACAGCGCCCGCATTCTGGGCAACTTTTAAGGTATTATCTGTGGAATTGTTATTTACAACAATTACCTCGTCAACCAAATTTCTATCTATATCTCCTATTACTTTCGCAATAGATTTTTCTTCGTTAAACGCAGGAATAACCACGTTAATAATGGGAGTATTCCTCATGCTACACTTGCTTACTTTTCATCCTTAAAAATCTAAGGTAACTTTATTTTACGTTTGGATTCATGCGGGGCATATCATTTCCTAAGAGAATAGGATTATCATTTACTCTACCCTCTTCTGGTCCATTTTCTAATTTCAACACCCCTCTAGGACAAACTGCAGAACAAATTCCACATCCTACACAACTCGCTCTAACGATGTTCTGACCTCTTTGGGCATACCATCTCACATCGATTCCCTGCTCACAATAGGTCGAACAATTTCCACAAGAAATACACTGACCTCCATTGGTTGTAATTCTGAACCTTGATTTAAAACGTTGAATAATTCCCATATACCCAGCCATAGGACAGCCGAATCTACACCAGACTCTATTTCCTAAGAGTGGATAAAATCCTACACCTATAATTCCGGAAAAAATAGCACCAATAAAAAAACCATACCACTGCTTAATTTTATAGGAAGCAATACCAAAAGCTTGATGGTTCCCTAAAGAATAATTCACCAACATCAGTACTCCTAAAAAAGTAAAAATTGCAGCTCCAACCAATAAGTACTTTCTTGATTTCCCTTTGTTTTTAAAGTACAGGAATAAAAAGGCGATTAACCCCAAGGCTACCCATCCGAATAAGATGAACATTCCCGCGCCTCTACTCGGCACAATAAATTGCAGCGCAAATTCCTGGTTAAGAAAATAGGTATACATCACCGCCAGGGTCATGATAAACACAAAAACCATTACACTGTGTATTACCCACCTTTCAATTTTCCAAGCGGTCACAGATTTATCCGACAAATGTCTAAAGCTATCTCCTGCAGTTTCTGCTAATCCACCACAACCACAAAACCATGAACAATACCAACGTTTTCCGACGTAATAAGTAATTACTGGAGTAATGATTAAAAAGCCAATGATACCCCAAACCAAATAAGCCATTCCTATGGGTTGGTTCACATCTGCCACCATAGGGTCTATACGATCTGGCGTAATGAAAGAATAATTTAAAGGGTAATAATTTACAGGATTCAAGTTGTAATAACCGCCATCGTTAGCTCCTAAAGCTTCTAATATAAAAGGGAGGAAATAGGCAAAAACCAATTGAGAAAACATCACCACTATCGTTCGTATTATCTGATATTTGTTATGCCTGTATTTCACCAAGAATTTTACTCCTAAAAACACTATGGCTAGGGTATAAAAGGTCCCATACACAAACCATTGATCGGCATCTTTGTTCCTGAACAAATGACTCAAACCATCAAAGAGTGCAACCAATCCTAAATTTGTACCATTGGCTCCCATGCCTAATCCGAGATGTCCAGGAAACCAATATAAACACACATAAAACAGTGTAAGTAAAACTCCCGAAACCCAAGCCAAACTTCCTCTATTGGTCAAGGGATTAAAGTATACACCATTATTTTTTATTCCGGCCGGAGCTCCCTTATAAGCCCCCCAAGTATAGAAACCAGTTCCCAATACAAAAGAAGCAATCATCAAGGGAAAGAAAAACCAAGAGGGTTCGATTTGCGAATTCCAGTTTCCCCAGTACAATACCACAATAAAAAGTCCAAGTCCAGTAATCCCCAAACCAATTTTCTGCCAAGTATTTAAATATTGACCTGCATCACCTGTTAATGAATAGTTCGTTTCCATCTTCTTAAGCTTGAATTAATTTCTGCCACCATTTCTTAGATTTCAGGGCAATATTCATTTTCTTTTCCTCATTAAAGGCTGTAAGAATTTCCGCACCATAACGTGTGAAAAATTCAGGATCAAATACAGCACTTTCAATGTTAGACAGCACCTCCGTTATCTCCGTTTGCTGCGTTAACCAATGGTCAAACACTTCATGTCGCAAGCGCAACCCGAAAGTATTCACTCCTTTCAAGGCTTTGCTTTTTTTATCGTAAACAAAGTGAACCAACACTTTTCCTTTTTTATCTTCAAAGACAAACTCCTCCTCATCTGCTTGAAGTTCTGAGCGCACCCAACCGTAAGTCTGGTACTCCAAATCAAAAAACTTCGCAGAGTTAAACCAGTTACCCGGACTGTATTTCGTAGGAGTCCCACAAATCGTTTGTGCCAGAGTTTCTCCCATTATCCTTCCCGTATACCAAACTTGTTCAATGGCTTTTCTTCCCGGCATAGGATTTTTTTGTTGGGTACAATCGCCAATGGCGTAAATATTTTCTTGATTTGTTTTTAGATATTCATCTACCAAAACTCCTTTTTCCACAGCTATATCACTTCCTTGCAGAACCGCTAAGTTGGGATGAACACCTATGGTTAAACCTACAAAATCGCATGGAATTTCTTCTTCTCCATGTAAGGTTTTTACGGCCCTTACCTCTCCAGCATCATTCCCTAAAATTTCATCCAGCTCTTCCGATAAATGAAGTTTTAAATTATGATGTTTGCGCAAGTGATTAGAAACAAATGCAGCATCTTGTTCAGGTAAAACGCTCCTCCAAAATTGATCATCGCGAACGATAAAGTCTACGCTGATATTTCTAGATAAAAGCATCTCTACCATTTCAACACCTATCAATCCTCCTCCCACAACAACGGCGTGTTTTATACCCTGTGTATTGGCTTTCATGCTCTCTAAATCTTGCTTGCTATACAAACCCTGTACACCAATTAAATCTACACCTTGCCAATCTAACTTATTCGGACAAGACCCTGTTGCGATGATCAGCTTATCATATTTCAAACGTTCGCCTTTTTCCAAAGAAAGCTCCTGCCCTTCCACATCTATGCACTTCACATAATCGTGTAACAAAGCAATGTCATTCTTTTCCCAAAAAGATTTCGGGTAAGGCTCTGTATCTTTAAATCTCATATGTCCCATGTACACATACATCAAAGCTGTGCGCGAGAAAAAATTATCGTGCTCTGCAGAAATCATGGTTATGCGCTTGTCAGAAAGCTTGCGAATATGTCGCGCCAATGTACTTCCTGCAATACCATTTCCAATAATTACGATGTGTTCCATAGTGCTCATTTATACAAAAGACGTTTAATACTCAAGACGCTTACAAAATACTTAAATAAATTTAGTTGTTTAGCCGGCTGTTCTCTCGATTTTTCATCGAGAGTCGGGTCATCCACTGTACGCCTTTCAAATCGTTTAAGTAGTCAGACCCTTTCAGCAAAGCTTCTTTGGTCGCTTTGCACAAAGGCTTCCACTAAAACTCCCTATCAAGTTGTGCCGTTCCTCCCCCTAACAGATTATTCCTCTCCTTTCATTCAATAAACCTTTCACTTCCTTCAAAATGACATCTAAAACGCTAGAGATTTTGTAATTTCAAGGCTAGAAATCATTGCATCCATGAAAAAACTAATCGCTTTTATTGTTGTACTTACGCTTGTCAACTCACTTCAAGCTCAACTGGGTTTTAAATACAACCCTTTTGCTCAAGTAAAAATAAACGGCGATACACTTTCCAATCCATGGGCGGGTGGCTTAAATTACGCACAGTTTTCTCATTTAGATTTTAACAGAGATGGTTTTGATGATTTGTTGGTATTCGATAGGTCTTCCAATCAGATTCAACTTTTCCTCAAAAGCTTTCAAAATGGGAATCCTCACTACAGGTACCAGTACAAAGCAGAAATTCAGTTACCTCCAGACATCCGCTACCGCTTAGCTACTTTCGATTACGATAATGATGGCGACCTCGATCTTTTTACCTACGGTATTGGAGGTGTACGTGTTTATAAAAATACGAGTTCAGGGAATCAATTGAGTTTTGATTTGTTTAAAAGTGAGCTAAAATCAATCTACAACGGAGGGCCAGCTACGCTTTTTGTCAGTTCATCAGATATCCCTGCGTTAGTCGATGTGGACCACGACGGAGATATGGACATACTTACATTTAGTAACAGCGGAGGAACCGTGGAGTACCATAAAAACTTATCTATCGAAAATTATGGAAACGTTGATTCGCTAGAATTTGAAATCTATAACGAATGCTGGGGTCAATTTGAGGAAGGGAATACAGACAACAGTATTACTTTAAATTCTACCAACCCACCCTGCGATGGCACAACTTGGGTCACCAACCCTCAACGTGGCAACAGACATTCAGGTTCTACTGTTTTGGCTATAGACATTGATAATTCTGGCGTTTACGATTTAGTACTCGGTGATGTTTCTCACGAAAATTTAGTTTTGGTTACCAATGGTGGTACAGCTGTCAATCAAAACTCAGCCATGACCAGTTTCGATTTAAACTTCCCAAGCAATACCACACCCGCGAATTTACAGATCTTCCCTGCTGCTTATTATTTAGATGTAAACCACGATGGAATAAAAGATTTAGTGGTAGGTGCCAATGCAAAGGG
>NZ_JAWWCF010000195.1:0-5294 GCF_033720595.1 Lishizhenia sp. | reverse complement strand
TGTTAAATTTTTGAGACACAAGGTTTCTAGAAATATACGTTCACAAACGGTTCAAATGGAAAAGATTATTGAAGAATATGAGGAGGATGAAGATGAAGTAGTTTAAATCTATATCGTTTAAATAACTTCTAGCTCAAACTTCGAAATTAAATAACATCAACAACCCAATTAACACTATAAATAGAATTATCCAAATTGCACATCCATTCGGGTTTGGTGGATCCGGTAGGTTAGAGTTTTGATTACCCATCGACTTATATTTATAGCTGGTCGGAGACATAAGGAATTTCGTTAAAAATAATTATATTTCCTAAAAGCTGAAAGAATGGATACTACGTTTAAAGAAACACAAAAATTTACCCAACTCTGGATTTGGGGAATATTACTTGCCGTTGCCGGTATCATGACCTACCAATTTCTATGGGGAAAAGATCAAGGAAAATTTCTAATGGATGAGTTTATCCTCAGTATTGGGATAATTATGCTGGTTATCGTATTATTTCTCGTATGGCGTCAGCACACAACAATAGATAAAAACGGAATTAAAGTTCAAGTGTTTCCCTTTTTTACCAAGTATTACAAGTGGGAGGATATAGAAGAAAGTCAAGTTGTTAAATACGGTTTTGTAGGATGGGGAATACGTTTTGCTCCAGCTTATGGATGGGTATATAATGTGAAAGGAAATAAAGGTCTCCGTTTAGTCTTTAAAAACGGTAAAAAGCGTTTGATTGGTACTCAAAAACCAGAAGAACTACAGGCTTTTATAAAGCAAATTGGGAAAGCATAACAATGCGTTTTTATTACACCAACAAACTAAACCACAAAGACTTAAAACTTCAGTCTCAAAAGAAATATAACACATATCTTGATTTAGGTAAGGCTGGTAGGTACATCCTTTCATACACCCTACTTTATCTTGGCAAAAAGAAAGATCATACCTACGAAGTTCTAGCCAAAACCAATATTATTTACTTGGTCCTCATCTTTTCGAGTATCCTGGCCTGTAGTATTGCATACTTAGTAGATCGACTTGAAATATTGTACTACCTACCTTTTCTTATACTTTTAGAATTTACATTTGTACGAGCTGCTATACGCTCAAAAATCAGAAGGGATTTGGACCAATTATTAATCAAACAGCATGCCCGAAGAAAATAACTTACTTCAGTACATTCATTCCAATGCACTATGGGAAAATGAACTCACCCTAAAAAGAGGTGATTACATTGACTGCTTTGACAAAACCAATACCAATATCTATTTCATCTCAGAAGGTTGTTTGCGCATTTATTGGGTGAATGGTGAAGAAGAACATACCATCCGCTTTGGGTATACGCACAACATCATTGCAGCATTAGACAGTTTCATTTTAAATTCTCCTTCGGATTTTCATATCCAAGCCTTAAGAAAAACTCAAATTAAAATATTGTCTAAATCCAAATTTGAAGAATTACTATGCCAACACCCTCAATTTAAGGAAGAATGGATACTTATGCTTCAAGACTTAATCATCCAACAACTTGAACGCGAAAAAGATTTATTGATTTCCTCTCCCACAGAGAGATACAAGCGCGTTCTACAAAGAAGTCCTCAGCTTTTCCAAGAAGTTTCGAATAAATACATTGCCGATTACCTGCGTATGACACCTGAAACACTTTCGCGCATCATGAATTCTTAATTTGAATCAAGATTTATAAAGAATCAATTTTCGACCTTTGTATTGGAAACAAAGTACTATGGAAACGATTCAATTAATAAAACTTTTGCAAGAGAACAGTACCAAACATATACAGTTTGCCTTGGACTGTAAAACAGAAGATCTTGCCACCCTCAATGATAAAGCAGATGAGAATTCTTGGAGCATTTTAGAATGTATTGAGCACCTGAACCTCTATGGTGATTTTTACAATCCTTCCTTAACCAAAAGTTTAGAAAAAGCCCCACCCGCTAAAAGCGCGAATTATAAACCCGGATTTTTTGGTAATTACTTTACTCAAAGCATGTATCCAAAGGAGAAACTGAATAAAATGAAAACCTTCAAAGACAAAAATCCAGCGGGTAGCACTTTAAACCTTCAACATTTAGATAGATTTATTGGTCAACAAAAAGAATTTCTTCATTTACTGGAACTTGCCAAGAAGAAAAACCTCAATTTCAGAACTCCTATATCTATCAGTAAATGGTTCAAACTTAAATTAGGTGATACCTTTCATTTTGTGAGTGCTCATAATGAACGACACATTCAACAAGCCAAACGTATACTTGACGCTAAGAAAGCATAAACTTCGTTGATCAACAAACTATTTTCCCCGAAATAAAAAATCCCCGCTGAATAAACAACGGGGATTTTTAATATATGAAAGTAGTGCCTAAGCCATTGCTTCTTCCTCTACTTTTTTCTTCTCTTTTTCTTCGTCAGCCTTAGCTCCTAAATCAACTACTGCCGGAGTTGCAATACAGATAGAAGAGTAAGTACCTACAACCACACCAATCATCAATGCGAATACGAAACCTCTAATTGCTCCACCTTCGTCAAAAATGAAGATCGTTAACAATACGATGAATGTAGATAACGACGTATTGATTGTTCTACTTAATGTAGTATTCAAAGCAAGGTTAATTACTTCTTTTCTATCCTTACCTCTGTATTTGTTTAAGTATTCTCTAATTCTATCGAATACAACCACGGTATCGTTAATAGAGTAACCAACAACTGTTAAGATCGCTGCGATAAACGCTTGGTCAATCTCCATGTTGAATCCTAACTTTCCGTGCAATGCAGCGAAGATACCTAATACGATAGTAACATCGTGGATCATTGCAAAGATAGCTCCTGCACCATACTGCCACTTACCGAATCTTACTAAGATGTACGCGAAGATGATAATCAATGACAATACAATCGCTAACAATGAAGAAGATTTCAATTCTTCAGAGATAGAAACTGATACAGAACGAGAGTTTTCAATTTTAGAAGTACCGTAATCTGCAACGTGCGCTTCCAACGTATTTTCAATTGCCTCATGTACTTGCTCTCCAGAACCAGGTACTGTAGATAAGTAGTTTGTTGCAATTTCCACACGGAAATCAGAATTTCTTGATTTCACCTCTACTGAAGCCGCTTTACCATCTTTCTCAATAAGGTTCGCTCTTAATTCAGATTCGATTTCATCAATTTTATCTGCTACTGGCTGAGTAAATACCATTTCGTAAGTTCTACCTCCAGCAAATTCAACAGATGGTTTTAATCCTCTTGTGAAGATAGCTACCAATCCAAGTACTACCAATAAACCAGAAACGATGTAGAATTTCTTTCTGTTCTTGATGAATTGGAAATTTAAGTTTTTGAACAATCCTTTAGATGCTTTCGTAGAGAAATCAAATGTTGCTGATTTTTCCAATCTCCATTCGAAAATCAAACGAGTAATAACAACCGCTGCAAATACAGAAGTGAAAATACCGATGATTAAAGTAGAAGCGAAAGATTCGATTGGTCCTGTACCGAAAGATTTCAATACAAAGGCAGTTAACAATGTTGTGATGTTGGCATCCAGAATAGCAGCTAATGCTTTCTTGTAACCATCTTTCACAGCTAACTTCATTCCTTTTCCGTCTGCAATCTCTTCTCTAATTCTTTCGTAGATCAATACGTTAGCATCTACAGACATACCGATAGTTAATACGATACCTGCAATACCCGCTAAAGTTAATACAGCTCCGAAGGCAGCTAAACAACCTACAATGAATAAAATGTTTGCAACCAATGCGATATCAGCAATAACACCTGCTTTACCGTAGTAAAAAATCATGTATGCCAATACGATAGCCAATGCAATACCGAAAGAGATTAAACCACCTCTTGAGTTTGCTTCTCCAATCGTTGGTCCAACAACTGCTTCGTCAACAATAACACATGGTGCAGGTAAAGCTCCACCGTTCAATAAGTTTACTAAACCTTTTGCCTCTTCAGCTGTAAAGTTACCTGTGATTTGTGTGTTACCACCAGGGATAGGTCCGTTAATACGAGGTGCAGAGAATACTTTGTTATCCATTGTGATGGCAATGTATTCGTAAATCATTCCTCCGTTAGCTCCAGTTCTTGGTCTCAATTCATCCGTCATTTCAGCCCACTTATCAGCTCCTTCAGGATTCATTGTAACGTTTACAGAAATTGTAGCAGAGTTTTCATCAACACCTACGTTTGCTTTATCAATGTCAGAACCACCTACTCTAGCCTTACCATCTTCTGGTACTTGTAAAGCAAATAATTCGTAGTATAAAGTATCGTTGTTATCGAATTTAGTTTCGTAGTTCGCCCAAGCAAAGATTACCTGACCTGTTAACATCTCAGCAGCTTTTTCATTGATCAACTCGTTTACACGTGCTGTATCTTTTGCCTTTGCATAACCGATGATAGGTGTTGGCATGAACCCTTGATCTTGTGAGATCATAGGTTGGAAAATCTTTAATAACTCTGGAGTTTTCGCTGGCTCATCAGCTTCTGCTGTTTCGTCACCTAATAAAGACTCTAAAGAAGTAGTATCTGTTTCTGTAGCCGTTTCTGCATTTTCAGCAACTGCCGTAGAATCTGCAGATTCGTTTAACAAATCATCCAATACATCTGCTTCCTCTTCGTCCACTAACAATGCATTGATGATACCACCAATCTCATTTCCTTTGATCGCTCTGTAGAATTCTAAGTTTGCAGTAGATTGCAATCTGTTTCTTACAGTAGTTTGATCTTTTACACCAGGTAATTCAATGTAAATTCTGTTTGTTTCTTCGTCTCTTGTAATGTTTGGTTGAGCAACACCGAATTGGTTAATACGGTTTTCCATGATCGTCTCAACTCCTGAAAGTGCATCTTTGTATAAAGATTTCAAAAATGCAACTACTTCCTCATCTGTAGACTGAATAGAAAGCTCTTCTAACGTTTCTTGTGTAGAGAAGTCTTCAATTAAGTTAACTTCTGGAGACAACTCTTTGTGCTTACGTGCGAAAATGTCAACAAAATCACCACCTACTGTATTGTACTCCTCTACTGCAGCATCAAATGCTGAAGAAAAAGAATTACTGTTTACATCTGCAGCGTAGTTTTTCACCAATGCTGGAGTAGATAATTCTAAAGTTACAGACATTCCACCCTTAAGGTCAAGTCCTAAAGCAATACTCTTGTTTTTTACGTCGTTGTACGTGTTTCCTAAGAAAACCTCCTCAGAGTTCTTTCCTTTTAAGATGTCGTTTAACACCGCAGCTTCTGCAAAATCTTTAGCCTCGTTGTTTTTAACATTAAC
>NZ_JAWWCF010000194.1:0-5382 GCF_033720595.1 Lishizhenia sp. | reverse complement strand
CCAAGGGGATGGTATCGGCATTACATATTGTTAAATCTACGGCACAGCCATAGTTGTGAACACTTCCATTTCTTGGATTAGAAACAAATTTCACACGTTCAGCTACTGGCAAACTATCCATAGCTCTCCACATTTCCCATTGAACACTTCGTGGACGTACGGCATCATAAACCAACAAGTGTAATGAACTATCCATAGCAGTTAAACTATCCTGAACTACAGCCAAACGCTCTGCTAAATCCTTTTGAAGATAGGCTTTGGTTAAAGATCCATATAAATCTTTAGAAAGAAAGTTATCTGTAGTGCTGTATTTCAAATCCACCCAAATACCGGAGTGATACGTTTGAACATCAACGAGGCCTGCATCCACTATCTTCTGTTCTAGTGTATCCATTTCAACTTTTCCTTCTTCAAGGTTCCTCTTTGATGAATCTCTGATAGGGGTTTGAATTATTGTGTCTACTGGCAAAGCTTGAACCTTTTTGATCGGGTTCTTTTTTTCTCCGCAAGCCATTAACATTAAACAAAAGCCAATTAATTGATAATATTTCATAAAAAATCTTTCAGATGAATAACTACATTACGACTTATTCAAGCACCAAGTTCCACGAAATTAGAAGAAAATGACAGACGCTCTTTTCTTTTTAGTTTTTTCGTTTTTCTTCCTCTCCCCTTGCATAAAAACGCTAAACATCTAACTTCCAGATTATACCATAGATTAATCTGTAAAAAATCGAATTGAATAAAGATGTTCACAAACAAGATCAGAACGAACGGTAGCGCTCTAAAACAGTAGTAAAGTCACTTATCCGAGCTCCAATTCACCATTCCAAAGTTGAACTTACAACGGGTTGCATTTCATAAAATTAATTTCAATATTTGTTGGGAAGCAAAACCAGCAGTCTATGGATGAAACAAACCGCAATGAACGCAATGAAGAGGTATATTCTAAGGTCGTAAGAGCCGGAAAAAGAACGTATTTCTTTGATATTAAATCAACTAGAGGTAATGACCTTTATTTAACGCTTACAGAAAGCAAAAAATCCATGGTTAATGGACGTATGAGTTTTCAAAAACACAAAATCTTTTTGTACAAAGAAGATTTTGAAAAATTCAGCGATGGACTCCAGGAGGTTATTGAAAAAATTGCAGAATTAAAATCTTCTGGTCCTTACAAAATTGAGGAAGAAGAGAAAGAAGCGTACAGCACTGTGAGTTTTGATGATTTATAGATATCAACAATAAATCAACATTGTCATAAGGAAAAATAAAGGAGAGAATTCTTAATTTGAATCGAGGTTTAGAATTATCTTTACCTTGAAAATAAAACACTATGGGTAAAATTATTGCGATAGCTAATCAAAAAGGAGGAGTAGGAAAAACAACCACAGCCATTAATGCTGCGGGGTGTTTAGGAGTGCTAGAATATAAAACATTGATAGTTGACGCCGACCCACAGGCCAATGCTACTTCTGGTTTAGGTTTTGATCCAAAAAACAATAAAAATATTTACGACTGTTTGGTGAATGAAACACATCCAAGAGATGTAATCATGCAAACACAAAATCCAAATTTAGACATCATAGCTTCTCACATCGATTTAGTGGGTGCTGAGTTAGAAATGATCAATATGCCTAATCGTGAGCACATGATGCGTTTGGCCTTAGAAAAGGTTAAAGACGATTACGATTTTATCATCATAGACTGTTCACCTTCTTTAGGGTTAATCACATTAAATGCACTTACTGCAGCTGACTCAGTTATGATTCCTGTGCAATGTGAATACTTTGCATTAGAAGGATTGGGTAAATTATTGAATACAATTAAAATAGTTCAAGGAAGATTAAATACTGATTTAGAAATTGAAGGTATTTTATTAACCATGTACGATACGCGTTTACGTTTGGCCAACCAAGTTGTAGACGAAGTAAAAACACATTTTCAAGAATTAGTTTTTGATACTGTAATTCACAGGAATACAAAGTTAGGAGAAGCTCCAAGTTTTGGAGAAACCATAGTAATGCACGATGCTACTAGTAAAGGTTCTATAAACTATCTTAACTTTGCACGAGAATTATTACAACGTAATAACGCGACGAAAGTAAACGAAGACGATAAAAAAATCACACTTGGAAATGAGCTCTAAAGCAAATAAAAAACCACCCTTAGGAAAAGGACTAGGGGCCTTGTTGCAAAGTTCAGCAACAGATATAACTTCATCAGACATTTCAGACAAATCGGTATTAGGAGCGATTGCTATGCTACCAATTTCTAGCATAGAAGCCAATCCATTTAACCCGAGAACACACTTCGAGGAAGATGCCCTTAACGAATTAAGCAAGTCTATCGGAGAGCACGGTATTATCCAACCCTTAACAGTAAGAAAATTAGGGAGGGATAAATATCAGTTGATTTCTGGAGAGCGTAGATTTAGAGCTTCTCAGCTTGCAGGTTTAACGGAAGTTCCTGCTTACATTAGAGTCGCGAACGATCAGACCATGCTGGAAATGGCCTTGGTTGAAAACATTCAACGTGAAGATTTAAATGCCATTGAAGTTGCTTTATCTTACCAACGTTTGTTAGACGAATGTGATCTAACGCAGGAACAATTGAGTCAGAAAATTGCAAAAAGTAGATCTTCTATTACCAACCATTTACGCTTGTTAAAACTTCCGGCTTTGGTTCAAAAAGGAGTAAGAGACAACCTTATTTCTATGGGACACGCCAGAGCTTTAGTTTCAGCGGGTGATGAAGGAACGCAAATTGACTTATTCTACGCAATTATAGAAGAAGGCTTATCTGTTAGAGCATTAGAAAGTCTTATCAAAGGAGAAGGTGATGTTGAAAAAGCTAAACCAGCACCAAAAGTAGACGCTGCTCCTATCAGTCAAATTCAAAACGATTTTAGATCTCATTTTGGTGACAAGGTTGCTGCCAAAGTTGAAATTAAAAAGACACCACAAGGAAGTGGTAAATTGGTGATCAACTTCAATTCTGAAACAGATTTGAATCGAATCATTGAAATCTTAAACAAATAAATTGAGAACACCTCTTCTCATACTATTTATACTCATTGGAAGTTTAGCGTGGTGTCAAAATAACGACACCATTGCTGAGCCTCTTCCCCTTAAAGACACCATCCATTCTCCGAGCAAAGCCATGAAATTTAGCGCTATTGTACCCGGAGCTGGACAGTTCTACAATCACTTCGCAAAACCAAAGGGTAAACGCTATGCTTTTATCAAAGTACCTATAATCTACGCAGGTTTAGGATTAGCAGCCTACTCTATTTACACCAACAGTTTAGAGGTGGATAGAACCCGACTTGAATACTACCATAGACTCGATAATCCAGGAAGCTTTAAATTTCCAGAGTACATTCCTTTAGATCAAGGAGCTTTGATCACTGAATACAATTTCGCAAAAAGAAACAGAGACCTGAGTATTGCAGCATTTGTAATTGTTTGGGGACTCAATGTTTTAGACGCAGGCGTTGAAGCACATTTTGTAAATTTTGACGTGAGTCCAGACCTTTCGTTAAATTTAAGACCAACCCTACTTAACAACTCAAGTTACGGCCTTAGTTTAGCCTTTAATTTTCGTTAAAAAAGGCTGAAAATACCTACTTTCTCTTATTTTTGCTACGCGATTAGAATTGTAAAACAATCAATTCTACAAAGAAGAAATCACATGAGAATAGCACTAGTAGGATACGGAAAAATGGGGAAAGCAATTGAAGAAATTGCTGTAGAGCGCGGACATGAAATTGTTCTAAGATCAACTTCAAAAAATCCCATCACTCCAGATCAATTGAAAAACATTGATGCAGCCATAGAATTCAGTATTCCCGCTACAGTCTTAAATAACATTGACCTTCTTCTTGATGCAGGCATTCCAACAGTTGTTGGGACTACGGGTTGGAATCATGCTTTGGAAAGTGTTGGAGAAAAAGTTGCCGATAAAGAAGGTGCATTATTACATTCAAGTAATTTCAGTATCGGTGTAAATATTTTCTTTAAAGTCAATGAGTACTTAGCCAAAATCATGAATAAACAAGAAGCATACGCTTGTGATATGACGGAGGTTCATCACATGCAAAAACTAGATGCTCCTAGTGGTACAGCCATCACGCTAGCAGAACAAATCATTGCCAACCACGATAATTACTCAGCTCATTTCTGTAAAGAAAACAATGAAGAAGCCGTGGATAATGGTATTAACATTACCGCTCTCAGAGAACCTGAAGTACCAGGCACACACATTATCAATTATAAATCAGAAATCGATACGATTACTATAAAACACGAAGCACACAACCGCAAAGGATTCGCATTAGGAGCTGTGGTTGCTGCAGAATGGATACACGATAAAAAAGGAGTATTCACAATGCAAGATGTGCTAAATTTCTAAACTATGTCAGCTTTATATTTTTACCTATTTTTCATCGTCTACCCAATTTTGGCAATGTGGCCAAAAATCTTCAAAAAAGCGGGTAGACAAACTTGGGAAGCATTTGTACCCGGTTACAACTACGCTATTGCAAACAAAATCTCAGGTCAACCTTGGTGGTGGTCTTTATTTCTAATCATACCGGGAATCCATATTTTTATGTGGATGGTCATCAACGTATCTCTCATTAGAAAATTTGGAAAAGTATCAGCGGTAGACACCCTACTTGGTATCTTCTTTCCATTTGTTCCGATGTTCCAAATCTCTAGTGATGAAAATGCAAAAGCAAACTACACCACGGATTGGGAAAACGCAAAGCAAGTTGCCGAAAGAACAGCAGGAGACCACATTGTTCTCTTCTTATCGCTTCCTATTATAGGACACATTTTAGCTTATACATTAGGAGCTGTTCAAAGTAAAAAGAAATCAAAAAAATCTCGTATTAAAGAATGGGGAGATACCGTGTTATTTGCACTTATCGCTGCATCTGGTATTAGAACCTACGTCTTTGAACCTTTCCAAATCCCAACGGGATCTATGGAAAAAACCTTATTGGTGGGAGATTTCTTATTTGTAAACAAATTAGCTTATGGACCTAAGGTACCGGTTACTCCAGTGAGTTTCCCTTTGGTGCACAACTTCATCCCTTACTTAAACATTAAATCTTACGTAGGTATTGAAAAACTAGACTATACACGTTTACCAGGATTTACGGATGTTAACAGGTATGATGTTGTGGTATTCAACTACCCTTCTGGAGATACTGCCGTTTACGACCCTCGTATGCCTTACGGTTTAATGGGACACGACTACCATGGATTAGTAATCGGAGAAGCACAACACCAATTCCAATTGGCAAATGAAAGCAACTTTAGAAAGGTAAACGAATTAAAAAACAAGCTAAGAGAACGCATTTTTAACGATTCAACTATT
>NZ_JAWWCF010000193.1:0-5384 GCF_033720595.1 Lishizhenia sp. | reverse complement strand
GTTAGGTATGTAATCTAAGCGACGCCTGTAAAAACCTAAACCATACCGGTTGGTACTCACATTCGACAAATTTGACAAGGTACTTTGCGTGCGTAACACTGCAGAATTTTCACGCTCATAAAAGGCATTGATGTAATTTCCCCCTTTAAGGAAATACTGTATCCCCACTTTGGCATTAGTTGTTAAAAAACTACTGTCTTGCTTGTACAAGGCAAAAGAAGACTGAATACCGAAGGGTGTATTGAGTAAAAAAGGATAATTGAATGCTGCATTTAGCTCTTGGGTTCCCGGTTGTAAACTGCGCCAATTCATTTCCAAGAGTTCTCCTCTCTTCAAGGTGTTCTGAAGTTTTAAACGTATATCCCCTGTAACAATCGTTCTATCATTTATAGGGTCTTGTTGTAGACCTGCAATACCATTAATTAAACTTACAGGATTACTCTTTAGGTATAGATACAAAACACAACCTTCTGGAGTAAATAGAATTTCATGTGGTCTTATCTCCGACAAAAAAGTAACCTGCTGCATGCGTGAAGAAATATCTCTTAATGCGCTTTCTGAATAAGCATCACCTTCTTGGATATTGATGTAGTTGCATACATACTTCTTGGCTACAGCTGCCTCCCCTTTCACCTCAATAGAAAGTATATTTACATAGGGTCCGAGGTTGATGCGAAGGTTGACATGAATTTCATTTTCAACAATCTCGGCTTGTTCTAATTTCACTTCTGCAAAAGGATATCCGTTATTTTCGCAATAGTTCAATATGCGCTTCAATGCATCGCTGAGTTCCTTGGCATCATAGGTCATATTCAACAAGGCTTTTTCGGAAATAGCAGGAATGGTATTGATGAGTTTTGCATCCTCTTCTTGAACAAAAACGCGTATTTTTTTAAAAGAAGGGCCACGGAAATATTTTGCCGTGAGTAACTTATCCTTCCACACTAAACTGTCTATACTCGCAAGCGGATATCCCTTGGAAACATCTATTAACCACATTTTCTGGAGATAATCTAACACCTCTAGACTATCCTTAAAATTACGCTTCTCTAATTTCTTTACTTTTAGTGGAGTATCACCCTTGAAATCAAGATGGTATTCCTTTTGAGATCTCGCCCAAAAAGTACATACGCCCAAGATTAAAAAAAGGATGATGCTACGTTTCAAATTCTGTGATTTTGTTTAGAACTAAACAGTTCTATGATAAGTAATTACAATATATCAATAATATCAACGTTTTATTTCTAT
The DNA here is from genome assembly GCF_033720595.1 of Lishizhenia sp. Lineage (GTDB taxonomy): Bacteria > Bacteroidota > Bacteroidia > Flavobacteriales_D > Crocinitomicaceae > Lishizhenia. The sequence continues at coordinate 4,136 of NZ_JAWWCF010000193.1, read as the reverse complement.
CTTTGTAACACATCAACGATAAAACTATAAAAACATTATGAGGAAAACAGTAGCCTTCGCGATAATTGGATTATTTCTTGCAAGTGTGGTAGCATCTTGTGCATCTTCTAGAGGTGGACACTGCGACGCTTATTCACAAGCTAAAGCTCCAGTTGAGCAGAATGATTTAGCCGCAAACTAAGCGATTATCAAAAGAAAAACATTATTACGAAGGTTATCTCAAGGGTAACCTTTTTTTGTGGATCTACTTTTCCTCGTCCAACAATACTTGAATATCTTCCATCAATTCATCTACGGAAGTCATAGAAGTTCCATCATAGTAATTCCTTATTCTCAATTGCTGATCTACCAATACAAAATTATTAGTATGAATAAAGTCTGAACCTGCATCCCCTAAGTTTTGAGCCTCTGCTGGTTTTAATACAAAGAATGATCTGCGCGCTAAGTCATAGAGTTTTTCTTTCTCTCCTGTTAAGAAATGCCATTGGTCTTTCACTGCTCCATGACCATCCGCATATTCCTTCATTACCTCTACAGTGTCTATTTCAGGATTTACTGTAAAACTTAAGATTTTTACGTCATCATTTCCTTTGAAACGTTCTTGCACACGCATCATTTGTTGGGTCATACGCGGACAGATAGTACCGCAAGTCGTGAAGAAGTATTCTACAACAAAAACTTTCCCTTTAACATTATCCAAGGTCACTGTTTCATTGTACTGGTTTTGAAAGGAAAAGTCACCCACTCTATGCCCCATGGAAACGTGCTTCAAATCATTAGGAACTACGCCAGGTTCAATAATCTGGTTGGGTTGAATTACCCTTAAGTGCTTTTTATTTTGTGACTCAGTAGTCATGAAATAAGCCACCAAGATACTTGCTACGACTATTGCTCCAAAAAGTACTACTCTCATTTTTTTAAGAATTTGCTTTAGAAAGAAGAGTGATTTCTACACGTCGATTCAACTCTCTACCCCATTGGTATTTATTCGATTCAATAGGATTTTCAGAACCGTACCCTTTCCAAGAAATGTACTTTGCATTTACTCCCTGCTCAATAAGGTAGTTGTATACAGCTTCGGCACGTTGTTGAGACAATAAAATGTTTAGTTCTTCTAATCCACTTTTATCGGTATGTCCACCTATTTCCACTTTAAATCCATTTCCTTGCATGGCTTTGATTTTAACAATCAAACTATCCAAATACATTTTAGAGCTGTCTGTCAACACCACTTGGTTGGGTTCAAAGTTGACTCCTGACAAAACCATGCTTTCACCTATCTTCATCGATTCCAAGCTGTCTCTTCTTCTCACAACAACTTCTTCATCACCTTGATCTACCAACACATCCATGTTGTCTACTTTTTTCTCCAAAACCTTCACTTCTATTCTACGGTTACCTGCTCTTGTAGATTTATAACGGTTACTGTACAAAGGTTTTTTAGGTCCGTAACCCTTGTAAGAAATTCTAGATTGATCTATTCCTTGGCGCAATAACCAGTTGTAAACAAACTTGGCACGTTGCGCAGAAATCTGAACGTTTTTACTGTATGAACCAGAGTTATCTGTATACCCTCCTATTTCTACTTTCAATTCTGGTTGCTCCTTCAAAGCTGTCAATAAGTTTTGTAAATCGGGGTTGTCACTTGGATTAGAAAAACTAGTTTTTCCAGAACCAAAGCTTGTATTGTACAACACAATAGAAAATCCTACAGGAATACTTTCAGGTACATACACCAAGTGTTCCACTTCAACATGAATTTCTGAACTATCAATGTTTTCTGGCATAGGAGGACAAATTCTATTTCCCAATGAATCTGTAATCACTAAGTCTGGATAAGGTTCAAAATCTTTAATAATGTTTCTAATCTTCTGGTAACGCGGAGAGTTATTGGCACCATCTGTATTGATATCCCAGTAGTTAATCGCTTCCCATTTCGACATTCCACAGAACTGACGAAGTGTAAGTGCAGCCAACAATCCTGAAGCATGCCACCCATTCCAACAGTGTAAGTAAACGGGACCAACACTATCGTTAATGGCAGAATTCCTTACCAATTTCAACATCTCGTAAATGTGTTGATTATCGAAGTAATCGTATTGGTAGTAATCCATATCGTTCAAACCACCATGTACGCAGGCACAGCTATCCACTTGGGGTGCTGTGTCAAAATTTTCTTGGTAGAGGTAAATTGAAGCTGAAAACCCTTCTACACAAAGGTTGCGAATTCCATCATCTGGCAAAGGATTGTGGTTACTACGCTTGTTTTCTTTGTGATAGTAGTTATTTGCTCCTCCACGGTAAGCTACACCGTATAAAATTGGTCGTAAATTTCTTGTTCCGTACAGGGAGTCGAATCCATCTCCTCTATTATCTGTGATTTTGTAAGTTAAATCACCTGCATTGTAGCGGTCTTTGTAGTATTCTGGACTCAAGGCAAACAAAGGTTTGACGGCCAATAAAGAGTCAATATAGGCCTGTCGCTGCGCTACACTATCTTGGTAATGTACCAAAGCCAAACTATCGCTTGCGGCATCTTGACCAAAAGCGTTTAAAAAACTGATTACGAATGCAAATGTTATACTTATCCTTCTCACATCTACAAAATTAATATAGTGTTAAACATAACATTAAAAGGGACGATTTTTTAATTAACAAATGTCGTGTGGAAGGAAAGAAAGAACAGTTTGGAGTAGGGAAACAACTAGGTATAGATTGTCTTTAGCAAAAAGTAGAAAATCAACTTATAAGCTATTTCAAAACTTTCACCTCATAATACAAACGCCATTTTTTAACTAAACTGTGCTGAGGGGGATGTATTCCTATCAGTTCTTTGTAAGTTTTGCTATTATAATCCTTACTCCATTCATCTTCAAAGACCAAAGTTTCTTTTAATTCGGGAAACATCTTACGTTGAAAGTTTTCTAAAAACCTTCCCTCAGGCCTATTGTCAAAATCTATACACACCCCAATACTTTGGAGCACAGAATCTGCTTTAGAGACATGTGTTATAATAAAACCTGCATAACTCCCCTCCTCTGTGCTATCCGTATAAAAATCATGCTCTTGGTAATAGATAAGTGTATCTGCCTTTTCTTCAATAAGAAAGCCGTTTTGAACTTTATCATTCAAAACTAAGTTTCCATTTTCAAGGGAGCAAATGAATTCATTTCCAAGTCTCAATAAAGGTTCCCCATTATTGGTCTGCTGGAAAAACATTTGATTACCAAATAAACACAAATAGGAAGTTAAGATGATCAATACTTTGTACATGTAGGATTTGGTTTATGGTTTTACGTAGATTTCTTTTTCGTACCCAAAAATAAAGATTTGAAAAGTAGAATCAAAAAGCTATCACAATCCCACTTTTGACTTATCTCTTATCACTCATCACCTAAACCAAACTATTCACGCTTAAAACAATATCGCCACCTTCTGCACACCTGGCAAATAACTTCTACCAAAGAGGTTTAAATGCACTAAATAAGGGTACAATTGCGTGTATTTGATGCGTTGTTGCCATCCTTTTTCTAAGGGTGAATAAACGTTGTAGTCTTCTATGAAAGTATCGTTGAAACCACCGAACAATTGGGTCATACCCAAGTCCATTTCTCGGTGACCAAAGTAAATGGCTGGATCAATTAAGATTGTATCTCCACCGGCATCTACCATGTAGTTTCCTCCCCATAAGTCTCCGTGCAAAAGTGCCGGTTGTTCGTTGGGAAAAACGTTATCGATTTCTTTACAAAAGTTCTCAATTCCTCGTACCCAAAGTTCGTTTAACAAACCATTATCAAAAGCCATTTTCGTAAGCGGAAGTATACGTTGCGTAGCATAGAATTCTTGCCATGTTGCTTTTTGATCATTCTGCTGCAGCAAAGAACCAATGTAGTTATCTACTCCCCAACCAAATTCTTGATGGGTGAGCTTGTGCATTTCACTCAATTCATGCGCAAAGCGCACGTAAAAGGTTTCATCTTTTTTCCCTTCTTCTATCCAATCCAATAAAAGGTATTGGTAGTTGTCATCTTCGAAGTAATTGATGGGCGTAACACAACCTATGGATGCATGATCATTGATAAACTCCAGGGCATGCATTTCCTTTTTGAACATATCCGGATATCTATCCTTTTCAT
>NZ_JAWWCF010000192.1:0-5507 GCF_033720595.1 Lishizhenia sp. | reverse complement strand
CGTTTATGTATAAAAACGACTATTTCGTACTTTCAATTAATAAATTTAAGATGTTTTGGGCAGCTTTGGAAATTTTTGTTCCCGGTCCGAACACTCCGAACACACCTGCTTCGTATAAGAAATCGTAATCTTGCTGCGGAATTACTCCTCCTGCAACTACCATAATGTCTCCACGTCCTAATTTTTCTAATTCAGCAATTACTTGCGGAACTAATGTTTTATGACCTGCAGCCAATGAACTAACACCCAATACGTGAACGTCATTTTCTACCGCTTGCTTAGCCGCTTCTGCCGGTGTTTGGAACAATGGACCTATGTCTACGTCAAATCCTATGTCTGCAAAAGATGTCGCAATTACTTTGGCTCCTCTGTCATGACCATCTTGTCCCATTTTTGCAACCATAATTCTAGGACGTCTTCCTTCTAACTCGGCAAATTTATCGGCCAAAGCCTGTGCATTTTCAAAATCTTTATCTTGCATTGCTTCTGATGAATAAACTCCACTAATTGATCGAATTGTAGCTTGGTATCTTCCGAAAGTTTTTTCCATAGCTGCAGAAATTTCACCTAAAGAAGCTCTATCTCTCGCACAATCTACGGCTGCTGCTAATAAGTTTCCATTACCTGTTGCTGCAACTTCTTCTAATTTCGCTAAAGAAGCTTTTACTTTCGCATCGTCTCTTTCAGCTCTTAGTTTTTCTAAGCGTTCAATTTGTGATAAACGTACTTTAGTATTGTCTACCTCTAATATTTCAATCGGATCTTCTTTTTCTAATTCATAACGGTTAACTCCTACCAAGATGTCTTTTCCAGCATCTAAACGCGCTTGTTTTCTTGCCGCAGCTTCTTCTATACGCATTTTCGGAACTCCCGTTTCTATGGCTTTTGCCATTCCACCTAATTCTTGAACTTCTTCTATTAGTTCCCACGCTTTGTCTACTAACTCTTCGGTTAACTTCTCCACGTAGTAACTACCCGCCCAAGGGTCTATTACATCTGTAATTCCTGTTTCTTCTTGCAAGTATATTTGCGTGTTACGCGCAATGCGAGCTGAGAAGTCGGTTGGTAAAGCAATGGCTTCATCTAAAGCGTTGGTGTGTAAAGATTGTGTTCCTCCAAATGCAGCAGCCAAAGCTTCTATACATGTTCTTGCAACATTATTAAAAGGATCTTGTTCTGTTAAACTCCATCCAGAAGTCTGACAGTGCGTTCTTAACGCCAAAGATTTTGGATTCTCCGGGTTGAATTGCGCTACTAATTTCGACCAAATCAAACGACCTGCCCTCATTTTAGCAATCTCCATGTAGTGGTTCATACCTATGGCCCAGAAGAAACTAAGTCTTGGTGCAAATTCATCTACTTTTAAACCTGCTTCAATACCCGCTTTTAAGTATTCTAAACCATCTGCAAGCGTGTAAGCTAACTCAATTCCTGCTGTTGCACCTGCTTCTTGCATGTGGTAACCAGAAATAGAAATAGAGTTGAACTTCGGCATGTTTTGAGAAGTGTACTCAAAGATGTCCGAAATAATTTTCATGGATGGCTTTGGTGGATAGATGTAGGTATTTCTAACCATGAACTCCTTCAAAATGTCATTCTGAATAGTTCCTGCCAAGTCTTTTTTATCTACACCTTGTTCTTCAGCGGCTACAATGTAAAAAGCCATAATCGGAATCACCGCTCCGTTCATGGTCATAGAAACAGACATCTTGTCTAAAGGTATTTGATCAAACAAAACCTTCATGTCCAAAATACTGTCTATTGCAACACCTGCTTTACCTACGTCACCCACCACGCGCTCGTGGTCAGAATCGTATCCTCGGTGTGTGGCCAAGTCAAAGGCAACAGATAAACCTTTTTGTCCAGCCGCTAAATTACGTCTGTAAAAGGCATTCGACTCTTCTGCTGTACTAAATCCGGCATACTGACGAATCGTCCAAGGTCTTACGGTATACATCGTAGAGTAAGGTCCCCCCAAATAAGGAGGTAAACCACTTACAAACGACGTGTGCTTACTGTCTTTAATATCTGCTTTACTGTAAAAATTCTGTAATTTAATTTTCTCAGCCGTATCAAATATTTCTTTAGCTTCTTGCTTTGGTGCAGACGCCGTTGACTTAATATCTATATTTCTAAAATCTACCTTTTCCATTACAATTCCACTTTAGCGTCTCTTTCTAAAATTAATTCACTTCCAAACACCGTTTTTTCAGCAGCTTGCCACGTGTTGTCTTCATCTGTAATGTTCGGAAATTTGTTGATTCCTATTAAGGTGTTTTTCTTTGCTTCAACACTTGCAATACGTTGTGCTCTTATAGCGTTCACATCGGCAACAAAAGTGTCCATCTCACCATTTTCTAGTGCTTGGAAACGTTTCCATACATTCTTTTCTAACACTTCAGTAATTGCTTCTAATGCGTAAGCACCACCAGCAGGGTCTATTACTTTATCAATGTAAGATTCTTCCTTTAAAATCAAGGAAATATTGTTGGCCATACGTTGTGTGAATTCTGGGCGTTTTTGGGTTGCTCTTTGATCGTACGGACGTACAACTATAAAATCAGCACCTCCAACCGCAGCACTTAAACACTCTGTTGTTAAACGCAACAAGTTAGTATAAGGATCTTTTACAGATTTGTTCACATCTATAGATTGCGCTTCTATGGTTGCTACCTTAGAACAAGCATGCTCTGGTTGGTACTGTTCAACAATAAAACTCCATAATTTGCGCAGTACTCTGAATTTGGCAATTTCTAAAAAGTATAGATTACCAATTCCAAGTTTAAAGTGTATACAAGCCGCAGCGTTGTCAACACTTACACCATTTTCAATTAATAAATGTAATTCCTCATGACCTCTGTGCAAAGCATAGGCAATTTCTTGCGTTGAATTCCCTCCACTTACCAATACTTCTCTAGCATCTATACATATGTTTTTGGCTACAGAATTTTTAGAAAGGATACGAACTTTATTTTCTGTTTGGTTAGCAATTTCTTGAGCAAAACTAAATTGCTCTTCGTTGTTTACTGTAATAAAGGCATGTATGTGTTCAAAGCCTATATTTTCAACTACAGTTTTACATTCTTCCAAAGAGAAGTTTCCAAAGTCTAAGCGCAAGGCAGTATTTCCTTTCATCAATGCATTCAAAGCATAAGTGTTCTGTGCTTTAGCATCTAAATCAGAAGGAACCTCGGCCATGATTTCCCAGGAATTCTGGTCAAATCTACCACCCCTTTTGTAATCTCCGGTTCCCGGGTATTCCTCTTCTACTTGCGAAGTAGAGTAGTGGTAGTTTGCATTGTAGCTTATTTCTTCCAAGGGGTAATTGTTGGTCATCGATTCCTCGAAATCTTTACCTTTTAAATCCTTGGTAATCTTTGCTTGCCAGTCTTTTAAACTGGGTATTGTAAAATCTTTGAAAAAATCACTCATAATTTTCGTTTCAATCGCTCAGCGCTATCCACAAAAATAAAAAACTAAAGAGGAGTAACACCCTTGTAAGAGAGCGAATCAGAAAGAATTCTGTGAAATTTTAAAAGAAGGGGCAAAGTCGCTCCAAAAAGCCCTCTAATTTTAAGGAAATTATCAGCTTTTTTAAGCACCGGGCCATCCGCTAAAGTTGGAGTACTAAAACAACTTCAAAACTAGGGTGCAAAGGAGCTCCTTTTGTCGCTCTTTTTACCTGTGTTTTGTACAGTTTTACTCCTCCAAGCTACCGCTACTGTCCCTCTTTGAATATTGCTGAATGGCCAAAAAGTTTAATGTAGCTACTGCCGTCATTAAAACAGAACCTATTGCAACACCAAAAAATGGTAAACGCAACAACAAGGTAAATAAAGCTCCTGTCAAAATCATGTAACCGAAACGATTTAGGGCAAATTTATAACTGTTTTTACTTGAAACTTTATGACGTTCTAATGAGAAGTCGTAAAACGTAAATCCAAACCAAAAACTATTGATAATAAGCAGGTAAACTGGTGTGAGTGCATCTAGGTTGAACAAGTTTGCCAAGGTTAAATCCCAAAGAATAAAGAGAAAAATATCAATCACAAGACCGATTAATAAAATCCCTATCATGCGTATAACATCCTTTATGATTTGTTCCCAAGTACTTTTAAAAGTAGAGCCTGTTACCTCATTTTCTATACGTTCACTGAGTACTGTGTTAAAGGGAGAAAGTAAGGTTAGAATAAAAAATTGTAGGATGTAAATTAACCCCACCTCACTCCATGTGTCCATCGCCGCGAAGCCAGTTCGTAAACTACTTCCCACCCAAGGAATTTCTCCAGCATAATCCAGTAGGCCAAAAATAAAATGGATGATATTGACCAATATGAAAAAGAAAAAGCTCACTAAAATTCCGGGTATAAAGAATACGAGGAACTTTCCTTTTACCAGGAGCTTTATACTCTGGATTAAACTTTGTAGATGGTTGCGTAGAAGGTGCATTATTTAAATAAATTTAATATCAATAAGGTGATGCCGTAAAACGCAATGGTTCCCATGAAAAACAACTTTCCACCTCTGTAACCACGGGTGTACCAATAATAACTATTTACAGATCCCGCGATTAAAGCAGGAATCAAGGCCAAAATGTAGCTCTGCATTTTTATTCGGCAAAATTAACTTTTCTCTAAATATAAAAAAGATGGCATAGCTTTTGAAATCGTTAACATAGATTTTAAAACTAAACAAATGAAAACATTCATGTATAAAGCCATTGCGTTAACTGCTATGTTTACCTTTTTAGCGGGTGTAGCTAGTGCCCAAGAAGAAGAAAAAAATCCGTTGTACAGAACTTGTGCAAGGGCGGTTGAGCTGTGGATTGAAAAACCAGCTCCCGATGCAATCATTAAAAATTATCCCGTAAAAAAAGTAGATAGAAATTTGGCCACAAAATCGCTACCCCTAAAAGTTAGAAGATTGGACAAATTAGTTCGCTAAGTTTTCTAACTTCATCAAAGTCTCGAAATTTTTCGGGACTTTTTTTATGTCTATAACTCCCGTAAATATTGAGTTTTAAAGCATTTTAGAAATTATTTTTTAGAATTTACTTGTAATTCAAATTTATTCTACTCTATCTTTGTAGCGTCGAAGAACACGCGTTCCTCGATTTATATAGAAGAGGTGAGAGACAGGCTCTATGACCCTCTGGCAACCCGCTCAAACGATGAGCACGGTGCCAATTCCTGATAGATAAATTGAGTGATGTAAACGGTGAAATTCTAGCTTCGGCAATTTCCAAATTTGTTTTTACATAAAAATTGCGCAAGTCATTGTCCTTGCTGTGAATTTTTACTTTTTGCAATCGCTCCAAAATTTTTTTTTGAATGAAAAATAACGTGGAGAAATGGATTACAGAGGAGGATTTTTTTCTGGAATCTGGCGAGAAATTAGAAGACCTCATTGTAGCTTATCAAAGTTTTGGTAAACTCAACAACGAGGCCAGTAATGTAATCTGGATTTGTCATGCTCTTTCAGCAGACACCAACCCAACGCGATGGTGG
>NZ_JAWWCF010000191.1:0-5524 GCF_033720595.1 Lishizhenia sp. | reverse complement strand
TTAATAGTTAGCGTATTCTTGGCTTTTTCTTGTAAAAAGTTTGATGAATACAACGTAAACCCGAATGCACCAGAAGATGTGCACCCGCAGTTTTTACTTTCAAATGTTATTGCAGAAAGTGCCGACAACCAAGCGTATTGGGGATGGCACGCCGGGGCGCTTTTGGCGCAACATTCAGCAAATTTGGAATTTTTACCTGTGGATAGGTATGACCTGGGTAACAATGAAGGTTTGTGGAATGAAACCTACCGTTTGCTTAATGATTTGAAATCGGTAAGGGAAGCAGAAGAAAGTAATGAAGCGTATAGAGCTGTTGCTGATATTTTACAAGCGCATCAAGCTTCTTTGCTAACAGATTTGTGGACCAATGTACCTTATTTCGAAGCTTTAGAAGGGGAACGTGAAGGAAATTTCACCCCTGCCTTTGACCGTCAAGAAGACATCTATTTAAAAGAAGGTGGAATTTTAGATTTACTCAGGACTGCAGTAGATATATTGGAGACTACAAACCATAGTATAGAGGGAGATATACTGTACAACGGCGATTTGAACAAATGGATCAAGTTTGCCAACGCATTGCGCGTGCGTTATTTGCTAAGGATTTCTAATCAATATGATGGAAGTGTAGAGCTGCAAGAAATTGTCACTGAAGGTAATTTCTTCCAAGGGAATGAAGACAATGCGGTATTACCATACTTAACTTCATCACCGAATCAATGGGTGATTTTTACAGAACGTGAAGGTAGGTATGTAGATGTACGTATGAGTAAAAATGCCGAAAATATCATGGGTGGATTATCTGATGATAGAGTAGGGCGTTTTTATAAGCCTACAAATTTGAGTCAGCAAAATGGTACCTCAGAATTCAAAGGAATTCCTAACGGTTTAAGCAGAGCCAATCAAAATAATTACGATTTGAATGATATCTCTTTGATGGGAAGTTTTCTTCGTGATATTCCAGACGGAATGAAAGCGGTGTATATGAATTATGCAGAATTACAGTTCTGTTTAGCTGAGGCAGCTCAAAAAGGGTGGATTTCAGGAAGTCCTCAAGCGTATTACGAGGAAGGTATTCAAGCATCTTTTGATTATTTCGAAGTAGCTCTTCCTAATAATTACTTACTTTCAGCAGATGTGGTATTGAATGGAGTGGACAACCTAGAACGAATTATGACCCAAAAGTGGATCAATTCTTTTATGAATGGTTATGAAGCATGGTTTGATATCCGTAGAACAGGTTATCCTTCTTTAACAATTCCAGCAGATAATTTAAACGGAGATGTGTATCCTGTGCGTTATGCATATCCCTCTACGGAACAAGCAGTAAACGGTAGCAATTATTCTGATGCCGTTAGCGAAATTGGTGGAGATAATTACAACAGTAAAGGTTGGTGGGAACAATAGTAAATAACATAGAAGTGTGGCAATGGGGATTAGTAATAGCCTCTAGTGTCGCACTTTTTTTTCTTTCTCCATGGTCCAAAACGAGTGCGCAATTTTTTGCGGCTCAAAACCTCAATAAGCAACCCAATTGGTTCATGCTTACTGGGAGTTTGGTCATCTCTTGGGTATTTGCAAAATCAATAGCAAATGCGAGCGATTTAGGGAACAAATTTGGAGCCGTTGGTGGATTGGCCTATGCGGCCTATTACCTTTCATTTATTGTAGCAGGAATAATTATTTACTACATGCGTGTGAAGGGTAACCTCAAGAGTATTCATGTGTTTTTAAATGAACGTTATGGAAGAGGTGCACTGCAACTTTTCTCTTTGATTATAGCTTTTCGATTGTTTAATGAAATTTGGTCTAACACCATGGTCATAGGCAGTTATTTTGGTGAAAGAGGAACAACCGCTTACTATTCATCAATCCTTGTTTTTACGGCTTTAACATTGGCCTATACCCTCAAGGGTGGATTAAGAAGTTCCATTTTTTCAGACCTAATACAAATGGGTTTGTTCGCTGTTTTATTAACGGTAATCCTCAGTTTTTTAATGAAAGAGGAAAGCTTTCAATTTTCAGAAATAGCAACAAGTGGTTCCTTTTCTTATGACGGCGGAATAAATCTGTTGTTTGCAGCGCTGCTCCAATCTTTAAGTTACCCCTTTCACGATCCGGTGATGACCGATAGGGCTTTCATTACCCAACCCAAAGTTATGCTGTGGAGTTTTATTGCTGCAGGTATACTGGGAGGAATATGTATATTCTTATTTAGTTTTCTTGGGATTTTTGGGAAAATGCAAGGGATGGAACCGGGAAGTTTAGCAGATTATGGTAAAATCTTTGGTCCCGTGCTTTTGCTGCTCATCAATTTTATTATGATCGTATCCGCAGCTTCAACCTTAGATTCTTCATTTGCATCTTTTAGTAAATTAATTGCTATAGATTTAGGAGTAGGAACTTCTGTGAAGGTGGGTAGAGTAACTATGGTCATCGTGGCTGTATTGGGCAGTATCCCTATTTTTTTTAATCCTACCGTCTTGTCTGCAACCACTGTAAGTGGAACGATGGTAATCGGTCTAACACCCATTTTCCTGTTTTGGTGGTTGAAAGCCCCTTCCTTAAGCTTTTATACGAGTGTACTGGGAGGAATATCAATTGGAATATTACACGCGATGGATTTATTTCCTAATGTTCTAATTTTTACAGAAGGTCCTTATGCTTCATTACTGTGGGCAAATATTTTTGGAGTCCTCTTTTGTGTGTTTTTATATTTCTTACCTTTTGGCTTAAAACTGAAAAAGTGAAATCGAATTGGGTGAAGAACTATGAACATTTGTTGGACCTAACGTGTAAGTATGGTATTGCAACAAAGGTGAAATTTGAGGATTTGACAGCATATAGTTCTGCTCATTCTGCCTGGCCCAATTTAGGGGTGAATGTGTTTCGGTTCTCAGAGCTTACAAAAAGGAATATTGAAGACATAGGAAAACCAATCACACTGTTATTACCTCGCTTTGTGAGTGATAAAACACTTGTTGAAGATTTAAAAAGAACCTATAAAAGGCACGGTGTTTGGTATCAAATGGAGGCGGAAAGTACAGACTTTTCCTTACCTCAAAACGCAGATTTTTCTCGATTGAAAACGGTTGAGAACGAACATGATTTTAAACGATGGATGGATTTGGTAGAAAATACCTTGTTGGCGGAAAGGAATTTGAACCATAACGCCTTTGGGAAGATGTTACAAGACCAAGAAATTATTTTAGTTCTAGGTCATCATCAAAACCAAGCGGTAAGCGCGGCCATGTTTCATCCTTATGAAAATACCTTAGGACTCTATTTTGTGGTAACCTTACCGGAGTATAGAAATTTAGGTTTGGGCTCCTTAATTACGCAATATGCGTTTTACTTGAGTAAGAAGATGGATTTGGATACACTGGTTTTACAAGCTACTCCTCAAGGGAAAAAAGTTTACGATCATTTTGGTTTCACTGTTCTGGATGAGGTAGATGTTTTTTACACTTTAAACGATTAAATTATGAAAAAATTATTACTTGGTTTAGGGCTTTTGAGCTCATTGTTTGTGAATGCTCAAAGCGAAAATTACAAAGGGATTTCTTATGGGTTTCAAATGGAGTATGTTGATTTTCAAAGAGGTCAGTTTAACACCTATTTAAACAGTAAGTCTTTAGAAAAAGGCAGTTTGCCAGAAGTCCTTTTTGGTTTTAATTTGAATGGGAAATATGGACAACATGTTTATGGCATTGACTATTCAATAAATTCTAAAGAAGAAGAACAAACTAATTACAGAGTGAAGAATACCCTTTCTACTGTTGCTTTCTCCTATGGTTATAGCTTAATCAAAAAAGATACTTGGGACCTTTATCCTTACATCGGTTATCGTTTACTGAATTATAATTACACTTATGAGGGATTCGATCAGGCCGCTACAGATTTTGAAAGTTATTTAACGCAGAATAAAGCCTACGTAAGTTTAGACAACAGAATGCACGGAGCGGATTTAGGAATTGGTTTCCAGTTTAATTCATCTTTTACCTATAGTCTTAAAATTGGAACACAATTACCCTATGTTTCTAGAAGGTGGGTAGAACTTACTACCGAAGATAAACTCAAAGGTGGTCCACATGTGAAATCTTTGTTTTACATCAAAGCCTCTGTGGGGTTTGGAGAGTATAAAAGTAAGTCTAAACGTTCTACACCAAAAGAATAAATAGCGAAATAATGGAGAACGAAATCCTTGTATTTGGAGGACCTTACAGTAACCTTCAGGCTACACAAAAAATGAAAGATATTGCACGAGAATTGGGGTTTGAACCCTCTCGTGTAATTTGTACAGGAGATGTTGTTGGTTATTGTGGAAATCCCCAAGAGACCATAGATCTGATAAAAGATTGGGGCATTCACTGGATAGCAGGAAATGTGGAACAACAACTTTCTGCTGGTGCAGAAGATTGTGGTTGTAATTTCGAAGAAGGATCAAGGTGTTCAAACTTTTCTCAAACTTGGTTTCCTTACGCTCAAATTCATGTCAATGAAAAAGCCAAGGATGAAATGAAGTTATTGCCGGAAACCATAACCCTAGAAATCGACGGTTGCAAAGTGGGAGTGATTCATGGTGGTTTAAGAGATATTTCTCAATTCATTTTTAAATCTACGCCCGCCGCAGATAAAGAAGAAATAATGAGAGAATTGCAAGTGGATGTAGTATTGGCTGGACATAGTGGAATCCCTTTTTATCAAAGTTTAGAAACGGGACTTTGGGTAAATGCCGGTGTAATAGGAATGCCAGCAAATGATGGACGTTCTCATGTGTGGTATGCCCTTGTAGATTTAAAAACAAAAAGGGTAAAACACCGTTCCTTCGAATATAATTGGAAGAAAGCTCAGGAAAAAATGCAAGTAGAGGGTTTGCCAGAAGCCTATGCAAAAACCTTGGAAACAGGACTTTGGGATAACATGGAAATCCTTCCAAAGGAGGAGCGGCTAGAGCAAGGAAAACCATTGAAATTTTAAGCGTAACAAGAGTTACGCTTTTTTTTGCTTATAATTGAGACTTTTGACGATTTGAATACTATGAGCAAGAAGGATAAAGTTGAACTAGGGTTGAAGGAGAATTGGAAGCAATTTACGATTTTGGTAATTGTAAATGCTTTTGTTGGAGGTATGGTAGGATTAGAGCGTACGATATTTCCAGATTTTGCGCACGAGGTTTTTGGAAAGGAATCCTACACGGCAATTTTATCTTTTATCACTGCCTTTGGAATTACCAAGGCGATGACCAATTATTTTACAGGGAAATTGGCCAATAAATTTGGACGTAAAAACCTATTGATAGCGGGGTGGATGATAGCCATACCTGTTCCCTTAATTTTAATGTATGCACCGAGTTGGAATTGGGTGATTTTTGCCAACG
This sequence comes from Lishizhenia sp., assembly GCF_033720595.1. GTDB lineage: Bacteria > Bacteroidota > Bacteroidia > Flavobacteriales_D > Crocinitomicaceae > Lishizhenia. The sequence continues at coordinate 147 of NZ_JAWWCF010000191.1, read as the reverse complement.
TTCTCTTAGGGATAAATCAGGGCCTTACTTGGAGTAGTACAATAGTAATGAAGATAGATTTGGTAGGAGAGAAGGATAGAGGTTTCGCAATGGGACTGAATGAATTCTCGGGGTATTTTTCTGTGGGTATGGTTGCTTTATTGGCGG
>NZ_JAWWCF010000190.1:0-5560 GCF_033720595.1 Lishizhenia sp. | reverse complement strand
CGGTGTAAATACAACCATCAGATGGCGTGAATACATTTTGGTCTCCAAGTCCACAATTTACAATGCTAGGTTTTGTGTCGTCTGTAATAATTACTTGAACATAACAGGTATCTGTATTACCAGACCCATCTGTTATTACCCAAGTAACAAGGGTCGTATCTAAGTTAAAATCAATACCGTCTAAAGAGTTTCCAGAACCAGTAGTGGCTCCACTTAAGGTATACGCAATAGAAGAAATAGAACAATTATCTGTAGCTGTTACATCTAAGCCAACACCTGAATTACTATATACACAATCGTTGTTTGTACTAACATTTATGTTTGAAGGACAATAAGTAATGGTAGGAGGTGTAACATCAGGAGTTGTTGTAACAAGTACTGAATCTGAAACTACACAACTGCTATCATCTGTAACGGTTACATAGTACATTCCTGCAACTAATCCTGTTAAGTCTTCTAAGCCACTAACAAAACCATTTGGTCCTGTCCATGAAATGACGTAGGGCGCTGTTCCACCGCTAATGGCAAGATCAACGACTCCGTCATTTTCATTTGGACAGCTTACCTCTCCTGTTAATGTGGGTTTAGCTATAAAAGGAGGGGCGATAGTAATCGGCCAAGGAGTTGATTCACATCCGTTTTGGTCTCTTACTACTATGCTGTAGGTATTGTCTACTGCAAGGGAAATAACATAATTTCCAGCAGGGTTATAAGTTGCTCCACCATCTGTAGAAACTTCATAAGGTCCGCCGTCACCACCAATTGGTGTTACAGTGACGTTGATATTTGTAGTTCCCTCAGGAACACAAGGGTCGAAACTTACATCTTGGATGGCTACATTGCTGTCAATTTCTATAGTTGTTGGAATTGGAGTTGTACATCCATTACTGTCTAATGCGTATAAATTATAGCTTGCATTAACTCCAAGTTGCGCTGAATAATCTTCATAGGCTTGGTAAGTAACACCGTTATCAAAACTAACTCTATAACTTCCGAAAGCTCCACCTGAAATAGAATCAACAGTTACTAATGTTGTAGCTTCTCCTGGTACCGGACAATCTATAGTGAATTCTTCTATAATTACACTGTCTGGTTCGTTAATGAAACTTTGGATTTTATTTCCAAGTGTACATCCATTAGCATCCGTAACTTCTACCTCGTATAGACCTACTTCCAAGGAAGTAACATCCTCGAGATTACTTGTAAAGCCATTTGGACCTGTCCAAGCATAACTATATGGAAGTATACCACCTGTATTTGTCAGGTCAATAAAACCATCGTCGCTATCTCTACATGTAATGTCATTTACTTCGAAAGTAGTTACCAATTGGTCTGGTTCATCCACACCCGTGCTGTCAGAAATTGTACAGCCATTGGCATCTGTAACTTCTATCACATAGGTGTTAGGAGCAAGAGATACGATATCTTGCGTTTGTGCTACCGGTGATCCGTTAGCTGTCCAGTTATAAGTATATGGGAAAACTCCTCCCAGAACAGTTAAGTCTATCGTTGCGTTGTCATCACCAAAACATACTGAATTAGTAGGGACAAGTGCTACCGAAAGTTCTTCGGGTTGAGCGATTGTAAAGGTTTTGAAAGTTGTACATCCTTGAACATCCGTAATAGTAACATCATATTCTCCAGCAGGGAGTCCGGAAACAGATGTCACATCCGTTTCACCGCTTGACCAAGAAATGGCGTAAGGTCCTGTACCTTGAGATACAATTAATGTTGCTCCACCATTGGCAAAGCCAAAACAACTTATATTTTGAGTAACTACACTTATTTTGAAATTCTGACAAGGAGGCTCGTTGAGAAAGACACTGTCTTCTTTTACACAAGAGTTTGCATCTAAAATTTCTACATAATAAATACCTGCAGATAAATTAGTAGCCGTTTGAGTTGTCTGCCCTGTTGGCGTCCAGGTATAAGTATATCCAGGTGTACCACCTGCAGGGTTGGCTGTTGCATCACCATCAATACCTCCAACAGATGTTGCGTCGTTGGAAGTTATAGTGTTCGTTATTTTACTCGGTTGGAAAACATCAACACTTGCTATGTCAATACATCCCAATGCATCGGTAACTGTAACTGTGTAAGTTCCAGCACTTAAGTTTGTTGCGTTTGCAGTGGTTTGAATTGGAGAGGTGTTCCATTCATAACTATATGGAGCAGTTCCTCCGGTTACAAAGGATGTTGCCTCGGCATCTGAGTCTCCAAAACATTCTAAGTTGGTGCTGCTTGCGGTAACTTGTAGACCGGAACAAGTAGGGTTGTTTACTACAACGCTTCCGGTGGCAATACATCCGTTTGCATCCGTTACAGTTACTGTTGCAATACCATAACACAAGGAGTCAGCCGTTAAACTAATATCACCGTTTGACCAAACTTGAGTGTATGGAGCGGTACCTCCTGATATTACTACATTTGTGGTACCGTCACAGGTTGTATCCGTACTCGTATTTGTGCTGGTTAAAGAAAGTTGTACTGCGGGTGGTTCTGTTACTTGAATTGCACTTTCAACAGAACAACCAATAGAGTCTGTTACAATGATGGTATAAGTTCCAGCGGAAACAATAGTTGACGATGAAGCGGCACCAGTAGACCATTCATAGGTGTAAGGAAGTGTACCTCCGGAAGCTCCAGCATTGAGTGTGGTTGTTCCGTCTGTACATGCAATGGGTGCGAAAAATGGGTCAGCTTTAATCGTGTCTGGAAAGAAAATTACTACTGTATCACGTGTGTTGGTACATCCTCCACCGGCACCTGTAGATTCTAAGTATAATTCTACGCTTCCCGCGCTTAGTTCTGCGGATGTGGGTGTGTATATCGTTGAAATTGAAGTGTTACTAGGGTTAAAAGAACCCGCGCCTCCTGACCATAGAATAGAACTTGTGTTGGTAGAACTTCCTTCTAGCAATGCTTCAGGGCTCGAAGCACAGACGATTTGGTCTTCACCAGCATCTACTGTAGGTGGTTGACTTTCAATAATTGAAACGGGTAAATTGAAAGAAGGACAAGTTGGGCTGTTCAAGTTATCGCTAATTCTGGCAGTATAAGATCCCTGCGCAGTAAAAATGTAAGTTGAATCAGTAGCAAGCGTGTCGTTCATGTCGTTTACCCAGTCGATAGTATACGTACCAAAACCTCCAATAGTGGAGGCTGTAACTTCAACACTTCCTCCTGCACAGATTTCTGCCGGATTTGGAGCGTATGTTGCGGTTAGGGAATCGAAGGTGTAAAGTCTTATGGTGTCCATGGTTTCATACGTACCACAATCCACGGATACCTGTTGTGAACCTGTAATTACATAGTCAATCCAATCAGGTGCTCCTGCTAGTGGTTCAAAGAAAGGACTACTACAGTCTAAACAGCTTAAGTATGAATCGTATAAAGCTAAGTTGGTATTCCCATCTGATGAGTTTATAGCTGAAATTGTTATTGAGTCTAAACCGAAAATATTTACCGGTAAGCTACAGCCAATTCTCGTAGAATCATCATTGGGAAAAGTTGGTTTTAATACCTGTCTTAAGAAAAATTGATTCGCATCATTCCCTGGTTTACTGTATGCAATTTTGTAATTGGGCCCGGTAATGTAAGGCGGTATACATACAGCTTGACCAGCGGGTGCGGTGGTATCACAAGTCCCTGCAACAACTGTATCACCTCCATTGATGAAATGATACGTACCTGAACCTGATGGGTTAGATCCATCTGCGATTCCTATTTCCACAGCTGCTACGTTAGGGTTTAGTTTGGCGTAAAAGGAAATAAATCGATCACTACCTGTAACACCACAACATTGTCCGGCACGTACGATGGTCGGGGAAATGTAAGTACTGTCGGGATAATCTGATAGATCCACTGTGATGAGCGGTACATTTGCATCACATTCGGGTAATGACTGGGCCATTACATTAAGGTTCAGCATTGCTGATAACATCCCCAAAATATAGAGGAGACGAGGTTTAGCAACGGAACCTGTAAAAGGTTTCGTTCGTTTCATAGCAGTAAGTTTTATTGTCTTACATACAAACAAATAAATGCGTGTAATTCACGGAAAGATTTATGGATGTTGAATTCTAATTTTGTAGGGTTCAAAATTCAAATTCCAAGTGCCGTTTGTGTATAATCCAATTGTAAAAGTTGTTATGAAGGTAAATCAACTTTTCCAATTAAACAAAATCTAAACGGCTGTTTTGAACGATGTAATTAGTTGGTAAACAGTGTAGTAATTAAAAAATTAGTTGATGTATTCCGCGTGTTTATTGGGGGAATAATTAAAGGCAATCAATTTTTTAGTAGACCTGTTATTAACAAAAAAATGTGAAAAAAAATTCAAACTTTTTTTATTTGGTATTGAAATAATGATAAAGAAGTTGTGTTTTTTTGAAAAATATGCTCGGAGAAAAAATCCAAAAATTGAATCAAACTAGAGGGTAAGTTGGAATATCAATCTTTTTTATGGAGTGAGCTAAATACAGGACGTTTATTGGAAATAATTCGTCTTCTTATCTTTTTCGTTAAAAGTACATGTTGGGTTACAAATTTGTAAGAAAAAATAAAAATATCCTTATCCTTTTCACAACATATCATTTCCCCCTTGCATACATTACATGGAACTGGTAAGGTAGATGGAGAAATTTCAGAGGTACATTTTAGGGTGTTGTTAGGGTTGAGTTTGGAGCACTCTCTTTCAACTAAAAAATTAGAATGAAATTCTTGTTGGCAATAAAAGTGTATATTCTTACTGTGAAAAGGGGAGATTTCCTGTATGTAAAAATCTTAAAATGTTTGATTTACAATGTTTTAATTCTTGTGTTTTTAACGGTTTGAATAGAATAATTGTCCTTAATTATTATTGAGGTAGCATAACTTTTCACCTCTTCTTTTCATAAAAAAGTATATCTGAATGCTCATTGCGTTTACTGGTTTTAGGGGATATGGTTAATAGTTTAAAGGGGTGATAAATTAACGCTTCTCAACTTCTTCAACGCTACTCAATTGATCTAATTCTACCCGAGCTTTGCCATTTTTACTTTTACCCAATATGCGTTTAAACTTTCTATTGAACAATATTTCTGACCCTTTGAAAGAGGTGCGTGAGTGTATGCTTTGTGCATAGGTTTCGTCATAGCCCTCCAGGAAAAGTAGGATTTCCATGTCTTTGGTTTGGACATCTTCTAGGGTTAGGTTTTTTAAAGGACTGTTTTCATCAAGGGGGTGTACGATGGTCCAACTCGAGGCTAAGAGGTTAATCATATCCATTTCGAGTGGAAGAAAGAAGAATTCTCTTTTTTCATTTTGTACTTGTGAGAAGGCTAGTTTTGCCTTTAGGTTTATGAGCTGACTATCCCTTTGATTGGCTACTCGAATCATTAATCCTTGTATTTCTTTGTAGGGAGCAATTAGTGCATTTTTGCTGAAAATAAGTTTTGCTTTGGGTTTGGAAAATCTTCCATATAGGAGTCCTGTAGCCAAGGCGAAACCTGATAATCCTATAAAGGATTCGAGGGATGAAACTAATCCTATTGCTTTGTTTTCTGGGCTCATGGCTCCG
>NZ_JAWWCF010000189.1:0-5702 GCF_033720595.1 Lishizhenia sp. | reverse complement strand
GTTAGATTTTTAGACTTTTAGATGGAGTGATGCTATTTAAAAATATAAGAACGAACTGAACTTCGTGATTTAAAGATTTAATAATTGCGGGGTTGAGGGTTGTCCTTCGGCTCTGTTCAGGAATCTTAGTTTGAAGGGTTGAGGGTTTGCAACAGAAAATTTTAACTTAGTATTACTAATTTAAAATCATGCTAAAAACACTTTTAATTCTTTTCCTTTTAACAAGTCAGTTTAGCGCTGCACAAAATGGATATGACAATTGGAAATATGCTTATTTGGAAATAGATTTTAAGTATGCTGAAATATTTACCGACTCGACTTTAATTCAAGTACTAATGGTGAACAATAAAACCCAAGATAGCACGGCCTTTGAGTTTTCTGGTGATTCTCTATCATCTGTTAGGTCTCCCTTAGTGTTGGGTGGAAAATACACTTTGGTAATTTTTGAAAACTATACAAAAGTTTTTAGAGAAGAAGATTTAACAATACCACCAGACAGAATAACATTTATTGACTATGTAAAACAGCCAAGCGTACCATCACCACCAAAAAAGAAAAAGTCTATACGCGTTATTCCTAGGTATGAAGATGAGTAATTATGACAAATAAAAAAACATATATCTACTTTGCCCTGAAAGGAGGTGATTTCAACCCTAGAGAATTTTCTGAAATCTTTGAACTTGATGCGACATACGCCATTAAGAAAGGTGAAAAAGGAAGATACATTGCCAAAAGTAAGTACTCTATATGGCAGTATGGTACACCAAAACTTGCAAACGATAGTGATTTATATGATCATGTATTGGATCTTACCAATACTCTATTCCCGAAAATTGATGAAATAAATAAGTTCAAAGAAAAATACGATTTACACAGTGTACTTCAATTTGTACTAGAAATTGATTTTAACGAGGAGTTGAACACACCGGCTTTGGGCTTAGATGAGAAAACAATAGAATTTCTTTATAAAACTAAAACCGTTGTTGATGTAGATATGTATAGAGATGATTCAACAAAAATGTAAAACAATGAAACTTTCCATCCCCAAAGGGTGCGACAATGCGCCGAAAAAAGATTTTTTGGTTAATATCAATATGGCCTATACTCGCAGAGATTTGACTGCCTTGCGTGAAGCTTTTACAGACAAATTCGCTTGGAATTGTTTAGAAACACAAAAAATAGTGTCGAAAGATGATCTCAACGAAAGCATTTTTATGGATAGTCCAATTAGAGCTCTCTGCTTAGAAAAAGTCCTTACCCACGGACGAGAAGGCGCCGTAATGGGTAAAATGACCTGCGAAAATGGAATCATTTACGCTTTCTCTGAATTCTATGAATTCAGCGGCGCCAAGGGTGATAAGGTAAAAAGTATTACGCGGTTTATAGTACCTTTAAATCATGGATAAATCTGAACTCGTAAAAATTAAAACTGAATATTACAGTGATGTATTAGAAGAACGCACTATTGAAACTTTATGGGCTAAAATTCATGATCTTCGTAAAGGCTTATACCAAATCGACAATATCCCTTTTTATGGAGCTCCCTTTGCATGTAAGGACATTATTCATGCGATAGTAGACGAAGATGGAGTTCTTTGCTTTCAGAAAGTTATTAGAGCTTCTAACCATTCCATACTTCAAATTTTTGTTCACCAAAAGAACACGTTAAATTCAGAAATACGTGATTGGTTTAAGGATGTAAATTGTAGCACAGAGGGTGTTAGTGAAAATTATTTCGTAGTTGATGTGCCAATGAAAATAGACTATAAAAAACTCCAAGACTCATTGAAGCGAAAAGAAACGGAAGGCATTGTAGAATTTGCAGAAGCTTTACTTTCTAAAAAACATAAGAAGGATTTGAAAACGTCTATTTTCAGGAAGTTTTTGAAAAGCTAATTTTTTCGATGTCTAAACTTGTATTTTTTTAGATTTCTACGAATACCAATATTTGTAATTGTTTTAGTTCGGATAGATAGGCTTTCAAAAGCTAGGAAATTTTCTTTAAAAAGGACTCGCTCTTGATTCTTCTCCCTTTATCTATCTCTCTTCTACACCTTGTAATATGTTTTTTGTTCAACTTCAGTTGAGTCATTCCAAAAGTCACCTTCCTCTTAGCGGATGAATTGAGTGAGTCGCGCAATGATTTCAGAGTTTTCATTTTCCAATGTCCAAAATTGCTAGTAACTTTAATCAAAATTTATGAACCCAAATATTCAATCATTTTTGGCATACCTTAAGCAAAAACTGTACACCAACTTCAATATGGGCGTATTCAGTATTATTTTTGGCTTTGCTTGTTTTTACCTCTATTTTGGATTCCTAGGAATGGTCATATTTCCTTTTTTTGTTATTTCAGGTATTGTAGCTATTATAATAGCCGAAGTACACGTAATACTAAAAATTTTTATTCTAGTCCCTACTCTATACTTTGCATACTTAATCTATGTACCTTATTTGTAAAAGTTAAATTGATTTCCATTCTGATTTTAAACCAACAGCCTCTTGCTCCCTACTCACACTCAATACTGACTTCTGCCGCGGATAGCAGTGGCAGCGCCGCTGGCTGAAAAGTTAGGAAAACAGTTGGGGCCAATACGACCAGCGGAAGTGTTGGGGCCAGCTTTGGTTGACTTGCTTTTTAGCCTGGGGACTACAACGTATAGCCGCTTAAGGCAGCCAAATAGAAATAATCTCTCGACTTCGCTCGAGAACCTGTTAAAAATCAAAATTTAAATTTCGCTGTAGGCTTGTTCTATACTCACGCTAAAACTTCGTTCATCTCAACAAAAATTGAGAAAAATGTAAAAATTCTGTTTTCTCGACTAATCTACATGGCTATTCTCGGATAAGACCCTAATTTTGTGGCACAAGTTGAAAAAAGTTATGCAAGAAATCATAGAAAAAGCATGGGAAGACAGAAGTCTTTTAGAAGATGCTAAAACGATAGAGACAATTAATCAAGTAATTGAGGAAATTGACAAAGGAAGATTACGCGTTGCTGAGCCAGATGGTAACGGTGGTTGGAAAGTGAACGAGTGGGTAAAGAAGGCAGTAGTTTTGTACTTCCCTATTCGTAAAATGGAAACAATCGAGGTTGGTCCATTCGAATTCCACGATAAAATGGCTTTGAAAACAAACTACAAAGAATTGGGTGTACGTGTAGTACCTCATGCTGTAGCACGTTACGGAGCATACGTTTCTGCTGGAGTAATTATGATGCCATCTTACATCAACATTGGTGCTTACGTAGACGCGGGTACTATGGTAGATACATGGGCAACGGTTGGATCTTGTGCGCAAATTGGTAAAAACGTTCACTTGAGTGGTGGTGTTGGAATTGGTGGTGTATTGGAGCCATTACAAGCTGCACCAGTAATCATCGAAGACGGTGCTTTCATCGGATCTAGATGTATTGTTGTTGAAGGTGTGCGCGTAGAGAAAGAAGCCGTATTGGGTGCAAACGTAGTATTGACAAAATCTACAAAAATCATTGACGTAACAGGAGATGAGCCTGTTGAAACAAAAGGTGTAGTTCCTGCACGTTCTGTTGTAATTCCAGGTTCTTACACGAAAGAATTCCCAGCTGGATCTTACCAAGTTCCTTGTGCATTAATCATCGGAAAACGTAAAGAAAGTACAGATTTGAAGACTTCTTTAAACGATGCATTGAGAGAGCACAATGTTGCTGTCTAGTTAGGAGTTAAGAAATTATGAGTTAAGAGTTTGTGGGGAGTGATAAGTGACACGTGATAAGTCAGAAGTGGCTTGATTCTTAACGATGGATAGAAAAGGGATGCGATCTTAGGGTTGTGTCCCTTTTTTAGTAACTAAAACTAATATAGATTACGTACATAAAAATCATGTTCATTTTTCATAAATACTTCCTCATGTTTTTTAACTATTTGATTGAAAACAGTTTGAGTAATTTTTTCTTCCTTCAAGTTTATCTTTAGTAAATCTTTGACTATATCAATACTTCTAAAGAAAAATCGGTAGTAATAGTAATCTCTAATAATTTTTTTTGGATGATTTTTATAAAAATTGACATTCTGTACATGATTCTTTTCAAACTCTTCCTTTAACAGTTTTGTTGCCTGTATCTCAGAAATTTTCATCGCGTTAAATTCATGAGCGTTTCTTACAATTCTGTTCATAACATACGATGGAAAAACATTATGAATATTTGTTCTTAAAAGAATAACTCCTTGAACCAGCTGTTGACTATTTTCAACAAAACCTAATTCAATCCATCTCTGAATCACATCAAGATCATTATATACTCTACTTAGAAACTCTAACGTTTCTCTTTTTTCAGTTGGGGCATACAAAAACTCACTTATTTTTATGGTTAATTCATATTCGTTTGACTTTATCCTGTCGGTTTTTTGTTTAGAATAAACCCAATGAATTAAAAATAAATTGGCCGCTCCTACGAATATAGAAGCAACAATACCACTAGTTCCAGAAAAATAACTCCCTAGTTCTCCCCAATACTGCATCCTTACGTTATCCATCCCTTCTACTGAGGATGATGCTCCTAGGAAAATAAAAAATGGTGCTAAAACTAGGATTAAACAAACCACCAAAATTGTGATAATAATGCCTTTGATAAATGGGTCTTTGATCATAAGTTAAGTTTCAACGAAAATAACACTTTAAATTTTTGAATCCTTAAATTTTTGAATTCCCCAAAGAGGTGTCCCTTTTTTAGTGAATAGAAATTCTATCTTTGAAAACAAGGCATTTCCCTACAGAAAGCCCCCTTTTTGAATTTTAAATCTTGAATCTTGAATTTAAACGGCATGAATGAAGAGCAGTTAAAGCGCTGGATGGAAAAGCGAAAGCAACGTAAAGAAGCTTTGACCAAAGACAAACTGATGGAAGGTATCCTTGCGGGTAACCTAACGGCTTTGAGTTCTGCCATCACCTTATTGGAAAGCAATTTACCGCAAGACAAAGCTACGGCCAAGGAATTGGTGAGCGCGTGTTTACCGCATGCTGGAAATTCTATACGTGTTGGAATTACAGGGGTACCAGGAGTTGGTAAAAGTACCTTTATTGAGTCCTTTGGGATGCACTTGCTCCAAGAAAACAAAAAGGTAGCGGTGTTGGCCATAGACCCTTCTTCGGAGAAAAGCGGTGGAAGTATTTTGGGGGATAAAACAAGAATGCAGGAGCTTTCGCAGCAAAGCAATGTTTTTATTCGTCCGTCTGCGGCAGGTGACTCTTTAGGAGGTGTGGCCCGTAAAACCAGAGAAGCTATTTTCTTGTGTGAAGCGGCTGGATTTGAAATTATCTTGATAGAAACTGTCGGTGTAGGTCAATCAGAAACAGTCGTTCACTCCATGGTGGATTTCTTCTTGTTATTGATGTTGGCCGGTGCTGGAGACGAATTGCAAGGAATTAAACGCGGTATCATGGAAATGGCCGATGCTTTAGTGATTACCAAAGCCGATGGCGACAACATCAAAAAAGCCAACTTGGCGCGCAGAGAATACCAAAATGCCATGCACCTTTTTCCACCCAATAAAAACGAATGGATACCCAAAGCGCTAACGGCAAGTTCATTGACCAATACGAACATAGACAAGGTTTGGCAAACCATAATATCCTTTGAAAACCAAACCAAAATCAACGGCTGGTTCAAACAGAAAAGACAGTCGCAAGATAAATACTGGATGAATGAAAGTTTGAAAGAATTG
>NZ_JAWWCF010000188.1:0-5730 GCF_033720595.1 Lishizhenia sp. | reverse complement strand
GGCAATATAAACAGGCTGCACCATGGAGGCTAATGAACCTAACACCCATTGCCTTCCTTTATCCCTATTGATAAAATCAACACCGTTAAGTAATACATCTATGTAGGTAATACGATTAGCGATTGAATCTATCGAATCCAAATACCCCTTGGAATGCCTTAGGGTATAAATACTGTCTCTTTTGCGCACATATTCTAATTCCTCTGGAGACAAGGGCTCCGTTCTCGTATTTTTCCAAAAACTTGAATCACGCTCATATGCTTTTTCTGTAGTAACCGCTACCTCATTCCCAAAATACTTGGGTGGAAAGTTCACTCCAAAGTCATAATTCGTATACTTCACAGAAGTTTTACAAGTATGTATAGATTCCTTGTGATTCACACCGTAAGTCATTAATTGCTGACTTAACACACAAGTGGTATCTGAAGAAATATCAAAATCTTGTTCTATGGTAAAGTAGTCATACATTAACAAGTTCCCACCACTTAAAGTCAACTGTAACTTCTCCACCATCCAACTTCCATCCCTAACATAGATAAAACCGGACAAGGTTGAAGTAGCTGAAGAGCGGGCTTTAATCTCTATCTTAAAGGTTTTAACACTATCCACTTCAAGTACATCAACCAACTTATATTTATACGACAAAATTCCAACGGTAGAAATTGGAGATGGCACAGGAGATTCATTCAAATCATCCAAAAACAAGGTATTCTTAAAAAAATTAAAATTTGATTTTGCCGTGGTAGTGAAATAAAGGTAATTGCTTCTAGACCCACGCTGTTCAAAAGCATTTCTTAACTCTCTTACTTTGTTGTAAGGAGCATAATTACGCTTCAGACCAACCTCTATCATATTGAAGTTGCGAAGAAATTCTAGTGAATTATCTTTAGAGGTGGTGTCTTCAGCTTCCTTTTCTTTTTTACGCCTTTTCTTTTTAGGCGCTTCTTCAATTCTTTGAATTTTCTCAGTGGCTTTGATATATACGTCACAAGAGTAAGGATACTGATTGAAATCTAAACTGTCCTTTCTCCGAACAACTTTCAGAATAATCTCTCTTCCCGGATTCTTTTTACTTCCAGAAATTTCAACCTCGTCTATATCTTGGATACGCATGGGGAAAAGCTGAACGTTTTGAACATTCTCTCCCTTTTTTACAGCTATAAAAACTTCTTTTTTCTCGTATCCTGTAGCTGCATAGATTACCCGATAAGAACCATTTTCTAGGTTCACGGAATAATTCCCTTCTACATCAGATCTGACGCGGTATTGGTTGTTTTGTCCTCTTAGGAAAATATCTACGAAAGGAATCGGTTGATAATTCTCATCTACTACCTTCCCTTTCAACAGGTCTTGTCCATACACATGTATGGTCCCTAGGAGGGTTAAAAGTATGATGAGTAGTTGTTTCATATCATTATTTAAGACATCTGGTTCATCCCAAAAGTTACAGGAGGAAGCTCAATACTTAACTATTAAATGATAAACGGTAAAAAAGTAACAGTATTACTTATTCTTTGCTTGATCCTCTAAGTATTGTTGATGTTTCAGCATTCGCTTCATCATCCATCTTCTAATCATCCAAAAACAGAAGGCAAATACGGGCAACAAATAAAAGCTAAGCCATGTTTCAAAACCTTCGGTAATTCCCATGTAGGTAATGTAGATGAAAGAAAGAATAACGAGCGCAAGCCAAAATACTTGCATGATCTTATTGTACGTTTGCATGTTCTATTTATTAACGCGTGCTTTTACATTATAGACAAAGGCCGTATCAAAATTACGATTCGTTTTCGCTCCTTGTCCGTATAGTATCATATTAGGGTAAGTAATCGTAACGGCTTTTTCTGTATAAACAGAATCACCTTTCTTATCCCAAATGAGTTCTTCTGATTTTAAAATTTTGTTCTGTTCAACATTCTTGAGCTCTACACTATCTCTCACAAACATATCACCTGTATTCTTATCTATCTCGCCATACAAAGCTGTTAAGATAGACACAACCTCTCCATTATCGTTGAAGAACTTGACCTTCAAACCATCTTTCAACTTCGTCTTTTGCGTCTCATTATAAGACTCAGCGATAGTAGCTGTCAATTCTAACTTCGCATAACCAGAATCCGTATAGATTACATTTAAATTACGCGAAGCTTCATCTGGTGCATGTTCGATGGAAGAAACTTCTTTAATTCTTTCCAAATCGTTTACACAAGAAAAAAAGATACCTGCCACTCCAAGAATGACAGGTATCGTAAATATGTTAATGCCTAAGGCTCTCATTAGAATTTCTGAACAGTTACCGTTCTATTTCCCCAACATTCTAAAGTGATCGTTTCACCTACTTGCTTACTCGCATTAAAGATATCTTCTCCTGAAGGACAAGCTGCTTGGTAACGAGAAGCACTGAATCCGTACTTATTTGCAATTTCTACAGCGTAGTAGTTGTTTGCTTTTCTTTCGAATGTTGTGTTTCCACAATCGTTGATGCTAGCCATTACAGAGTTTGCTGCAATTTTAGCTCCTTCCACTGAGTTCTTTCCGCTTACTGCTAATCCTGCATTGTGTGCAGCTTTGTAACTTCTAGCTCTGTAGTAAGCAGTAGCAATTGCCAATTCTGCATCAGAAATTAAATCCGCATCATCAGAAAGGTCTATTACTTCTTTGTATGCTGCTACAGCAGAAGAAGTTCTTCCTTTTACATCTAACAATTTCGCTTTTTGCAATTTCGCATCTACTGATGTTGGGTCGATAGCAATTAATGTATCTATCAACATTTCGTATTCTTTACTATCTGTACAAGATTTCGTTTCTAACAATTTGATAAAGTTATTTACGTTAGATTTTTTCAAATCTTTCTCTTGTGGTAAAGCAGCCATAAAGTTGTTGATCTCTGGTAATAAAGATTCACAATCTCTTGCTACATAATCCAAGTAAGATGTTAATACCTCTAAAGTTCTTGGCGTTAATCCTTTTTCAGAAACAATGTTGTTCAATTTAAAGTATTCCCCAATAATTCTTTTCGTGTACCCATCTTTTGCTTCACCTTCTGCTTTAGACCATAAGGTGTAAATGTTTGCGTAGTACTGCTGAACTGTATAGTCTGTAGCTTCTTCAGAGTGGTTATAAATAATATAACTAAATGCTGAATCAGCCTCTTCTAATTTATCAGCTCTGTTAGAAAGTAATAAGTATTTACCCTCTTTCTTTTTATAAGAAACATTGATTCCGTGCTGTCTTTGCGCATTATCGTAAGTGGATAATAAAGAATCGATGTATGCAGCTTGCTCTTCACCTTCAGTTTCTTTAACCATACGCTCCAAAGAGTAAATCATTGGACTGTAGAAAGCATTTTCTAAACCTCCACATTCCTTTTCTGCTTGTAAATAAGCTGTAGCGGCTTTTTTGTAGTTTTTCGCTCCATAAGCAACATTCGCTACTTTTTTGTACCTATTACACTCGTTTCTATCACCCTCACCTTGTGCATTCGCTGTAAACGTTGCTAACACTGCAGCTCCAAGTATAAGTTTTCCTAACTTCATCTTTGTTTTTTTTATTAATCGTATTTGTACTTTCTAAACCATCGGTCATAACCGGGCGACAAATTTACACCAAAATTAATTCCCCAAAAGTTTTCTTGTATTGTGTTAATGTTACCATTTCCTCTTTGTCCATATGTAACCCCTAAGTTTATGGAGGAAACAGCTCTGTTTAACACTACCGGTAATCCTATCCCAAAACTTGTGCCAAATTCTGACAACTGACTTTGATTCACCTTATTTGGAAGAACGCTGTTGTAGAATCCTACGCGATAACTCATTCTTTCATAATACTTTGCCACCGTTTTTCTTTCAGCTGCTATTCTGTGTGGTTTATATTGTAAACCAACACGGTAAGAAGTAGCATCAAACAAAGTATTCGCATCCGGAATTCCTCCAAGGGTTCTAGAATACTCACTCCAATTGTCGGCATTATATTCTGCCGTAAGTAAAAACTCCGGCTTTAATCTTCTTGAACTATTTGTATCCGCTTGCGGCGTAAAGCTATAAGTAATTCCCAATTTATAGCTAGAAGCTAGAGTAGTTGTTCCTTGCGCATCAGGATTTGGGTATAGGGTATCATAGGTTCCAATATTGTTATAACTCGTAAAGAAGACATCGTATTTGTTTTGAGCTACAGATATTTGTTGACTAGGAGTATAGCTTGCACCTATTGTAACTCTATGTTCTGAATTCGGCGTAAAACTATAATTCATTCCTAAATCATAGGTGTACCCTCTGTAGTTCAACCTGTCATCTTTGTAAGAACCTAGCTCAGAGGTAGAAACCATTCTGTAAGTTCTACTGTAATTTTGCGTGTAACCAAATAAAAAGTTTCCATTTACACCTAAACCTAGAACATGTTTTTTCTTGGCAATTACATTAACACTCAATCCACCAAAAACTTGTTGTATCCCCCCAGATCCTTTGTATTCATAAAAGACAGAATCCCCGTCTACAAGCTCAGCATCATTTACATCGTATCCTACTCTACTGTACGGACGGATTCCAAAACCTAACCCAAAGCGATTAGCAAAAGGAACTACAAGTGAAAAATGCGTAACGTTACCGTATGATAAATTCCCTTCAGAAGCTCCGTCTGACAAGGTGGTGTTTCTGTAATCAATTCCCATAGAAAAAAGTGGGAGACCCTTGGCAATACTTGCGTAAGATGAAGGATTAAAAAGATTAGTTTGAGAACTATCGATTAACGCAACAGATGATCCTCCCATGGATTGGAAATAACTACTTCCAAAAAAGTTAGTTTCCCCAACACCTAAGGATGAATATGGAGACGATGCATTTGTCTGTGCCCTTAAAAAAGGAGCCATACACACCGCAAAGAGTATTAATATATTATTTCGCATTATGCTCGAGAATTAGATTTAAGCCTTGAAGCGTTAAATTTTCGTTGACAAAGATGTAATTTTTTGCTGCCATATCAAATAAATTAGCATCTCCACCTGTCATAAAAGTTGTTAATCCAGCATATTGCTTTTCATATTCGGCTATCAACCCTTGAATTTCTGCACGCATTCCATTTATAACACCCGACCACATACTTTTATGTGTAGAATTTCCAATCAACGGAGTTGGATCGGTATTCTGGTAAAGCGGTAAACGTCCCGTAAAAGCGTTCATGGCTTTATACCGCATTTGTAATCCTGGAGAAATTGAACCTCCCAAATACTCTCCCCTTTCATTAACAAAATCAAACTTGATACATGTACCTATATCTACGATGAGCACAGGTGTTTTTCTTTTCAGCATTTCTGTATGGGCAAAAGCAGCATTAGCAGCCCTATCAGCTCCCAAGGTTTCGCTTTGATAAAGATTAACAAAAGGATACTCGGAAGAACTACTCAAAACATGATCTGGTTGAAAGTATTGAACCAAAAAATCCGTATCAGATGAGGAAAGCACACTAGAAAGTAAAGATTTTTTATACCCTTGGTATTTTTTTTCACTTTGGGTATTTTTTAAATCGCCCAAGGTAACTGCAGCCAAAACGCGCAAGTCATCTCCCTGGACTTCAACTATCTTCACACGCGTATTCCCGGCATCTATAATTAGATTTTTCGCTTCTTCTTCCATTGATGGACAAAGATAAGCGAAGAATTTTAAAAAAAATTGTTGCAAGGGCACTTCAGAACAAATAAAGTTTATATATTTGCACCCACCAAACAGAAGGTGATGT
>NZ_JAWWCF010000187.1:0-5763 GCF_033720595.1 Lishizhenia sp. | reverse complement strand
CAGGTAACTTAAATGCTCATCACGTTGCTTTCCCTGGTGGAAATTGGATAGAATTCGCCAACAATTTTGTAAACAACACTTTAGGATTATCTAGATCTCAAACCACAACACAAATTGAGCACTACGATAACTTAGCTGCGTTATTTGACGCAATGAAGCGTATCAATACAATTATTGTTGATTTAAATAGAGACATGTGGACGTATATCTCTATGGAATACTTCAAGCAAAAATTAAAAGAAGGAGAGATTGGTTCTTCTGCTATGCCACACAAAGTTAACCCTATCGACTTCGAAAACTCTGAAGGAAACTTAGGTATGGCTAATGCAATATTTGAGCACCTTTCAGCTAAACTTCCTATTTCAAGGTTACAGCGTGACTTGACAGATTCTACAGTTCTTAGAAATGTAGGAGTTCCTATTGGACATGCCTTAATTGGATTTAAATCTACAATGGTTGGATTAGAGAAGCTATTGTTAAACCCAGCAGCTTTAGCTAAAGACTTAGAGAACAACTGGGCGGTAGTAGCAGAGGCTATTCAAACTGTTTTAAGAAGAGAAGGATACGAGAAACCATACGAAGCTTTAAAAGGTTTGACACGTAAAAATGAAGCAGTAACGAAAGAAACGGTACACAATTTCATTGAAACTTTAAACGTTAGTGACGTTATTAAAGCTGAATTAAAAGAAATTACTCCAAGCAACTATACAGGTGTACAATTAGTGTAAATAGTTGCTGGTTTTTTGTATTTTAAAACCATGAAATTATTTATCACCCTTATCGCTGCATGTATCACGTTTTTTGGAATTAGTCAAGATTTCAAAATTGGTCAAGATGTTAAAAACATTGGAGCTATTAAAGAAGTTCAAATTCTTGGTCCAAATGAATACATTGCTACATCGATAAAACAGCGTATAGGGAGAAACAAGATAGTACTTGAACATTTTGTAAACAACCAGAAGGTGAAGGAGATAGAAACTCCTTACCGTGTGAACAGAAGTTTAGGAAAATTTGAAGATTTCATCTTGGTCGATGGTAAAGGCTTTGCTTTTATCAGCGACCAAGTTGGAAAATCTCGCAACCTTTACATTGAAAGCTTAGACCTAGAAGACGGTGATTTCGGCAAAGCTGAATTCATCATGGAAGACCCCCTACCTCGCAACAGACAATTACCTTCTGCATTTCAATTTAAAATTTCTTCGAATAAAAAATATGTAGGAATTATGGTTGACATCTCTTTAAAAGGAGATACCATAAGCACCTACCAATTTGTTGTAATTGACAGCGATAAAAACACCATCAATAGAGGTCGTTTTAATTTAAAATCACCAAAAGACGGCAACATAGATTTTAATTTTTGGGTAACAAAAACTGGTAAAATCGTTGCTTACCACAAAGAGTGTATCCAAGAAAATGTAGGTTTGTTTAAGAACAAATTCATACTAGTTAGAAGTCACCTTTACCGCTTAGATAACAAAGAGGTATACCACAGTGTTTTGAATAACACAAAAGATGATGTTGCCTATGAAGTAGAAATTGAGGAAGGTAAGGATTCATCTCTTTATGTTCACGGCTTTTATCAACACCAAAGTCACGATCAAATCAGCAACAAAATTCATGGAGCTATCTTTAAAAAATTCTCCCCACGTTTGGACCTGGAAATAGAAACCTACGAAGAGTTTCCTACTGAAATATTATTAATGGGACTTACCGAAGAGGAGGTACGTAAACAACGTGAAAATTTATCGATGTCTGATTATTTCTTAAGAAATTCATTTATAGACACCTTGCACAACTGTATTATCGGAGTAGCAGAACAATACTACAAACTCGAAGAAAGCTATCCAGATTCTCGTGGATATTTAAGAACAGAAACCCGTTATTACTACAACGATATATTAAGCTACAGATTCAACCTAGACGGAAGATTTGAATGGATAAACAAAGCTCCAAAAATTCAGGTTACAGCAAACGACAAAGGCTATTACTCTAGTTTCTTTTCTTACTTAAACGACAACCAAGATTTAGTGGTTATCTACAATGATGATTTGGCAAACTATTTAGAAGATGGTGATTACATTGATCCTTCAAAACAAAGAGAAAGTTTTCGTAGAAGGTCGGGTTACACAACAACAAAACTAACGCTTGACAATAGTACCGGAGAAAAGGAATATGAAAAATTCATCACCAAATTTCAAAGGAAGTCTTCTTTAGTGCCTCGACTAGGATATTCAAATGCAGATGGAAGTGTAAGAATAATACTCATTGAAGCGCAGCACACCTACAAGTTTGTATCAATCTTGGATTAAGCGCGCTTTCATACGCCCTTTTTCCTCTTCCGTACACTTACTTTTTGTACTTGAAGTTTGTGCTTTTAATGTTTCTTCGATTTTTTCAGAACAAGCCGTATAATCCCTGCAACACTTACACATCATTAAATGCAATCTAATACGTGCTTTTCTTAAAAGACCAACCCCTTTAGATAATTGCTCCTCATGCAATACTTGTATTTCTTCACAATTCTTACTCATCTCTTAAAACCATTTAGCCCCCAAACAATCTCTTAAGGCTGTCTTTGCCCTGTGTACGATTACCCAGAGATTGGACGCAGTTATATCAAACTCCTTACTGATCTCTTCTCCTTTTTTATTTTCGAAATATTTGGCCGTAATAATACCTTGCCATTGTTCTGGAAGTTTAGAGATACAATCTTCGAGCATCATTCGTTCTTCATCATATATTAAAGACGATTCTCCATCATTTTCACTCACCTCACCTGCATCTAACATCCAATCTTGTGAACCTTCATCTTTGTTACCATAATGAGAAATTGGTTTGGTTTTACGCGATTGCTGCTGTCTCCAATAATCAATAATCTTTCGATTTAAAATACTTACAAGCCACGTTTTTGGAGAGCTTTTCCCTTGAAATGTATGTAGATTCTTGAGCGCAGACACATAGGTGTCTTGCAAAAAATCCAAGGCCAAATCCCTGTCTTTTATTTTTGACAAAGCAAAATTCAATAAGTAATCACTGTATTGATCTACCCATTCTTTAAGAATCTCAGCGTTGGATTTTTCCATAAAACGAAGATAGTAGAAATTTCTATGTGGTGTTGAGCAAAAAAGTCATTCAAAATACACCTTGCTAAAAGAGGTGGACATGTTCATTTTTGGAATTGTTTAACAATAAAACTTACGATGCTACGTAATCTTCTTTAAATTTGTGTCATGATTAGATTTGTACTCCTCATAAGCTTATTGTTATTAGTAAGTAATGTTCAAGCACAACGAAATGTAAAAGACACCGTTATCGGCACCCCTTATGTTGGTATACAATATACAGGTGCGTTTCCACAAGCCGATTTGGCAGAACGTTTTGGTTTTTTCAACCAAATAGGAACTTTTGCAGGTTACAAAACCTCAAAAAACTGGATCTATGGATTTGATGGAAATTACTATTTCGGAGGAATAATAAAAGACAGATCTCTACTTTCTAATTTTGTAGATCCCAACGGAATTATTTCTGAAGCGGAAGCAGGTAACAGCGGAACCGTCTTACTTTTCATGAGAGGTTTCAATGCTAACTTCAGTATCGGTAAAATTTTCCCTGTGCTCTCTCCCAACCCTAACTCAGGGTTAATGGTACAATTAGGAGCTGGTTATTTACTCCACAAATACAGAATTGAAACCAACGACGATTTCATTCCTCAATTTGAGAACGACTACAGAAAGGGATATGACCGTTTAACCATAGGTGTAAATACTTCACAATTTGTAGGATACAGTTTTATGGCCAATACAGGAGTGTATAATTTTTACGCTGGTCTGTATTTTCAACAAGGGTTTACAAGAAACCAAAGAGATTTAAACTGGGATCAACCTGATGTACCGGTTTCAAAAGACCTTAGGTTTGATCATCAAATAGGGTTAAGAGCAGGGTGGTTAATTCCTATATATAAACGACAACCGAAAGATTTTTACCTGAACTAAATGCTGTTTTACGCTATTGGAATAAGGGCATATGCCTTCATTGTGCGCATTGCGTCATTGTTTAACCCTAAAGCAAAACAGTGGGTAAAGGGGCGAAAAAATTGGCGTAGATCACTTCCTACAACAGATGGGGATGTGGTTTGGTTTCATGCAGCATCACTTGGCGAATTTGAACAAGGTAGGCCCATCATTGAAGATTACAAAAAAGAGCATCCCGAAGACTTTATTTTGCTAACCTTCTTTAGTCCGAGCGGCTATGAAATAAGAAAAAATTACTCAGGAGCAGATTACATCTGTTACCTTCCTCTAGATACTAAAAAGAACGCAAAAGACTTTATCCAGCACTTTCAACCCAAAGCTGTATTTTTTATCAAATATGAATTTTGGTTGAATTATATTTTTGAAGCTAAAAAACAGGGAAGCAAATTGTATGTAATCTCGGCATTATTTAGAGAGCAACAAAGCTTTTTTAAATGGTATGGCGGAAATTTCAGAAGAGCTCTAAAACAGTTTGACCATTTTTTTGTCCAAAATATAAAGAGTGCCCAATTATTAGAAAGTATCAGCATCAATAACTACAAGATTACGGGTGACACGCGTTACGACCGCGTAATGGAAAATGCGAAAAAAGTAGCTTCATTACCCGTAATAGAAAACTGGCTAAACGGAGAAAAAGCCCTGATTATCGGAAGCTCATGGAAGGCGGACGAGGAGATTCTCGCTCCGTATTTAAACACGACTTATAGAGGTAAAATTATCCTAGCTTCTCATGAAGTGGGTGAGGAAAGAACACTTGAGATACTAAAAACTTTCTCTTTAAAAGCAGAACGATATACCAAAATTGAGCAATCTATATCTTCAGAAACTCAATTATTGATTATTGACTGCATAGGTATTTTGGCAAATGTTTATCAATACGGAAAGATGGCTTATGTTGGTGGTGCATTTGGTACGGGGCTACACAATATTTTAGAACCAAGTGCCTTTGGATTACCTGTAGTTTTTGGACCTATCCATGATAAGTTTCCGGAGGCAACGATACACATAAACGAAGGAATTGCTTTTTCAGTAGGAACCGCCCAAGAGTTGCAAACCACCTTTACTGCTATTGAAAGCAACTTAGAGGCATTAAAAAACTCCTGCCTTTCATTTATGCAATAATGTACAGGAGCTAGATATGTAATTCGAAAATTTATTGCTTAGTCATTTCTTCTTCCGAGAAGAATTGAAACATAATACAACAAGGTTACAATCGCTCCTATGGCAGCGACGACATAAGTCATAGCGGCCCATTTTAAAGCATCCTTAGACCTATCATATTCGGCCTGTGTTGAAACACCTGTTGATTTAAGCCATTGCAAGGCTCTTTTAGAGGCATCAAACTCTACCGGCAAGGTTACCACCGCAAATAGTGCAAAAATTCCATAGGTAATGATGAGTACCCATAAAATTAAATCCAATGGAAAAGCATTGAAGAACACCGCTCCACCAAAGATGGAAGCAAGCATTATGATATTTAAAATTTTACCACTGGCATTCTGTATCGGAACTAACCTTGATCTCAATTCTAGCGGTTTATAAGCTTGGGCATGTTGTAAAACGTGTCCGCATTCATGGGCAGCAACCGCCGCTGCGGCAGCATTTGCTCCGTAGTAAACATCTTTGGATAAATTAACCGTTTTTTTGAGTGGATTATAATGATCACTCAACTGACCAGGTACACAAACTATATCTACATCATAAATATTATTGTCTTGCAACATAGCCTCTG
>NZ_JAWWCF010000186.1:0-5775 GCF_033720595.1 Lishizhenia sp. | reverse complement strand
TCCTTTTGTTTATAATGGTACAGACAATATTATAATGGCTGTGGCAGAAAATCAATCAGGATGGGCATCAGGTAGTGATGAGTTCTTGTGTTCTGCTACAACTGGAGCTAGGTCAATAACGTATTTTAATGATAATGATGTTCAGGATATGAACAATTTGTTTGATGCTAATTCTGTTAAAAACTACATTCCTAATATTACGTTTTTGGGAATTGCTCCTGCGTGTAGTCCAGTTTCTAACGTAGACTTAAACTCAGTTACGCATTCAAGCTTTGATGTTATTATCGATCATCCAGTTCCTGCATCTTCTTATGAGGTAGAATATGGACTTAGTGGTTTTACACCAGGGAATGGTACGACTACTGTGGTTACTGGAGACTCATTGGAGTTAAATGCCTTAACGGGTAATACAGATTATGATGTATATGTTAGAGCAATTTGTTCTACAACAGATACAAGTGTGGCTTACGGTCCTGTTACTACTACTACTTTATGTGGCCCAAACCAACCTGATTTCACGGAAGATTTCACATCCTATTTACCAAGCTGTTGGAGCGAAGCTAAAGGAGTTTTAACTTCCAATACAGTTGTTTCCAATGCTTCAAGTTTTTGGGGATCTGCAACGGGAGCAGCAAAAGTGAATATTTACTCTAATAACAGAGAAGACTGGTTGATTTCTCCTTCTATTGATTTAAGTGGAGGTGCTTACGCCTTAAACATTACTGTACGTGCAACAGAATGGAACTCAAGCAGTGATGCAGTTTGGGGATCAGATGATTCACTCGCAGTTGTTATTTCAACGGATAACGGCGCAACCTGGTCTTTAACGAATGTATTAGACGTTTTCTCTGCATCCAATAATCCAGGATCTGCTGGAATTAACCTATGGTACGATTTATCAGCTTATACAGGAACAGTGAAATTCGGATTTTACGCAGCAAGTAAAACTTCAAATGAAGATATTGATGTATACTTAGAAGACTTTTTTGTAGGAGTTCAACCACAATGTTTAGAAGTTGATGGTGTGGATTTAAATTCTGTAACAAGTTCAACATTCGATGTGATTATCGACGACGCTCCATTAGAAGCTGAGTATGAAATAGAATATGGTGTGGATGGATTTACACCAGGTACAGGAACCGCAATTGTAATTTCAGGTGATTCATTAGAGTTAACAGCGTTAACAAGTAATACTACTTATGATGTTTACGTAAGGTCAATCTGTGGGGTAGGCGATACAAGTTCTTATTTCGGACCTATCTCTGTTACAACGGCATGTGGCGTTTACACAACAGATTACACAGAAGACTTTAGCGCATACTTACCAGCTTGTTGGGAAGAAGCATCAGGAGCTTTGACTTTGAATTCTGTTCTTTCTACGGGTTCTTCTGACTGGGGAGCTTCTTCAGGTAGAGCGAAGGTAAATATCTACTCAACTACAAAAGATGAATGGTTAATTTCTCCATCTATAGACTTGAGTGCTGGTAATAATTTCTTGAATTTCAAGATTAGAGCTACGGAGTACTCATCAAGTGATGATGCTATCTGGGGGGCGGATGATTCATTGGCTATTGTTATTTCAACAGACAACGGAGCAACTTGGACTACCGCAAATGTTTTAGATGTATTTAACGGAAGTAATAATCCTGGTGCTACAGCGCAAGACAAGTGGTATGATTTATCAGCATACACAGGTACAGTTAAAATTGCTTTCTATGCAGCTTCAACTGTTTCTAATGAAGATATAGATGTATTTATTGATGATTTCTTTGTAGGACAACAACCGTCTTGTTTAGTACCTACTTCTTTAACGGTTGGTACAATAACAAATAATAGTGCTGATTTAACGTGGACAACTTACTACGGAACAGGAACTGATTTCCAAGTGGCAGTGGTTGAAGCAGGACAAGCATTCTCAACGGCAACATTGTCTGTTGAAACAGGTAACTCTGCAACGATTTCAGGATTGATGTCAAATACAGATTACGAAGTATACATTCGCCAAATTTGTGGTGTAGGTGATACAAGTGTTTGGACAAGCGTTGCAGAAACTTTTACTACAGAATGTGATGCAGTAGGAATCGGTTATTTAGAGGAATTTACTGCTTACGTACCTACATGTTGGATGGAAGCTGACGGACTTCTAGGGAACAATGTTTCATTAAATAATGGTACATCTGTTTGGACAGACGACGATTTCGGAAATCAATCAGCAGGAAGTGAGTCGGCAAGAATCAATATTTACTCTACAAGTAGAAAAGATTGGTTGATTTCTCCATCTATTGATTTAACAGGTGGTAATACACAAGTATCATTCGATCTAATTGCTACTGAATATGCTTCAACAACACCAGCTGTTTGGGGAACGGATGATTCACTTGCAATTGTTGTTTCTACAGATAATGGTGCAACATGGAGTTTAGCCAATGTTGAAAAAGTGTTTACAGCAGCTAACCCTATAGATGCAAATGGTGAAACGGTTACGGTGAACTTGACAGACTACGCGAGTTTTTCAACGGTTAAAGTTGGATTTTATGGTAAATCTGATGTTTCAAATGAAGACATAGATGTGTTCGTTGATAATTTTATCGTAGAAACAGTACCAGATGTAACTCCTTCATTAGTGCAGGTTCAAACGGCTTACTGTGGTACAGGTGCAATTAATGCAGATTTCTACTTAGTAAACAATTCTTTGACGAATGCAGCTGATGTAGACTATGAAGTATTTGTGGATGGTGTGAGTTTAACTACGGGAGTTGAAAATATTCCAGCAGATGATTCTGTAATGGTTGCAGTAGGACCGTTAACGCCAACTGTAGGAGCACACGATGTGAATGTAGTTACGAGTTTATCAGGTGATGCAGATGCAACGAATGATAGTGAAACGATTACCGTTTATGTTTCTGCACCAGATGTTACTGCAACAGTTACTGATATCTTATGTAATGGTGATATGAATGGTGAGATTGCATTAGCAACAACTGACGCAATTGGTACTTTAGATTACTCTTGGACAGCCAATGCAAATGGTGCTACTACAGCTACCGTAACAGGTTTAGGAGCTGATGTATACATGGGTTACGTTGTGGACTCTATTGGATGTGAGGACAGTGTGGAAGTTACACTAGTTGATCCAGCATTAATAGATGTTACGTTAGACTCTATTTTTGATGTATTATGTTACCAAGGTACAAGCGGAGAACTATATGTTACTGCAACAGGTGGAACTGCTCCTTTAACTTATTTATGGGATAACGGTGAAATTACAGAAGACAACACTGTTGGTGTTCCGGCAGGAGATTATACGTTAACTGTTACGGATGACAATGGATGTACATTTACAACGCCTAACTACACGGTGGCTGAACCAACTGAATTAGTTGCTACAGCTGTAGATAACTTAAACGGTACTGCTACAGCGAATGTTACTGGAGGTACACCTCCTTACGAATATGTTTGGGATAACGGTGATCAAACACAAACACAAACTACTCCTCAATTAGGATTGCAAACAGTTATTGTTACTGATGATAATGGTTGTGAAGTAACAGCTTCTGTTACTACTGTGGTTGGATTGGATGATGTTAATCCATTGAATGCCGTTAAAGTATATCCTAACCCAGCAACAGATATTCTAAACATTGATATTACAGAATTGAATAATGTGACATTGAATATTGCACTTTATGATAACACAGGAAGATTGGTTACAAGTCTTTCAGGTGCTCAGAACCAAGTGGTGCAATTCAATACCTCTGAATTGGCGAGAGGGCTTTACACTTTGAAATTACAAAATGGTAAAGTGCTTAAATCAATCAAGGTCGTAGTTCAATAATTTATAGTTTATCTTTAGTGAAGAGGCCATCCTTTTAGGGTGGCCTTTTTTTGTTATTTTGCGATGTGGAACTGCTCAAGGAAAATATCTCACAATTTAGAACTCCAGCTATAAGAGACTTGGTTTGGGTGTTGTGTTCTCCTTGTCCCTTAAACGAAGTATCGGGTTTACCCTTGTTTACAGATGCTGCCAAATTGAAGTGGTATACTTCGCATTTTTCTTTGCTAGAAGCCTGGGATAAGGCTCCAGAAACATTTCTTAAGCATCTTAATGATTTCACTAAAAATCATCGCTTGGGTTATTATTTCGAAGCTTTGATGCATACCTTTTTTCACCTGAGCCCAAGCATAGAGGTTGTGATAGCCAATCATCAAATTATTAGGGATAAACAAACGTTAGGCGAGATTGATTTTATTTTGCAAGAAGGGGAGGAGATCTACCATTTGGAATTGGCCATTAAGTATTATTTACAATTTCAAAATGAGGATGATTTTAGTACTTGGCTAGGACCTAATGGAAAGGATAGTTTATCAAAAAAAATAAAGAAATTAAAAAGTCATCAATTACAACTCACAAAACATTTAGAAGCGTATCAAAACATTGCTTCTAGGGCCTTAATTTGTGGTCAGTTTTATCAAAACAATCAACGGGTAGTTTGGCAAAACACAAATGCTTTGCTTAAACCTTACATGAAACAAAGTGATTTTATAAAAGGTGATTTTGATGCGCATGTTGAGGCATACTATCTTTTAACAAAACCGCATTGGTTAAGTGCAACCGTAGTGCCTGATGAATCTTTACGGTTAGACGGGAAGGATGAATTAGTGGAAAAAATGAAGGAAAGTTTTGCGCAAAAAAAAGCAGTCCATGTTGGACTGCTATATGCAAAGGGGTATACCTCTATAGTTTTGGTTCCTGATGCTTGGCCTACATTGCCATAGCAAATTCTACTTCGCTGTACGGACAGAATTCAAATGGAATTTTTACCATGAAGGCAAAATCTTCTCCAATTTCTTTTACATCAACATCATCTTTCTTAAAGCGCCATATTACCTCAACATTTTCCTCTTTCAAGTAAACTTCATTGAGGGCGTAAAGGCAATTTAATATATACTTAGAAGAGGTGATGTTCATGTATTCAATGTCGAACACGAAGCTCGTTTTTGCAGCTGGTTGCTTGGCATAGTTCTCCACCCATTTCTGCACTGGAATCCAAAATTTATCCGAATCTTCGGGTATCAATCTACCTTTGATTTTTAAATTTCCAGTTAGTGAGTCTAGTTCTATGGCAGGCGACTTTGCAGTTGCTTGAATGAACAAATTATCCATAAAATTCTAACAGTCTTAATTTTCCTTGGCCGTAAAGATGCAAAATTTTATCCGTATTTAAGGGATTTTAACATTCAAAAACTTGCTTTGTCAACTTCACTTTCATTGATTTAAGCTTTCCTTATGTTGATTAAAGTGTAGGGAATACAAATTAACAGCCGGGTATTTTACGATGCGATTTACCACAACTTGTTTTGAAAATAGAAATTCCTTCAATTCATCTTTAAAGTAAAAGGCGATACTTCCAGTAACGGAAATTGAATTGGTTTGCATGGGTTTTATCGTGCTTTCGTATAGCTCTTGGAAAGACCTTTTGATGAGGTCTTGTACTTCTTGTTCTTCCTTGTGCTCAAACAAAAACTTACTTAAGGTGGCAATTTCCTTTCTGTCAATAGTATCTATATCAGCTTGAAGAGAAAAAGCTAAATCATTTTGATAAGCAGTAAGGAGAGCAGCCAAATTTTTAGACATCTTTTGCTGTTGGTAGGAGGCAATTAGCGTTCTTCCCATGCGTGCTCCACTTCCTTCATCACCCTGCGGGTAACCAAGTCCTCCAAAAGTTTCAATAATTTTATTTCCATCGTACTTCAGGCCAACACTTCCCGTTCCTA
>NZ_JAWWCF010000185.1:0-5782 GCF_033720595.1 Lishizhenia sp. | reverse complement strand
GTTGTGATAGCCACCGGCTAGCGATGCATCCCAGAGCAATGCGTCATTCGTTGCTACATAATCTCCCTTTACACCACTACCAACATTAGAAAGTGTAAATCCATATTTTACTGCTAAGTAGGTCTCAACCTTACGCCTATCATCTTCGGACAAATCTTTTGGGATAATAATAACTTCAGCCGTATAATTGTTAGAAAATGTACCACTATTGGATACCACTGCAATTCGATTGGCGCCTAAGAAATAATCTCTAAAACGCTGCCCTCTATTTTGTCCAGTAAATTGCGCTGACCCCACAATTACTCCATTTTCGAATGCTTTCACCGCCGTATTATTGTTTTCCCCATAACTTCGAATGCTAAATAATCGGAAATTTGTATTATAGGTTGAGAATGGGAGTCCGTTTACCCCATTGATATCACTATTATTTCTGTACCTATAAGTACTTCCATTCGAATCGAATTGAAAAGAAGTAAGATCTATATCTCCAGAGGTTGTGGAGTGATTATGAAAAACAGCCCCAAGGTTGGTATTAGAATTTAATTTTACAACAATAAAAAAATTGAATTCGGAGGTATATTCATCGGTACCTAGGTCGACTCGTAAATAATCGTTTACACCATCGAAGTGAACGGAGGGATTATAATTGATATTACTTACTGTAAATTTTGGTTGTTTTCCTTGCGTGACTTGGCTAACATCTTTTGCAAAAGGAGATTGATCTTGCCATGTTCCGATAGAACCATTTGGCACTGTAGAGGATGTTCCATTGTTGGCCTTAATCCAAAAAGTAGTAGAATCTGACAAACCACCTGGAGTTTGCGCTCCAGCTACATGAGCTAAACTAGCAAAATAACACCAAAAAATAAGGCGCATGATTTTTATTTCAGGGAGAGTCTCTATAGGATTTTGAGAAGACTTAATAAGTTTGCTCATTGTTTTAAACATAGCAGAGGGTTTTATGGATACTAGTAAAGTTACGACATTTAAATGCCTGAAAAACAAAGCGTGGTTAACAAGTGGATAACATTTTAAAATTCAAATCAAAACCTGATAAAAAGTAATTTCTCTTGAATTGTTCAGAACTAGTCACTTTTTCTGCCAGCGATAGGAATGACAACCCACAGGGGGATGCCGTACTGAAACTTAGGCTTTGCAGGTGATAACCTGTGAAAGACTTTAGTTGAAGGGGGCAACCACCGCGGATTATAATGGATAGCGCGCCCGGGCAGCCTAAAAAAACATAAAATCTAAAGGGCTAGGTAATAAAAGCGAAACAATCACTTTACATCCCTACTAAAATTATTATCTTCATCGCTTCTAAAACACGCATAAAATCAAGATATGAAATTCAACGTTACTGAATTCTTTAAACGCAACTGGGTACATTTTTTCGCCCTTGGTTTATTTTTCATTATCACCCTAGGTTACTTCTCTCCTCAATTTGGAGGCAATGGATTGAAACAACACGATATTGAACAGTTCATTGGTATGTCGCACGAAACCGTTGAATACAGAGCCGAAAACGGTGAAGAACCACTGTGGACGAACTCTATGTTCGGTGGAATGCCGACCTATCAAATTTCTACGGTATATGATGGGAACTTGATGACCAAAATAAAGCGTGCGCTTGGTTTTTGGATAGGATCTCCTGCAGGTATTTTCTTAACTTACCTCACAGGGTTCTACATTATGCTGTTGTGTTTTAGAACCAATAAATGGGTAGCTATTTTAGGAGCTTTGGCCTTTGCCTTCTCCTCTTACTACATCATTATTCTGCAAGCCGGTCACAACTCTAAAGCGGTAGCCATTGCCTTAGCACCGCCCGTTATAGGAGCCTTTTACATGGCTTTCCGCAACAATTTAAAGTGGGGTATTTTACTCTCAGCCCTATTCATGGGGATGGAAATTTCTGCCAACCACTTACAAATTACCTATTACTTAGGCATTGTATTGCTCTTTATGGGTATTGTTGAATTGGTACGTGCCTTTGGTAAAGAATCGAACTTTAAGCGCTTCGGTTTAGCTACTGTTGGAATCTTGGTTGCTTATGGATTTGCCCTTGGAATTAACTATGGTAACATCACCTTTACGAACGACTACGCGAAGTACACGATTCGTGGAGAAAACGATATTAAAATTAACCCGGACGGAACTACGGCTGCCAAAAATCAGTCGAAAGGTTTAGACAAAGACTACATTACACAATGGAGTTATGGAATTGGAGAATCAATGACTTTGATTTCGCCTTATATTCATGGAGGTGGATCTGCTGTAATTGGGAACAGTCCGTTCAAAGATAAATTGAAAGAAAAGGAGTTCCGTTCTGACGCACCAGAACTGGCCAAGCAAATGATGTATTGGGGAGACCAACCCATTGTAACGGGTCCGGTTTACTTAGGTATCATCGTCGTATTCTTGGCATTATTAGCCTTGGTATTTGTTAAAGACAGAATGAAGTGGGCACTTTTGGCTGCCACAATTTTGTGTTTGATGCTTTCTTGGGGGAAAAACTACATGGGACTTACAGAGTTCTTTATCGATAACATTCCTGGATACAACAAGTTTAGAGCGGTAACCATTATTTTGGCCATCGTTGAGATTTGTGTACCTCTTTTAGGAGTATTGTTCTTGCAGAAGCTTGTCAACGAAAGAGAAGCGATCAAAGCGCAAATGAAAACCTTTTACATTGTTTCTGGAGCAAGTGCCTTGTTACTTTTAATCTTTGCTTTTGCAGGTACAGGAGACGATTACCTAAGCGAAAGAGAAAACGAATTCTTATACGGAATGGAAGCTAACGTGCGTTCGCAAATAGAAAGCATTCCGGTAGAACAAGCCAAACAACAATACGGGGTAAACTTAAACAATCCACAAGAGAAGAATGCATTTATACAAAATGTAGTAGCCAACCAAACCAAAAGTTTTGATGCGGTAGTAGCCTTTAGAGCGGATGTAGCAAAATCTAGTTACCTCAGATCATTTGGATTCTTATTGGTAGCAGCTCTATTGATTTTTGCTTTCTTGAAATACGATTTTAAAAAGGAATTATTAATTGGAGGTTTAGCGGTATTAATATTGGCGGACTTAATTCCAGTAGATAGAATTTACTTGAATGCTGAAAAAGAAGGAAGAGAGATGAAATTCTGGATGCCAGAATTTGAAAAAAGAAACCCTTTCTCCCCTACTACGGCAGATCAGCAAATCATGCAGAATGAGATTGCTCAAAATCCAGCGTTGAAAGCTATTATTGATGAAGCCGCTAACGCTGCAGAAGATAAAGACTTACGCAGAGAGAAAGGATATGCAAACTACATTGCAGGTAAGAAATTTGCGGCCTTAAATGCCAATACCAACTATAGAGTTTACGAACCAAGTGGTGGAACGAACTCATCGAGAGCTTCTTACTTCCACAAATCTTTAGGAGGATACCACGGAGCCAAGCTGAGAAACATACAAAACATCTATAACTTCCAATTATCACAAGGAAACTACAAGGTGTTTGACATGTTTAACGTGAAGTACTTCATACAAAGGAATCAGCAAACGGGTGACTACCAAGCGCAACCTAATCCAAATGCTTTAGGAAATGCCTGGTTTGTTACAGAGTTCCAAGTAGAAGAAACTCCAGAAGAAGAAATCAGAGCTTTGGGGAAAGAAGTTAAAATTAGCAACCAAGGAAATGGAACGTTGGTGGTGAACAACGAAGTAGTTAATGAAGCTTTGGTATACGGAGCCGAAAACATTACTTACGTCAACAACGGAGATTCTTTGGCTATTAATATTCAAAAAACCCTTCAAACAGGTCAGGCTTCAAGCTTTGTAGCAGACGTTAACGGAAGAGGAAATTGGGTACCTAACTTCACTTTAGAAGCAGATACAACAAATTCATTTGAAGTATTAGTAACACAAGAAGTAGTAGATAACTTTATGCCGAAAACAGAAGCTATTATCACTCCTTCTACCTACGAAAAAGTAAAAGGTAAAACCTTCAGTGGAAAAGGAAGTATTGAAATGACTTCTTACGCACCCAATGAGTTACGTTACGCGATCAACACGACAGGAGAGCAGTTTGCAGTGCTTTCTGAAGTATACTACCCTGATGGATGGAATGCTTATGTAGATGGAGAAAAGGTAGACATTGAAAAAACAAACTACTTGTTAAGAGGGGTTATTCTACCCGCAGGAGCTAAAGAATTGGTAATGAAATTTGAAGTACCAAGTTTTGGTACGGTGAATACTATTTCTTTTGTGTTGAGTTTAGGGTTGATTCTTTTGATTCTCGTACTGTTTATTTTAGAAAAAAGAAATGGAAAAGAGAATTCGTAGGATTTCTAAATTCATCAGTTCTGGGTTAGACGCCTTATTTTCCACAAAGAAACACATCGTATTTGGCTGTAGATCTGCAAAAGGTTACGCAGATAACTCCAAATACCTGTATGAATATTTTTTGGATCAAGGAGAAAAGGTATACTTCTTTACCAAAAAAAAGGAATTGATGGAGAAGATACCAGGCCACCCCTTGTATGCTTATCACTGGAAAACGCCATTTATTATGATGCGCGCAAAGGTGTTAGTGATGACCCATGGTGCGTTTGATTTCTTTCCCTACTTTTTTAAACCGAATAAAAAACGCTGGGTGCTGAATCTATTTCATGCTATACCTGTTAAAAAAATTGAAGCGGTTAACGGTGATAATCTCGGTGTTTGGGACAATTTTGTGGTTTCCTCTGAAATCGAAAAAGAGTTTACGGTACAAAACATGCAAATGGCCCCATCAAGCATTATTGTTGCCGGGCAGGCTAGAAATGATAAGTTAAAACGAAATAATTTTGACTTGCCTAAGGAAAAGAAGATACTCTTTGCTCCTACTTTTAGAGATACAAACATTACGCAATTGTTTCCTTTTAAGGACAAAGATTTAAAGGCACTGGACAAGCTTTTGAATCAACTCGACGTTTCTATAGCGGTCAGACTTCATATCAATGAAGAATCGGTTTACAAAAAGGAAGGTGTTTTCGAAGGATTAAAAAACATCTATTTTGAGGGAAGTAATATTTATCCCGATGTGAATGAGGTACTCTCTCATTACAGCGCTGTAATTACGGATTATTCAAGCGTATATTTAGACTTTTTACTCTTGGATAGACCTGTTGCATTTATTCCTTACGACTACGATGAATATGAAAAAATTAGAGGGTTTTCTTTCCCTTATTTTGAAAATACACCTGGACCAAAAATTTCAAAACAAAGCGAATTAGAAACCTTTATACAGGGAGTTGCCAAAAACAAAAATCCCTACCAAGAAGAAGCTCAAAAAATCAAACATAAATTCCATCAAGAAACTGACGGAAAGGTTTGTGAAAATTTATATACAATAATAAAAAAACATGCAAGATCTATTTAACGACAAAAAATACTGGGAAAAATACTACAAAGAACAAGGGAAGAAGTTTAATGCAAACCCGAGTTTATTCGCCAAATTCTTAGTGAAAGAAGGATACCTTAAAAAAGGAGATTCTCTTATTGAATTAGGGTGTGGTAATGGAAGAGATGCCTTGTATTTTGCTCAAAAAGGGTTGAATGTAAAAGCGATAGATCAATCTGAATTTACTACGAAAAACTTAAACGAAATAGAAGGAATTACTGCTGAAACAAATGACTTTACGCGTTTAGACGATTTGTCTGAAAAAGTGGATGTTATTTACTCAAGATTTACCTTACATTCAATTGACAAAAAAGGAGAAAAAAGGGTATTGAAATGGGCACAGCGCAACCTTAAACC
>NZ_JAWWCF010000184.1:0-5789 GCF_033720595.1 Lishizhenia sp. | reverse complement strand
TCAAAAACAACATTATCCTTTTGTAGGGCAAAACAACGATTGGGAGATGCAGCTGCCCAATTTTCCGAACGACAGTGGAAGTGTATTTCTAATAGATACCCAAGATGTGTATGATGTGTTTAATTACTCGGAAAAAATGCATTTCAACTATTTGGAAGATGTAAATGGTGTGGCTCTTGAAAGAATCAATCTCCAGGGAAAAACTGGAAAATGGTATAGTGCAGGAAGTAATGTGAACTACGGTACACCTGGCTTTAAAAACTCTCAAATTACTCAGGGTGGTCCATCTTCAAAACTGTCTATTTCACCCAAAATATTCACTCCAAATGGAGATGGAGAAAAAGATTTGACATCCATTTATTATTCGCATAACGGTAATAAATATATGTTAAGCATGAAAATTTATAGTGAGGAAGGGATGGTTGTTAAGTCTTTGTTTAATAATGTTTTACAAGGTTTTTCAGGTGTTGTGTTGTGGGATGGAATGGATGAAGAAAATCACATTTGCAACATAGGAAATTACATTATTGTTGCCGAATTTCTTGACCTGGAATCTCAGCAATTGCAAGTATGTCGACAAATTCTTATCTTGAATGGTAATTAAAATCTACTTATGATGAAAGGAATAAAAAAAATGTTGGTTGTACTTGCTTTTCTAGCAGGTGGAATAGGAGTTGCATCGGCACAAAACTACAACACAGCTGTAGGATTGCGCTTTGGATCTTATGGTGATGGAGCTATAAATTTAAAGCACATGTTGGGTGGTTCAAATGCTATTGAGGCAACCCTAGGAGGTGGTAGGTATCACCTTTTCTTGGAGGGATTATACGAATGGAATTTTGATTTAGGGTCTGGATTCAATTGGTATTTAGGAGCCGGAGCACATGCGTTCCTATGGAATGATAATCATCCAGTTAAATACTATGAGGACGGTTTTGCTTTAGGAGCTAGAGGTGTAATTGGGATTGAATACACATTTGATTTCCCGTTAAACTTAGCGCTTCATACAGGACCTAGAATTGGTATAATAAATGGACCTGGTTATGCAGGATGGGGTGGATCTTTAGCCATAAGATATGCATTCTAATCTAGCAGCAGATTGAAAAGTATTAAAAAGCGGTCGCTTACCAAACGACCGCTTTTTTTGTGCTATGAAACTTTGATTATTGTAGTGAGATAACGAATTCAACACGTCTATTGAGTTGATGTAAACGTTCTTTTTCTACAATTCCTTTTGCATCTCTAATTTGTTTATAAGGGATGTAAAGTTTTCTTTCTCCATAGAATTCTATTTTCAATCGCTCTGGATTTATTCCCTTTGCAACCAAGTATTTTTTAGAGTTTTCGGCTCTTTTTCTAGAAAGCCACATGTTGTAATAGTCTGCCCCTCTAGTATCTGTGTGCGCTTGTAAATACAATGTTATATCTGGGTGCTGATTTAGTATAACAACTATTTTGTCCAATTCTTCTGCAGCATCTGGTCTGATGTTATGCTTGTCAAAATTGAAGTAGATTGGCATTAAATTGAAAAGATCTGTGATTTCGTAATTCTCATTTTTAATTAAAACCACATCATATTCATTATCTAAAAACAAATGTTGACGATCTCCTAATGTTTCTTTAAAGGGGATATATCTAGTATAGTATCCTGGAGCGGAAACAACAAAAGTGAAGTCTACATCATCTCCATATTGATAGCGAATATTATCTATGATAAAGTGACCGTTGATTGAATCGTAGGTATAGTTTTTAATGTTACCTGTACTATCCATAAGAACAATGCGAACATTAGGGACATCTACTTCAGTTTCCTGATCTATAACTCTTCCGGCAAATAAGTAATTAGGAGTTGTGTTAAGGTGAAGGTTTACTGTATAGTATTCTGAATCGTCTGTTAATAATAGCTCTTCATCGGTTTTCATCCCTTCTTTTTGAGTACGAATCAAATACGTTTCATTCTGTTCTACCTTAAAATTGTAGCTTCCCGTTAAACTAGAATACGTCGAATCTATCACTACTCCTTTATCATTGAATAGGTAAACCATGGCATTACTTACGGTATTCTCTGTAAACCCGTCATAGACCTTACCATTAAGTAAGGGAGTATGGAAAATCTCTTTAAGCTTTGTAAAACTGTAGATGTCATCGTCTCCATCACGGTTACTACTAAAGTACCCATGCTGGGAAAATGCATTGTCTACATAAGAAAAGTCATCCTGATTACTGTTCACTGGAGCACCCAAATTTCGAAGTTTAAGAGTTTGAAAATTGGTGTCTAATTTTGCAGCAAATATGTCCAATCCACCTAAACCATAATGTCCTTCAGTAGAGAAAAAAAGTGTTCTCTCAACAGAATTGAAATGGGGGAAAACCTCATCCTCTTGGGTGTTGATTTCTGGGCCAAAGTTTATTGGGTCCCCAACAATGTTCCCTCTTTTATTTAATTGCACGTAATAGAGGTCCATTCCTCCATATCCACCAGGTTGGTTAGATGAAAAAATGAGACGATTATTAATGGTGTCTAAAGTTGGGTGACAAGTGGAGTATTTTCTTGAATTAATTCTATTGAGATTTCTTATGTTTTTCAAAGCGTTGTTTTCCACCTTTGCGGTGTATATCTCTAGTTTGATTTGAGAATTATCTTCATCCTTTCTATTTCTTCTCTTCAATTGTTCCGCATTATTCCTGGTAAGGAAA
Organism: Lishizhenia sp.; assembly: GCF_033720595.1. Lineage (GTDB taxonomy): Bacteria > Bacteroidota > Bacteroidia > Flavobacteriales_D > Crocinitomicaceae > Lishizhenia. The sequence goes on along the minus strand of NZ_JAWWCF010000184.1, from coordinate 3,092 downwards.
TAGACATCATATTGAGGACTATACACGCCTGTTCCATCGTGGAATTTTGATTTTCTATTCGATTTTATAGGAGTAACATTATTTAGTTTTCCCGATTCAGTAACATCGGCTTTATAGAGGTGATAGAAATAACTTCCTGTCCAAGAATGGATTTGATTTTCCATTAATCTAGAACGTTGGTTTCTTGAGAAAATAACAGTAGAGCTGTCTTTATAGCTAATACCTATTTCAGATTGATGCGTGTTGATATTTTCCTTTTCAACCTTGAAGTTTTCGTCTGCAACCGCAAGTTTTTCGAAGTTGCCAAAATTAAGCGCTAAGTTTAATTCATATTCTGTAGGTTCTTTAGTGCTTAAATAGGTAGTTAATGTTTCATAGGCTTTCGTATAGTTTTTCGCTCTTTTTTCTAAAAGTACATACCTTAAGATTTGGTAATCGGTGCATTTTCCTTGTGTATAAATGTATTCGTACCAATTTAAGGCGTTCATAAAATCACCTGTTTTGTCGTAAGCTAAGGCAATATTAGACGCAATGCTCATTGAATCAATCCCTCGTTCTAATACATCTTCATAAGCTTGAGCTGCATAGAAATAAGATTTATTTTCCAATAATTCATTCGCATATTTTAGCCTTCCTTCCTGCCCCACAACAAGAAAAGTAAAAAGGATTGTCAATATGGTAAGTGATAATTTCATATTCTAAAAGTATCTTGGAGATTGAAGATTTTTAACTTTAGAGTTAAGGTCGTAACTCAATAATAATTCGTGAGAACCTAAATTGTATTTGACCAATCTGTTTCCTGATAATTCAAAGGCATACCCTATTTTAAACTCGTTACTGAGGTTTATTTGAGCAATTAGTGCAATACTTTCTTTAAATCTATAATTGACACCCAGCCAGAAATTGTCATAGAAAATAAAGTAGTTCGAAGCTTCGATGGCCATTGGTGAATTCATGGCAACTTTAAGCATGATGGATGGACGTATTTTCAGCATCCTATTGTACTTAAAGTACCCTCCAAAGGCAAGGTGATAGTGACGAATATCTCTGTAGTTTAATTCTCCCACTTCTGCTGCACTTTCAACAATACGAGGACTAGATAATCCTAGAAACCAGTATTTCGAATGGTAATAAACACCTGCACCAAAATTGGGTTTAATTTCATTTTGAACTGCTCCAGATAGGGTTGGGTCATTCCATTCTTCCTTTGTTAATGTTCCATAGTTGTTGCTTAAAAAGTTGGCTCCTACTTTAAGACCAAAAGAAAGTTTACTTTTCTTTTTTCTATCCAGTTGTATGGTATAAGAAATATCTCCATTTACCCAAGTCGATGAGGTTGGACCAATCTTATCGTAAATCATACTTGCACCAAGCGCTAGTCCCTTCAAGGTGATGGGTGAATGTACACTTAGTGTGGTTGTTTTTGGTGCACCCTCAATACCCGCCCACTGGGCTCTGCTTAAGCTAGTGATAGCTAATGCATCTCTACTTCCTGCATAGGCAGGGTTGTAGTAGAGCATATTGTCTAAGTACTGCGTGAATTGTGATTCTTGCTGTGCAAAAACTGAAGTACTAAAAGTCAGCAGTACAAACAGTAAGTTTAATGTTAATTTTTGCATGTCAATTTATCGTTTAATGTATACATACCCTTGGTAAGCCTTAGCTTCACCACTTACTGGGTCAGTTAATTCAATGATGTAGAAGTAAGTTCCTTCTGGAAGTTCATTGCCTCCTACGTTTAGTTTATTTTGAGAAGTACCATCCCAATTGTTTTGATAGTCTTCATTGTAGTATACTTCAGATCCCCATCGGTTAAATACTCTTACTGATGTATTTGGATATTCTTCTAGATATTCAATTACAAAGTAGTCGTTAATACCATCTTCATTTGGAGAGAAACTTTCATAAATGATCATGTCGCATACCTCTGTAATCATTTCCAAAGTGTCACTGTTTACACATTGATATTCATCCGTAGCATAAACAATGTATTCTCCCTCATCATCAGATTCTAATTTGTCAATCAAATATTCAGGACCTGAATTCACCCAAGTTTGCTCTAAATACCAATCGTATATTAGGTCATTTTTCGGTGAGTGTACCTCAAGCATTGTTTCTCCTCCTTTACAATTATCAAAGACTGGGTTCAGCTTGATCTCAGGTAATGGTCTTACCACAATGTCGAAGCTAGTGGTACTTGTGTTTCCGTGAATATCTATGATCTGAACTGAAACTGTTGTCGTACCAATTGGGAAGTTGGTTTGTTCATCGAAATCAGTAATGATAGTATCAATTGAACAGTTGTCATTTACGTCATAATCGATTTCTACAATATCACTAGCACAGAAATAGTTTGCCGTATTGAAAGTAACCGTTGGATCTTCATTGTCTGTTACTGTTACAGTAAACGAACTATCAACAGCATTACCACATTCGTCGGTGAATGTATAGGTCACCGTTGTTACGCCAACATCAAAGAAATCTCCAGAACTGTATGTACTCTGAACATCAACGGTTCCACATAAGTCAGTTCCTTGTGGTTCGGTCCAACTGATCACAGCACCACAGAATGAACTATCATTGTCAACCGAAATATCTGCAGGGAAGGATATGATTTCAGGTAATGTAGTATCCTGAACATTTACTGTTTGAATATGCGTTGATGTATTACCACAATCATCAGTAGCTACCCATGTTCTCGTTAATACGTATGTATTTGTACAGTTTCCAGCTGTAGTACTTTCTTGGTAATTCACGTATGCTGTACTACAATTATCTGTTGCGGTTAGAGTAACTGCAGCTGGTATAGCATCACAGTTTACCGTCGTGTCAATTGGAAGGACTTCCACAAATAAAGGAGCAGTAGTGTCTTGAACGGTTACCGTTTGAACATGTGTCAACACATTTCCGCAGTCATCTGTTGCCGTCCAAGTTCTCGTTAATGTATAAGCATTTGCACAGTTTCCAGCGGTAGTACTCTCTTGGTAGTTCACGCTTGCTGAATTACAATTATCCGTTGCGGTTAAAGTTATTGCCGTTGGCACTGCATCACAGTTGACAGTAGTATCAACCGGAAGAGCTTCTACAAATAC
>NZ_JAWWCF010000183.1:0-5797 GCF_033720595.1 Lishizhenia sp. | reverse complement strand
TCACCACTGAAAATTAAGACTGTCAGATTTGACGGTCTTTTTTTTGCTTTAAACTTTAAGAAAAAAATAAACAAAACGAATTTAGAGAAGCTCACATTCGAATATGTTTATATATTTGCACCCACCAAACGGAAGGTGATGTAGCTCAGTTGGTAGAGCAAAGGACTGAAAATCCTTGTGTCGGCGGTTCGATTCCGTCCATCACCACCAAAAAAAGACTGTCAATTTTGATGGTCTTTTTTTTTGCACTAAAAAAGGGACACATATATGCATCCCTTTTCATTAGATTCTAAACTATTTCTTATTGCTTAATTATTCTATAAACTTTCTGCACACCTGCAGCATTTGTTAAGCTTACGAAGTACACTCCAGCATCAACATTAGACAAATCTAACGGCTGAGTAGTGAGTCCTTTTCCTATCTGTAATTCTGTATCCTCCACCAAATTTCCATTCGCTCCGAGGATACGTAAATTAAGTCTTTCTTCGCTTTGTGCGTTTATACTCAACTTAAAATAACCATCCGTACTCGGATTAGGGGAAATATTCACGTCACTAAAAACTACCTCATCCTTAATTCCTACCGCATCTAAAGAGGGAACAACAATCACTTCAGTTCCTAAAGATTTGGTTGTCACAACTGCAACATCTGTATGGTTATCATTTAAAAAATGACCGGGCCAACCGGCATATCTCACATCTAAAGATATCGTATACGTTCCTACCGCTCCATAGGTATGAGTAGGATATTGGTATAAGTAATCATAAGATCCATCTCCAAAATTCCATTTATATTCCATATTCACACCCGATGAATTATCAACTACATAAATAAGGGATGAGTTATTCGGGTCAGGCACAACTGTAAAGTCTGCTACACATTCCATTGTAGTTGGGTTGTTAGGATTGTAAGTAACTTGTTGACAAAAAGAATCTGAACACAAACTATCCGATACGGTAACACATACATTATAGGTTCCAGCCTGAGCATACTTATGCTTTGCGTGAGTGATCTGATTTCCCACAAACTGTTGAACTGGAGTTCCATCACCATAATCTACCGTATAACTCGGCATGTACCCCACATAATCTCTAAGAACAAAAAGAGTATCGTTAAGAAATTCCGCAGCAAAACCTGCGTCACATTGATAAGGTTCCACCTCTATATTTACACCCCAAGTATCCGTACAAGACCCAGCAAAATTAGATCCATTCACCTCGTGTTCCACCTGATAAAACCCTGACTGAGAATAAACTTTTTCTAAGGTACTGTAACCTATTGTTGAGCTCGTACCGTCTCCAAAGTCCCAATTGTGACTAATTTGCTGATTTGACCCACCATAATACCCGTTATAAGGGATGATCAAATGTTGACCTCTCAGATAGGACTGAAATAACGCATTACAATAAGGTGGACTTTGCAAGTTACTAATGTAAAACGTTCCGTTGTACGTACTTTGACATGCCCCCGTTATCGAAACAGTATAATAATAACTTCCATTTTGAGGTACCGTAAAAGTAAAATCAGTGTAATTCTGTAAGGACAACTGTTGACTAAAATTATTCGGCCCAGTAATATCTATAGAAATGGTTCCACTAGGATCTTGCGTATACGCGTTATTATCAACACTAACCACACCTTGACTATTCGTACCGTAACTATTAATTACAGCATTACAGTTATAGGTCACGGGGTCAATGGTCACAGTATTCGTTTGCGTTGCGGTACAAGAATTATTGGGCCCTATAACATCCAAAGTTACAGTATAGGTATTTACTCCTGAGGGATAGGTATGCTGTGGAGATTGACCACCATCTATTAACACTGTTCCATCACCAAAATCCCAATTATATTGCGTTCCTCCTGGATTTAAACTACTACCAAAAAATTGAATAATCTCTGGATTTAAATTACTTTGAGAAGATGAACTAAAGGATGGATCACAACTACTTCCAGTGGCAGTAGAAACAAATACACTATCGTACAAGCTAGAACATTGATACACTCCATCAGTTACAGACATATTTATCTTTAACCATGCATCAGTTGTTAAAGTGTAAGTAGCTGTATAACCCGGCGCAATGTTCGATTGCACATCATTAATTGCATTAATCGAAGATTGTACATAAAAATACACTCCACCATTCGCATTTGAAAGCGTTGAATTGTCCGTAAAAGTTACCTCACCGGGGTTAGATCCATATGTAAGCGTGTAACTGGCCTGACAAGTTTGTGCTTGTACATGTAAACCGAGTACAAGTAGTAATAATAGTAATATTGACTTTTTCATAATTTAGGTTTTTATAGATTCTGTACTAATTACGAACCACAAAAATTAAAGGTTGTCCCACTATCAAAAAACCCTTTCTTTCGAAAGGGTTTTAATATTTTATCATTCCATTTTAATAATTTCAAACTCGGTTCGCCTATTCTCGGCATGCTGCTCCTCGGTACAATCTGAAGTTTGGGAACCTTCGCAACCACAATCATTAACCAACATTTCCTCACCTTTACCCTCACCATTAATCCTTTCTGGATTCGTGATTCTTGCCTGTATATAAGCCTTAGAAGACATAGCCCTGCGTTGTGACAACTTCAAATTATAAGCCTTAGAAGCCCTACAATCGGTGTGTGAAGTAAAGTAAATTTCCATTTCAGGGAATTTGTTCATCAAACGAACAATAGAATCTAACTCAAGTGCAGCGTCTGGTCGTATGGTTGACTTATTCAAATCAAAGTAGATTTTATCTAGTACAATAGTTTCTCCTGCCAAGTCATTGTAAACTTCTATAGGTTCATCTATCAAAGTGTTCCCATGTACATCTTCACCTCCAATTCCTGATGCTTCTATCGTTAAATCCTTTGGTAAATATCCCTCTTTCTTAAGATGTAATACAAGGTTAAGATTACTATCCACTACAAGACCCATCAGATTTACCCTTATCTCTCCATTTTCGTCTGTGCTAAGTGCAAAATCCTCTCCTAATTTATTTTCGATGACTACCTCAACCTCACTCAAAGGTTCATGCGTAAAGCCATTCTCTACTACAAAAATGAAAGCAAAGGCGTTTGGATCTGAAATTAAATCTATTTGATAATAACCTTGTTCATTTAATAAACTTGGCAACTGCTTTAAATCAACAGTATCCAATTCAGCATGATATCCTTGATGACTCGTCTCTATGTATAAATCTCCTTCTTTCGGAACTACGCAATGATAATTCCCTTGCTCATCTGTGATGAGTTGAAAACTGATGGAGTCCCATACCATGTCAATCACAGCATTCGGAAGTACTTTACCCGTTTCCTTATCTATAACCACTCCATTTAACGCTATGACATCATCTGTCGGAAATCTCATAGGACTCAAACCTAATTCTACTTCTGTGTTTCGGCCATCAACCCCAAACCTTGCCACCTTTGAATAGTAGGAGTCCTTTTCCCCTTTTACAGAATAATCACCAGGTTTGTCGATATCAAATTCGAAGTATCCCTTGTCATCCGTCAATGCTTCACCAACTTTAAAACCTGAGGCATCAAATAGCTCCAGTTGAGAATTTCTCAGCACCTCCTTTGTTTCCTCATCAACAACAAGCACAATTAAACTTAAAGCCTCCTCCGTATTAATCGGTGAATGACGCAGTGGTAAATCTCTTTTAATCTCTTGTTCTTGATCATCTACATAATTAGTGTTCAATATGAACTCTCCTCCTGGATAACTTTCCTTATTCACTTTTAAAAGATACTCCTCCCCTTTTAGAACAGAAAATGAATAATTACCTTTTTCATCTGCGGTAGTTTCAGCGACTATCCTATCATCTTTACCAAACAACTGCACCGTTGCATTCGGAAGTATTTCACCTGTAACTTCATCCAGAACTAATCCTGATAAATTGAGACAAAGTGGTAACACTGCACTGTTCAAACGGAAGGCATAAATATCATCTCCACCGTTACCATTTTTTCTATTTGAAGAAACGTGTCCAAAAAGGTTACTTTCATGCATAATGAATGCAAAATCATCATTCGAACTATTAATAGGTTCTCCCAGGTTTACATTCTCTTCTTTTCCATCCTTAGGAACAACGGCGAAAATATCCAAACCTCCTAACCCAAGATGTCCATCAGAAGCATAATACAAAATTCCATTTGAAGCCATCCATGGAAACACCTCTTGTCCTTCTGTATTTATACTTGCCCCCAAATTCTCAGGCTCACCAATTACCTCACCTTTGTTTACCGCCACCTTGTAAAGATCTGCCCCTCCATAACCACCTGGCATATCAGAAACAAAATACAAAGTCTTGCCGTCACTACTCAATGTGGGGTGACCTACAGAATAATCTGGAGAGTTTATACGCAACTCTCTTTGATTCAACCATTTTCCATCGATGATATCAGCTACATAAATTTTCAGGTTTTTAATCCCATCTTTTCCTCTACCGTTATCACCTTTTTCTATGTTATTACGTGTAAAATAGACTTGTTGGTCATCCTCCGAAAAACATAATGGCCCCTCGTGATAACTAGAATTGACTTCTTTACTAATTCTTTTAACCTTACCAGAATTGTAATCATTTCGAATAGATAATTCATAAATATCTAAGAAATGCTCATTATTTAAGTCGTGGTAATTTTGAATAGCAGACCTTCCCTTTCTATTAGAAATAATATAAAGTTTAGAATCAAAATAATACCCTCCAAAATCCGAAAGAGAAGTATTCAAAGAATCTACACGTTGAACCTCAAAAGAACTTGCCAGTGATTTAATGTCATCCAAATAATTCTGATTATTCAAAAATTCAATTCCCCTACTATCCTCCTTATTTATTTGTGCAAATCTCTGCATCCATTGCGCACTCTCATTGTAGTTTCCATTTTCTTTCAATGCCTGCGCATAATTATACACATCGTAAGCAGTAACATCTGGAGTATGTATTAAGATAAAATAGTAGTATTCTGCCAACTCTGTCAACCCTAGTTGATAGTAACAATCGGCCAATTTAGAGTACAACTTATAATTTTCATGTTCCGTCCCTATTAGATCCTTATAGATTTTAATAGCCTCTGCATAGGCCAGATGACTGTATAACTCATCCGCTTTTTTGAGCTTTCCACTTTGTGCAAAGGAATTAATTCCCCAAACACACATTACGATGAGAATAAATGATTTTTTAATCATGTTGTTTTAACTAATTCTATTTAAAAATACCTTGGTGAACGTATTCCACTTTTTTTGAAACTGAAGTCATAAGACAATAAAACTTCAAAGGTCCCTTTGTTATATGCAGCCAATTCATTGGTTGTAATATCATAAGCCAACCCTACTTTAAACTGATTGTTTAATTGAAATTGCGTAATGACTCCAAAACTGTCTCCCAATCTATAGTTTCCTCCTAACCAAAGCTTATCATTGAATATAAAAGACACTCCTAAATCAAAACTTACAGGAGCTCCTTCTGTAAGTTTCACCTGTGTATTTGGTCTAATCTTTAAGTTTCTATCCACATCAAACACATATCCTGCGATAAAAAAGTAGTGTCTTCTGTAATTAGAATTCAAGGAAGTAAAATCACGCGATTCTAGCATTCTCGGAGTGGAGAATCCCACAAACACACGCTTACTATAATAGTACATTCCAAATCCAAAATTAGGCGAGATAATTCCACCTGCATTGGTCATAAACTGTGGATCATTCCCCTCTGTGGTTAACAACTCATTGGTTCTGGCATTCATAAGGTTCATTCCAAACTTTAACCCCATCGCAAGTCTACCTCTAGATTTTTTAAACTTAAGG
>NZ_JAWWCF010000182.1:0-5798 GCF_033720595.1 Lishizhenia sp. | reverse complement strand
TGTTGTTTACAACTGCATCTTCAACACTTGTAGCTCCTGTAATAGAAGTTTCGTAAGCATTGTAAATTTCGTTTGTAGTTGTGTTTACAAAGTAAGCAACAGCGTGCATGTTTCCTGGGAACCATTCAGCGTGGTTGTAGTTGAATGTAAATGTGTGAGAGAAAACATCTCCGTTGTTGATTTGTCCTGCTGGTACAGATCCATCAATACCATTCCACTGATCGTTTGCGATAGCTTCAGCAACGTGATCGTAACCACCGAATACTGTACTAACGTCAACTTGCTGTGGTAAGTTTTGCCAGTTGTACTGATCTCCTTCTGGAGTAGTGTGAGGAACTGGGTTACTTCCTCCCGCGAAAGCGTTTGTTTGCGTCCATCCTGTTCCAGAACCTCTAACGTTATCTTGTACTAAAACAACTCCTAAGTTGAAGTTAGTTCCGTCAAAGTTTGCACCTGAAGTAGTTTCAACCGTAACTGTTAAAGTGTTTCCAACTAAATCAGCTGAAGTAATGTTAACAGAAACTGGAGCAACTAAGTTTTTTCTTGCGTTGAAAGAAGCTTGCATGTTTGCTGCGTGCGCACCTACAGCTCTATCAGCAGCTGCGTATGGGTAACCACCGAAGTCTGGCAAAGCAGATGATTGACTATCGTAAGAAGCGATTGCCATTGGATCTTGGTTGTGAATAGCGATACCGATGAATTTATCTTCAACGTTTCCTACGTTATCCATTGCCGCAGTTCCAGATGGACAGAACTGACACCATGTACCAGTTTTTTCTTCGACCATCACGTACTTGTCAAAAGAAGTATTTACGATTTCTCCAATTACTCCTGTAGCACAATCATTTGTGTTGTCAGCATCACCAGCAACTGTTGCACATACATCTAAAGTGTAAGGTCCGTTTCCTGATAATGGGAAGTTTGTTGGGTGAGTGAAGTTATAAGTTGATCCGTAAGGAATGTTAGCTGTAATAGTAGCTGTAACAGGTCCTGAACCATCGTCATAACTTAAATCGAAAGATGTAATTGTGTTTGCTCCGTTGTTTGTAACAACTCCTTCAATAGGAGCAGAAGCTCCACTTGCAAAATCAGGAAGTGAAACGCTTGTTAAAACGATATCATCACTTGCGATTTGTTCAATTTTAAGGTTGTCAACAAGAACAATGAATTTATCATATGAATCATGGTGTCTAATACCTAAGTATACTGTTTGACCAATGAAAGATGACATGTCGAAAGAGATTTTCTCCCATGCACTTGCTGATGGTGTACCTGTGTAAAGTACTGTACCAGCAGCTAGATCAGCTGCAGTAGAACCTGTTGCAGCGTATACTGTAATTTTATCAAGGTAACTTCCGTCAGCATTTAATGCATCCATTGTAAAGAATACGTTACCTGAAGCAGACGTTAAATCAATTGCTGAAGAAATTAACCAGTTGTCTGGGTCAAATGCAACGTTGTTTTGCCAAGAACGAGAAAGTGCAGCTTTTCCACCTCCACTTAAGTTGGCGTCTTCCCACAAGTTTCCGTCTCCGTCAGCATCAACGTTAGTCCAGTTAGAAATACCGTTTGCTTCGAAATCTTCCTCGAAATAAACAGTTTGTGCACTAGCACCTAAAGCAAAAGCCGTAAGTCCTAATGTAAGTAATGATCTTTTCATGTTTTATAGTTTTAGAATCTAATTCCAACAAATATGGTTAAAAACTTAGCTCATTCCTATTTCTTAAAACTGAAATAATGTTTTAATATAATATTTCTAATAGAGTATATGTTGGACTTTTTTAAGCAAAGAGTTCGTCTATATGTAAGCGTCACTCTCCCTTAAGTGAATACTTAAAACGCCTGTAGTCCTTTGTTTTTAAGGGTTTCTTCAAAATTTTGTTACGGCGTGTAGGTGAGCTTTTACTGTAATAATGTTAATTCAATCAAATTGGATTGCTAAAGAATAGGTAGCTTATTGGAAAGGGAAAACTTTCAAATAGGACTCCTAGATTAACATCCTTTTAACATTAATGATTTAGTTGTTTTACCGTGTTTTTCGTATCTTTAAGACTTAAACAAATAATTGCAGAACTATATGAAAAAAATATTACTCTTAGGATTGTCGCTTTTTAGTGCATATTCCTTTTCTCAAGATATAGGTATTTATGTGGAAAACACCACAGTAAATATCGCAGGAACTGAGACCGTGGTGGTTGTGGAGGATCCAAATAACTGGGAAGGTCACCTTACACTTGACGTCGTAAATGAAGGTTCTACAGATTTAAATGTTACAATTAGACGTGTTCGTATGGATTTCGTTGCGGGTACAGAAGATGCTATTTGTTGGGGGCCAGATCCGTTAACAGGTACATGTTATTCTAAAGAAGACGTTTCTTCTTCAGATGATTGGAGTACAAGTTTGGAAAGCTTAGGAAGTCAAGAAACAGGTTGGTTGGCGCTTTACTATTATGCGAATGATAATAGAGGAGATGCTACTTACAGATACTATGTAATTGATGAAAACGACAATAAATTGGATTCAGTTGACGTAAGATGGGATAGCCAGTCTGTTGGAACAGAAGAAGCTTCAATTCCAGAAATTAGTGTTTACCCAAATCCGGCTCAAAACGTATTGAATGTAAAATTCGATAACAATGGAGAGGATTACGGTTTAAGAATTGTTGATATTTTAGGGAATGTTGTTTTTGATGAGGCAACAATTACATCTGGTAAAATTGATATTTCAAACTTAAACTCTGGTGTTTACTTTTACTCTTTGACGCACAGAGGAGAAGCAGTTAAAACAGACCGTTTAGTAGTTAAGAAGTAGGAATTACTTAGATATAAAATTTGGAGAGTGGTAGCCCTAGGGTTGCCACTTTTTTTATGCCCAAGATTTCACCGATTAACGTAGGGCTAAAGTTAATGGTAAACGATTATAGTTGGATGATGAATGGAGCTGCTTAGGTAATTTACCACTACTTACTTATCCAATGTTTACAATAGAATTGATGCAGCTTTTCATGTATTTATACGTGTATGACAGAAATCCTTTCATGACGCTTTAATTGATGCCTTTAATTGTCTTAGGAAAGAGTTCCGAGTTCGATGTATATGACCTATTTATAGGCACTTCTCTTTAGACCACTTTGGAACATCAAATTAAAATTTAACCCACAAAAAAGCCCTGATAAGTATACTTACCAGGGCTCAATATTAATTGCTTATTGTTTAGATTTCTCCAACAATTGCTTCTGTTACATTAATGATGTGGTCACCAATTTTCTCACAAGAGTAGAAGATATCATTGTAAATCATTCCACTTTGAATATTGAATTCTGGATCTTCCATGTTTTTCAAGTACTCGTTACGTAATTCGTTACGCTTGTTGTTTATTTTGATCTCTGCATTGTTTGCATCAATAATAGAAACACTGTCTTTGTGAGCGTTCAAGTTATTGGTCATTACTTCAAATGCTTCGTCAATTAACTTAAACATCTCTTGAAGATTAGTACGTTGAGTTGGGCTGAACCAAATTTTCTCTACGTCTTTTCTTTCCAAAGTTTTAGAAATCTGGAAGAAGATATCACCAATTCTCTCAAGGTCATTAGCAATACTGTTCATTCCTCTTACACGCTTAGATGCTTCTTCAGTCATTTCACCTTCAGAAACCTTGTTCAAGTAGTTTGCGATTTCGATCTCAACTCTATCTGTAATCGTTTCGTACTTTTCTAGTTTAGCGTATAAGTTGCTCTTTTCTTTTTTGTTTTTCTCCACCAACAATTGTTGTGTGAATTTTGACATTTTAGAAGTGATTCTACCGAATTTAGCTAATTCTTTTTTCGCTTCTAAGATTGAAAGTTCAGGAGTATTTAAAATTCCAGTTCCAATGAAGTCTAAGTGGAATTCTTCGTCCGCTCCTCCTTTAGATTTAACTGTTTTCTCTGCAATTCTTACAATTTGTGGAACAAACCAGATTAAGATGATAACGTTCAACGTGTTAAATACGGTGTGGAATAATGCTAAACCTACTGTAGACTCTTCTGGTGTTGGGTTGTTTACATCTCCTGCTCCGATAAAGAACATGATACCATCTAAGATGAATGGGAATAATACCAATGCCCATGTTACACCAATAATGTTAAATAAAGAGTGAATTCTTGCTGAACGTTTTGCGTGAACGTTACCGATTAACGACGCTAATTCCGCTGTAATAGTAGTACCGATGTTTTCACCTAAGATCATTGCTGATGCAACTTCGAATGGAATAACACCACCAGCAACCATTGTTAATGTTAAGGCCATTGCCGCAGAAGAAGACTGGATAACTACTGTAACCAATGCTCCTAAGAATACGAACATTACAGGACCGTACCATACATCTTTAAAGTCGATAAAGAACTGAACCAATGCTGAGTCTGCTCCTAATTCTGGTACTGAGTGTTTCAATTCTCCTAATCCCATGAACAATAAAGCAAATCCAATGATAGCTCCAGCCCAAGTTTTAGCTTTTGATTTAGAGAAGAATAATAAAGGTGCACCAAAGGCGATAAAGATTAATGCGTAAGAACTTAAACTTACTTTAAATCCAAAGATTAAGATTAACCATCCTGTAATAGTAGTACCGATGTTAGCTCCCATCATAACTCCAGCAGATTGACGCAATGTCATTAACCCTGCGTTTACGAAACTTACCGTCATTACTGTTGTAACAGAAGATGATTGAACAATAGAAGTGATTCCAAATCCTGTTAGTACTCCTTTGAAACGGTTAGAAGTAATAGATCCTAACATGTTTCTTAAACGAGAACCTGCTGCTTGTTGTAAAGATTCAGACATGATCTTCATACCGAAGATGAACATACCTAAAGCACCAATTAATACCAATAATTTAAAGATACCCCATGTTCTTTCTGCACTGAATTTACCAGAGTTAGACCATACTGTGTGGTGCTCATCTAATTGAATTCCTACTTTGTATACGTAGCTTTCTCCACCATCTAAGTTTTTAAAAGAGTAAGAAACTGTATTTAAAGAGATGTCCGGAATAACAACCCATGGAGATTTCTCTGGATCCGCAGCATTCTGCTTTTTACCAATCTTCGTGTTGTATTTTACGATGTAAGAGGCATTTGGGTAATGCTCTTTAATCTTTTCGATTTTATCTAACTCTAATCCCCAGAATATCTTTCCTGCTTCTTCTTTCCCTTTAGCAGAGAAGTTTTCAAAAACAGAAAATGAAAGCGTATTAAAAGTAGCTTCCTCTGAGTTATAAGTAATGTTGTTGGTATCGTTACCTGCTCCTAAGTAGTAATCGTAAAACTTATTTTCTTCTAAATTTTCGATGACCATCTTATCATCAGAAGTAGAGAAGTATTTACTCACCCATTTATCTTCTCCTTCTTTCTTATACTTAATCGCAATATATTGGTCAGAAGTTAAGATGTTATCACTTTTTAAAGTTGTGCTACCGATCTCTAATGGATTGGTAGTTCTTTTATCTTTATAGTTTTTAAAACTAAAAGTTAGATTACTAAAAATGTCTTTGTCTTGTACACTAGGGTTGGCTACCATTGCTGAATCTACAATCGTAGTGTCATTTTGCACAGCGTATCCCATAAAGGAAACGAAGAACAAAGTAATTAGTAAAAATGTATTTTTCATCTTACGCAATTTATTTTGCTGCAAAATTATTCCAAATGAAATGATGGACATTCATTGCAGTGTTACCATTGTGTTAAGAAAACGCATAACATTTGAGAAGGACGCGAAATTGATCACGGTTAAAATAGATCTGAATCCCTTTATTTACAAGG
>NZ_JAWWCF010000181.1:0-5875 GCF_033720595.1 Lishizhenia sp. | reverse complement strand
GAATTACAAGAAGAAAAGGAAGGCGCTGAAAAACAAATTCAAGAAAGTCAAAATCTCAAGAAAGAACAGCAAGATTCATTGCACGATCCTGAAAGGAATAGTGAGCCTAGACCCTCGAAAGTAAAGCTTCGAGCTTTTGTACCAGAAAAGAAGGTGAAAGAAGATAATGAAGCAGTGTATTGGTCTCAAAGTAGAAAGGAACTTAGTTCTCCGGTTTCTGAAACATCCGAAAGTAAGGAGGAAGTAGAGCTTCCAAAGGAAATTTATACAGAGGAGGATGGAAAGGTGAATAGGTCTGAGGTTAGGGCAAATATAGCACTCATACTTACCACTATCTCGTTATTGTGCTTGTATAATTTTCCGCTTATGTTACTTGGATTGGTATTCGGTTTGACAGGATTTGTTTTTGCGATTTATGCATTTACGGATAAAGCCCGAACGAGGAAAGCTAAAAATAGAGCTATAATAAGTGGTGTTGCTTTTCTATTATTTGCACTCGTTATCAGTGGGTTAATATTCTGGATTACATTAATAGATCCAATGGTGCTGTCGTTTTGGGTGTAAACAATTCATTTATAAACAATCATTTTATACAAAAGACGATTCACATTTTTTATCTGCATTTGTTCGATTATCTTTATAAGAGTTGAATAGACCAAAAAGGAACTAACATGAAAACACTTAACTTAATTACCGCACTAATTTTAGCTTTAATCATCGGAGGATGTGCAACTACACCTGATTTCAATAAAAGAAAATACACCAAAGGTAAATTCCGTATACCGCATAACTTAAAGAAGTATAAAGGCGACAACAAAGATGTTCCTGTAGAATTTAAAGCGCTGGAAAACCTACAAGCTATAACCTTAGATTCCCTACAGAATAGTTCTGTTTCGGACAAGTTAATTTTGAATAATCCTTCCCCTAAAAAAGAGGTGTTTAACTCATCTAAATCCTTAAAAAAGATTCCTGCAGAGGAAACTAATGAGTTGGAGATTTTAAGCGATGAAAACCGTGGGAAGGAACTCGAAAACCCAGAATTCTTCACGAGGAATAATGAGGATACGCTTAGGGTTGTTGAATTGACCGAAGAAGAATTGGATATAGCTCATACAGCAGAGAAGCAGGCTAAAACAGGACTTATACTCACAATTATTGGAGGGATATTGTTGTTTGGTATAATAACAATACCTCTGGGTGGTTTAATAATGCTTATCGGACTAATTTTTTCTATCCTATCGCTCGTATCCACTTATAATACAACAGAGGGTAGACGAAAAGCCTGGACAAGTGTCGTTCTTTTCATCTTGTTTCCAATTTTAGCAGCAGGATTTATCTTAGTGTTGTTTTTATTGTTTTAGAATATCTCCTCCAATCTATTCAGTGCTTGGTCTATACTGGTAATATCTGTGTAGATCAACCTGAGTTTATCATTTTTCTCACTCATCTTAACTCCTTTTGGAGCTTTTTGTATGTAGTTCAATATACGCGTGAAGTGAGCGCTCTGGAAGTACATACTTTGAGGGTTTGAGATGAAATATCCTATCATTTTTCCTGACTTCAATACGAGTTTCTCAAAACCAATCTCTTTGGCTGTCCATCTTAACTTCATCGATTGCATCAATTCCTCTACCTCAGAAGGTATGGGGCCAAATCTATCTTTTAAACGCGATTTAAAGCTGTCTAAACTTTGCTGGTCTTGTAAGTTATCTAACTCTTGGTATAAGGCTAAACGCTCAGCTACGTTGTTTACATAGTCATCAGGAATACGGATTTCCATATCCGTTTCCAATTGTGTTTCTTTTACGAATTGATTGAAATCGTCTGTATTTCTCTCTTCAAATAATTGCTTGAATTCACTTTCTCGCAATTCCTCTATGGCCTCGTTCAATATTTTTTGATACATATCGAATCCTATATCAGAGATAAATCCACTTTGCTCTCCACCTAAAAGGTTTCCAGCTCCACGTATATCCAAATCCTTCATGGCAATGTTGAAACCTGAACCTAAATCAGAGAATTGTACCAAAGCTTCCAAACGTTTTCTCGCCTCTGAGGTCATCATATCAAACCTAGGTGCGATGAGGTAACAGAATCCTTTTTTATTCGATCTACCTACACGACCTCTCAATTGGTGAAGATCACTCAACCCAAAGTTGTTCGCGTTGTTAATGATAATGGTGTTGGCGTTTGAGATATCAATACCAGATTCGATAATGGTTGTTGCAAGGAGAACGTCATATTCCCCTTCAATAAAGTCCATCATGATTTTTTCCAACTCTTTCCCTTCCATTTGTCCGTGACCAATTGCCACGCGAACTCCTGGACAAAGTCGTTGTATCATTCCTGAAACTTCTTTGATGTTAGCCAATCGGTTGTGTACAAAATACACCTGTCCTCCACGACTCACTTCATAAGATATCGCATCTCTAATTTGCTCCTCATCAAATTGAATCACTTCCGTTAATACCGGTTGACGGTTGGGTGGAGGAGTGTTGATGATACTCAAGTCTCTTGCTCCCATCAAGGAGAACTGTAATGTTCTTGGTATCGGAGTTGCAGTTAGCGTCAAAGTATCAACTGTAGCTTTTAAGGTTTTTAATTTGTCTTTTACAGCTACACCGAACTTTTGTTCTTCATCAATAATCATTAATCCAAGATCCTTGAACTTTACGCTTTTCCCTACGATTTTATGGGTTCCTACCAAAATGTCAACTTTACCATCAGCTAATTTTTTCAGAGTTTCATTGTTTTGTTTGGTAGACTTAAATCGATTAATGTAATCTACAGTAACAGGGAAATCTTTTAAACGCTCTTTGAAACTTCTATAGTGTTGTAATGACAAAATGGTTGTGGGTACCAAAACGGCAACTTGCTTACCATCTGTAGCTGCTTTAAATGCTGCACGAATAGCAATCTCTGTTTTACCAAAACCTACGTCACCACAAACCAATCTATCCATAGGAGTTTCTTTCTCCATGTCTTCTTTCACCGCCTCTGTTGCTTTTAACTGATCGGGTGTATCTTCATAGATGAAAGATGCCTCTAACTCATTTTGTAAATAAGTATCAGGAGAATAAGCAAATCCTACTTGTGCCTTTCTCTTGGCATATAATTGAATTAAATCGAAGGCAATTTCCTTGATTTTCTTCTTGGTTTTCTTCTTTAGGTTTGCCCAAGCCTGGGTTCCTAACTTGTTCATTTTTGGAACGGTTCCATCTTTACCCGTGAATTTGGAGATTCTGTGTAAAGAGTGAATGCTTACGTAAAGTACATCGTTATCCTTATATACCAAGCGAATGGCTTCTTGTGGTTTACCATTTACGTCTATGGTTTGTAATCCAGAAAACTGCCCTACACCGTGATCAATGTGCGTAACGTAATCTCCTTTTTGAAGGTTGTATACCTCTTTTAAAGTCAATGCTTGTTTGGCTTGCCTAAACCCTTCCTTCAGCCTAAACCTGTGGAAACGTTCAAAGATTTGATGATCGGTGTAACACGTGAGTTTCAAATCTGGTGAAATGAAACCTTCGTGTAATGCAAAGTTCATCGAAGAGAAATCAACTTCTCCACCTATGTCCTTAAAGATATCGTGTAGTCGTTCTATTTGTTTGGGTTGGTTAGAGAAAATCAAGTTTTTAAAATTGACTTTCTTACGGGCTATAAGGTCTTCACGCAATAATTCAAAGTTCTTATTGAAAGAAGGGTGAGGTTGGAATTTGAATTCCACTGTCTCATCGGCTTTGAAATGGTAATCTGGACCAAACTCTATGGTAGAGAAAAGTTCCAATTGTTTATTCCATTCTGACTTATGCAAAAATAGCTCACTTGGTTTTCCTCTTTTTACAGGTGATTCTGCAAGCTCTGTGTATATTTTTGTAGCTTTTTCGTGCTCTGATTTTAAGGTGCTTTCTATTAATTTATTCGAAGCCATCCATAAGGTAGAATGTTCACCAATAAACTCTAGTAAACTTCCATTAACTTCTTCAATTAAACTACTCTGAACATTAGGAATGATAGAGAAAAACTCATGAGCATTTATGGAAAGTTGCGATACGGGATCAAAAGTTCTGATTGTATCCACTTCATCTCCAAAAAACTCAATACGGAAAGGGTTGTCGTTTGAAAAAGAATAGATGTCAACGATTCCACCACGTACTGAAAACTGCCCGGGTTCGTAAACAAAATCAACAACTTCGAAACCGTATTCGTGCAATACTTCGGTTAAGAAGTCTATAGAGTATTCCTTTCCTTTTTCAATTTTAAAGGTATGTTCTGATAATCGTTTTTTAGTCGGTATTTTTTCTACCAAGGCTTTTGGGTAGGTAATAATCCAAGTGTTATTTCCCTTGTTTACCTTGTCTAGAACTTCTGCTCGAGCAACTACGTTCGCATTGTCAGTTCCCTCTAATTGATAGGGTGTTCTGTAGGATGCTGGGTAGAATAAAATATTATTGGCCTCTGGATAGAGTCCTTGCAAATCATTTAAAAAGTACGCGGCTTTTTCTTTATCTTCAAGAATGAATAAATGATGACCCGGAACTTGGCTAGCCATAGCTCCTGCTAAAATTGACTTCGAAGATCCAATTAATCCTTTCCAATGAATTCTACTTCCAACATATTGAAGTTTGTCGGCTGTAGTTTGAATTTGAGAAGAATTAGCAAAGTGCTCTCTAAAAGTCTTGATATCCATCTTAAAAAATATATTTCGGTTACCCGTGTTCCGTCTAAAAACGATTGGGCTTCAAATATAAGAAGGAAAAGGGAAAGCTTTGGACGTGCGGTTTACAAGTTGCGATATCTGTCGCTTCGCTTTTGTAAATAAAACCAAATGAGGTTTTCCACTAGGCGCTAATGCCCTGCAAGCTTGTTAGTCTATGATAAAAACCTTCTTTCTGCATCAGTTCGTCATGGGTTCCACGCTCCACGATTTCACCTTTGTTCAACACCAAAATGATATCAGCATTTTTAATGGTGCTCAAACGATGGGCAATGACCAAAGAAGTTCTGTTCTGCATCAGTTTGTTTAAGGCATCTTGAACTTGCTTTTCACTTTCTGTATCTAGGGCAGAAGTAGCTTCATCCAAAATCATAATCGGAGGGTTTTTTAATACAGCTCGAGCAATACTTACACGCTGCTTTTGTCCACCCGAAAGCTTGTTTCCACGTTCACCGATATTGGTTTCATACCCATCTTCTAACTCCATGATGAAATTATGTGCATTGGCAATTTTTGCCGCTTCTATGATCTCTTCCTTTGTAGCATTCGGCATTCCAAAAGCAATGTTACTTGCTACGGTGTCGTTGAACAAAATCGATTCTTGACTCACAATACCAATTTGCGATCTTAAGTCCTCCAGGGTGAAGTCTCTAATGTCAGTATCATCAAATAAAATCTGACCCGATTGTACATCGTAAAAACGAGGAAGTAAATCGGCCAAAGTAGATTTTCCACTTCCAGATTCTCCAACTAAAGCCACAGTTCTTCCTTTTTCTATATCGAAAGAAACGTTTTTAATCACCTTCTCATCTTTGTAGGCGAAAGAAATATTGTTAAAGCGAATTTTCTCTTTCAACCCTTCCATTTTTTGTGGAGAAGTAGGGTCTAATATTTTTTCATTGGTAAACAAAGTTTCATCTATTCTGTCTTGAGAAGCTTTGGCTTTATTCATGTTTCCAATGTTTTTGGCAACGGCCTGTATAGGTACTAGCAATTGCGAGAAAACAATTATGAATCCCATGAATTCTTCTCCAGTAAATCCATCTTGATCGGTTCCGTCCAAAATCATATTTCCACCGAACCAAACAATCCCTATCATTACAGCAGCTCCTAAAAATTCATTTAAAGGAGAACTTAGGTCTTTCTTTCTAAATG
>NZ_JAWWCF010000180.1:0-5919 GCF_033720595.1 Lishizhenia sp. | reverse complement strand
GGGATGAAGACAAGTATATTGAAGTTTCTCGAGAAATGATAGACTTACTCGGTGAGGTGAAAAGTATAAAAGTTTATATCTGGAATAAAGGTGGTTCTACTTTTACCTTGCGCAATTTTAAGGTAGTGGTTGAGCAATATCACGTGCATTAGTGCGTGATATATTTTTGCTTTTCTTGAAGCATACGCATGAGGAATTTTTCATTGACGTGAAAAGCTTTGTTCTTTTCGAATTTAATGAATTCTCCCGCAGCATGTAAATTGTAAGTGTCTGAGCTAAAAACAGCCAAATGGTGATAAGCGATTACCCAGGTAAAGCGTGTTCCACGTTGATTGAGGTGAATCAGGATGCCTTTAGGACGGAGTTCTATATTAGCCGTTAGTGTATCTATTGAATTTCTGAGCAATTTAAATCCATCAGAATAGGCTTTCACTGTCATTTTATAAGACCCTATGCCACCTAGCTGTAGGCGTTTAAAAATAGAAATAGGTTTTCCTACTTTGGCGCGAATGAAGTTTTCTTCTTCCTTGGTTGTATATGTAGAATCGATAATCATGGTTCACATGCATTTTTGTAATAACGTTTGAACCAATGTTTTGGTTTACTGCCAATAAAAAAGTCGCGCCTAATTAAAGACACGACTTTCTATATGTTTTAAAGGTGTACGTACAATTACGTGCTCCTTATAATTCTTAGTTGTTGATTGCAGCGATACCTGGCAATACTTTTCCTTCCAAGTATTCTAACATTGCACCACCACCAGTAGAAACGTAAGAAACTTTATCTGCTAAGTTGAATTTGTTAACTGCAGCAACAGAATCTCCACCACCTACTAAAGAGAACGCTCCATTTTCAGTTGCTTTTACAATTGCATTAGCAACGGCTACCGTTCCTGCTTGGAAGTTCTCCATTTCGAAAACACCCATAGGTCCGTTCCATAAAATCAATTTAGAAGCTTCGATTACTTTCGCGAATTCTTCCATAGAGTTTTTAGAAATGTCTAACCCCATCCATCCTGCTGGAATAGCATCAATGGCAACATCTTGTGTGTTCGCATTGTTATCAAATGCATCAGCAATTATCGTATCTGTAGGAATACAAATATTAACGCCTTTGTTTTTAGCTTCGGCAATAATATTTCTCGCTGTTTCTAAGTAATCATCTTCAATTAAAGAGTTACCTACTTCACCACCTTGAGCTTTTACAAAAGTGTAGGCCATTCCTCCACCAATAATCAAGTTGTCTACCTTGTCTAACAAACGCTCAATGATTGTAATCTTAGAACTTACTTTTGCCCCACCAACAATAGCTGTTAATGGTTTTTCAGTTGAGTTCAATACTTTCTCAACACTTTTAATTTCTCCTTCTAATAAGAAACCGAACATTTTATCATTCGGGAAAAACTTAGCAATGATAGCTGTACTTGCGTGCGCTCTGTGTGCTGTTCCAAATGCGTCGTTAACGTAAACATCACCGTGTGCTGCTAATTGTTTAGCAAAGCTTTCTGTTCCTGTAGTTTCGTGCTTGTAAAAACGTAAGTTTTCTAACAAAGCAACTTCACCAGCTTTTAAGTTAGAAGTTACCGCCTCAGCTTCAGCTCCTATACAATCGTTAACGAATTTCACCTCTTTATTCAATAAAGTAGACAGGTGTGCAACGATGTGTTTCAAAGAGAATTTTTCTTCTGGACCGTTGGGTCTACCCAAGTGCGACATCAATACTACTGCACCACCGTTATTTAAGATGTGGTTAATGGTAGGTAATGCTGCACGCATTCTCGTGTCATCAGTTATCTCAAAAGTCTCCTTATCTAAAGGAACATTAAAATCTACACGTACAAGTGCCTTTTTGTTTTGAAAATCGTAAGATTCAATAGAAGCCATATTTACTTTTTTATAGTGGGTGCAAAAATAGGAAGGTTAATTTAAAATTAAGAATTAAGAAAGCAGAATTAATTTGTTAGCGGTTAGAAGGCTAGATTTCTAGATGCCCAGAAGTGTTTGTTTCAAGTTAAGTAGGTTGGAGTGTTTGAATTTTCAAATCCCTCAAATTCTTTACTCTACTCATTTTTAAATTTTTAAATCAACCTTTCAAACCCTCAAACCCTCAAACCCTCAAACGATCGTACACTCCCACCCTCAATCCAAAAGCGTAGCCTTCCAAGCATTGATAATTATCAAACTTTCACAATCGGTCTTTGTGTTGTATCTTGTGCAACGTATTGGAGAACAGTGATTTGTTAATTGTTGTTAGACGGTAATGAGGAGACATTAGGCAGTGTTAATTAGAGGGCTATCCAATTAAAATAGATTATCTGCGTTTAATGTAGTAAATTTGCCCTTTCAAGTTGTGCAAGAACTTGCTATAAAACTTATTGAATGAATATATCACAAATTAGATTCGACAAAGAACACAACGTTGAATTTTACAAAACTTTGCAAAAAAGAGTAAGAGATTACTTTAAGGAAAACAATATCGATAGATATGGTAACTGGAACATGAAAATTAAAACAATCTTCATGTTGGCGCTATACATCGTTCCTTTAGTATTGATACTTACAACACTAGAAAATAACTTGGCCATCGTATTCATGTGGATGTTGATGGGGTTAGGAATGGCCGGAATCGGTTTATCAGTAATGCACGATGCTTGTCACGGTGCCTACTCTAAAAAGGCTTGGGTGAATTCTGTTCTAGGATTTACGTTGAACTGTTTAGGAGGTTCTGATGTTACATGGAGAATTCAACACAACGTATTGCACCATACCTATACAAACGTAACAGGTATGGATGAGGATATCGATCCTGGAAAGTTAATGCGTTTCTCTCCACACGCAAAACGTTATAAAGCACACCGTTTCCAACACATTTACGCATGGTTCTTCTATGGGTTAATGACAATTTCTTGGATTACAGCAAAAGATTTTAAACAATTGGCGCGTTACAAGAAGTTAGGATTAACGAAGACACAACAGAAGAGTTATAATCACATGATGACCGTTACGATTATTTCTAAAATCATGTATTACGGAGTTACTTTGGTATTGCCATTGATTTTATCTCCTATGGTTTGGTGGGGAACAGTTTTATGTTTCATCATGTTACACTTCATCGCAGGTTTAACATTAGGATGTATCTTCCAACCAGCTCACGTTGTTCCTTCATCGGATTACCCTGTTCCAGATGATTCAGGAAATATCAAAGCGGATTGGGCGGTTAACCAGTTGTTCAACACAGCAAACTTTGCGCAAAAAAGCAAATGGTTTACATGGTTCGTAGGTGGTTTAAATCACCAGGTAGAACACCACTTGTTCCCAAATATTTGTCACGTACACTATACAAACCTTTCTCACATTGTTCGTAAAACAGCAGAAGAATACAATTTGCCATACAACTCGCAAAAGACCTTCTTCAAAGCATTGAAAGTACACGGACAAATGTTGAAAGCATTAGGTACGCAAGATGAATTTGAAAGAGATTTCCACTTGTAGGATAAAGAAATAGACTAGTAAAGCTCAAACGAAAGTTTGGGCTTTTTTTGTGGCTAAAAGTTTCATATCCTGTATCTTGCAAGGAAAACCTCACGCTATGAAAACACTTCCACTAATCGTTTTATTATTTACATTTTCTGTATTTCTTTATGGGCAGAAGGAAGAAGCGGTTTTCAGTTCTCGAATTTCGCCAAACCAGTCTTTTAATACTCAAGGGTATAAATCGGCAATGCGGCACGTGAAGCAAATGAAGGACAACCAGGCCTTGCAAAAATCGGATTTAGATCAGAGTTGGGATCTGATTGGTGGATTAAACCTTGGGGGATCTGTAAATGAACTTTACTCTTCCCGTTTGGGAAGTGATACTATTTATATAGGATCCGCAAATGGAGGTGTTTTTAGATCAGAAAATGGGGGCGTGAGTTGGCAACCGCTGTTCGATGATCAGGTATTCTTGAGTGTTTCAACAATCCAATCTCTTCCTTCTAATGATAGTGTTTTATTTGTAGGTACTGGAGATGTAAACTTTTCGGATCCATCTTACGTTGGAGATGGGGTTTACAAGTCAACGGATTATGGCAATACGTGGGTGAATTTGGGACTCAATGATGTGGGAGTTGTTGCAGAGTTGTCGGTTAATCCAAGCAATGAAAACGAAATAATAGCAGCTTGTTTAGGGAGTCCTTTTGAGAAAAATAATAAAAGAGGAATATATAGGTCGACAGACGGTGGAATTACCTGGCAACAGAAACTTTTGGTGAGTGATTCAAGTGGAGTTGTGGATATTTCTAGAAGCAAGCAAGATCCAAATATCCTCTATGCTGCAAATTATAACCGCATGCTTCAATTTGGAAAAAGAGTGCATACAGGAGTAGATACCAAGTTATACAAAAGTATAGATGGAGGTGATACGTGGCAGTTGGTTAATTTGAATTTGCCCTATACGATTAACGGAAGGATAGGAGTAGAAATTGCACCCTCGAATGATGATTATGTATACGTAGTTGTGGCGCAAAACAACGGGGCTGGTTTGTTGTTACTTGCATCCTTTGATGGAGGACAAAGTTGGCAAATCAGAAAAAACGATGCACTATTTTTCAATGCATACGGGTATGATTTTTATAATTTTCAACCTTGGGAATTGACAAGTGTCTATGTAGACCCCCTGAATGAGGAGCATGTTGTAATGCCGGGTTTGGAAATTTGGAGTTCCACAGATGCTGGGCTTACATGGGAGAAGAAATCCGAATGGTTTAGAGAGAACTCTACGTCACATATTCATGATGTCCTTTTTGATGGTAATTCGAGTTTCAAAGTCGCATCCATTCACGGTGTTTTTGAAAATAGTGGAGTGGAATGGCTTCCTCTCGGGTACTTGCCAATCACACAATATTATGATGTAACCCCCTTAAGTGATTACCCAAATTTTTACATGGGGGCAGCACAACATATAGGTATTGTGTATGGAGATGAGCTTAATAATCAAAATTGGAGTAGAGATCCTTATTTTCCGGGTCATACAGCTTACAAGGTTTTTGCGAATGACACGTTGAGCTATGTGTATAGTACAGGGAGTAAGTTAAAGTCTAAAACGGTAGATTTATTTGAATTTCCGAATAACCTTGCCATCCATACAAATCCAGCTGTACATTATATAAATGGTTCGGGGAGATTGTTGTTTGGGTCAGATAGGCTAAATGTGGTCAGTAATTTACCCAATACGTTTTATTCCATTCTTTCTAATGATTTAACGAATAACCTAGGAGGACAAAATACTTTTCATTCACTCTCGGAGGTTGAAATAGGTCTGTATAGCAATAATGTTGTTTACACAGGGAGTACGGATGGTAAAATATTTGAATCAAGTAATATTCAAAATGGCCCTGCCTCGTTTGTAGATCTTACACCCGGATCCCCATTGCCTCAAAAGTATGTTACCGATATAAAATTGAGCTACGAAAATCTCAATGTTGTGTATGCAAGTTTTAACGGCTATTTTAATAGTGATAGTGCATCCTATTTATTTCGAAAGACTGCAAACAGCAATACTTGGATAGATATTTCTGGTGACCTACCACCAATAGGAATTAATAGTATTTGTATTGCGAACGGGACTAGTGATAGTGTAATCTTTGTGGGAACCGATGCAGGAGTGTTCATTACTCAAAACACGGGTTTAAATTGGACTTATTTGGGAACGGATATGCCAGTTATTGCTGTAATGGATGTTGAGATTGATTACGAAAACGAAAAATTAATTGCAGGTACTTTTGGTAGGTCTATGTACAGTTATGATATTTCCTTCTTAAATCTTGTAACCCCGCCTTTGTCTACCGTAGAGAAAATAACAAATGAACTTACACTTTATCCAAATCCAGCTCAGGACATGCTCTTTGTTCTAGGGGTGGAAAATCAAAGCTACCAAGTT
>NZ_JAWWCF010000179.1:0-6003 GCF_033720595.1 Lishizhenia sp. | reverse complement strand
CTGTGCGTCGCAAAGCTTGTTGGACGAATTGCTTCGTGGGCCTCTTGTGCTCCAGAGTTTTTATTCTTATAACGCTTCGGGTTAGAATATTCTGATCCGTAAGCTGATTTTATTTCTTTTTCTGCCGCGTTGATTGCATCATCCGAGAAGTTCACAGAATCCGTTCTCATGTACGTTATCTTACCTGCTTCGTACAAGCGCTGTGCTACAGACATGGTTCTAGATACACTAAAACCTAATTTCAAACTGGCCTCTTGTTGTAAAGTAGATGTAGTAAAGGGTGCAGTAGGAGATTTTGTTCCTGGCTTTTTAACCACATCTGTGATTTCGAAATCTGCTGCTTTACATGAAGCTAAGAATGCTTCTACCTCTTTATCCGTTCCTAAGTTATGTGCTAAATCCGCCTTAATTGTATCTGCATCTTTTTGAAAGAAACCAGACAACCTGTAAAATGTCTCTGGTGTAAAGTTTTGAATTTCTCTTTCGCGCTCTACAATTAAACGTACAGCTACAGATTGTACTCGACCAGCAGATAAACTTGGCTTCACCTTTTTCCACAACACTGGAGAAAGTTCAAAACCTACCAATCTATCTAAAATTCGTCGTGCCTGCTGCGCATCTACCAACTCTTTATTAATCTCTCTCGGACTTTCAATTGCTTTTAAGATGGCTGTTTTAGTAATCTCATTAAAGGTAATTCTCTTCGTCTCTTTTTTCTCCAATCCAAGCGTCTCGTATAAGTGCCAAGAAATTGCTTCTCCCTCGCGGTCCTCATCGGTTGCGAGCCATACCGTATCGGCACCTTTCACTAATTTCTTTAATTCTGATACCAGCGCTTTCTTGTCTGGACTCACCGAATAATCAGGTTTAAAATTGTTTTCTACGTCTATTGCTAAACCTTTTTTGGCAAGATCTCTCACGTGACCATAACTAGATTTCACAGTAAAATCTTTCCCTAAATAACCTTCTATGGTTTTCGCTTTAGCAGGTGACTCAACAATTACTAAATTCTTTGACATGTCCTTTTTCTGTATTAAGAGGTGAATCGAATTAGCTGCAAAATAAGTTTAAATTATTGCTAAAAACAAACCACCCCGGGAAACTCTATTAAATTAAGCTCTCCTTGTATACAAGATTTCTTGGTAAAAAGTTCGCTAGCTTCGTCTTTAATTAACGTATTTTCACTCTGCCATTTTGACACTAATCTTATATTTTAGTTACTTTTGTCCCACAAATTTGATGAACAATGATGGATAATATTCTTGAGGGAAAGAAGATAGACGAAAACAGACAAGGTGAGGCATTAGAAATGGCATCATCATCAAATCCTAATGGAAAGAAATTATTTTTAGAAAGCTACGGGTGTGCAATGAACTTTTCAGATAGTGAAGTAGTTGCATCTATTTTAATTAAGCAAGGGTATCAAACTACCAACGATGAAACGGAGGCAGACCTTATTTTAATTAACACGTGTAGTATTCGTGAAAACGCTGAAGAAAGAGTTCGTAAGCGTTTAACTAACTTTAAATACCGCAAGCAACACCAACCTTCTTTAATAGTTGGAGTGTTAGGTTGTATGGCTGAACGTTTGAAAAAACAGCTCTTAGAGGAAGAGAAATTGGTAGACATCGTTGCTGGTCCGGATTCATACAGAGACCTTCCTTCTTTAATCAACGAAGTAGAAGGTGGACAAAAAGCGGTAAACGTTCTTTTAAGTAGAGAAGAAACGTATGCTGATATTAGTCCTGTTCGTTTAGACAACAAAGGAATTTCATCATTTGTAAGTATAACAAGAGGTTGTGATAACATGTGTTCTTTCTGTGTAGTACCTTTTACCAGAGGTAGAGAAAGATCGAGAGATCCACAAACCATCGTTCAAGAATGTAGAGATTTATTCGAACAAGGATACAGAGAGGTAACCTTATTAGGACAAAACGTAGATAGCTACCGTTGGAACATTACCAACAAAGGAGAAATTAAGGATGAAACAAAACCAACGACCAACTTTGCAGAATTGATGGCAATGTGTGCAGAGGTTCATCCAGATTTAAGAATTCGTTTCTCTACTTCACACCCAAAAGATATGACGGATGAAGTATTGGAAACAATTGCGAAATACGACAACATTTGTAACTATATCCACCTTCCTGTTCAATCTGGAAATACGGAAGTATTGAAAAAAATGAACAGAGGATATTCAAGAGAATGGTACTTAAATAGAATTGATGCTATTAAACGTATCGTTCCTGAGGCTGCAATTAGTACAGACATCATTACAGGATTCTGTGGAGAAACTGAGGAGCAGCACAGAGATACATTGAGCTTAATCGAAGAAGTAAAATTTGATTTTGCTTACATGTACAAATACTCTGAAAGACCAAAAACTTTAGCAGAAAGAAAATACGAAGACGATATTCCGGAAGAAGTTAAACAAAGACGTTTAACGGAGATCATTACTTTGCAAAGAGAACAAGGTAATGCCATCAACCAGAGTTACGTTGGAAAAACAGTAAAAGTATTGGTTGAAGGAAACTCTAAGAAGTCAGAAGAAATGCTTTGTGGAAGAAACGATCAAAACACAATGGTTGTTTTCCCTAAAATAGATGTTCAACCTGCTTCTTATGTTGATGTAAAAATTACAGATTGTACTTCTGCAACATTAATTGGAGAAGCAATAGCCTAAGCTTTTTATTTTTTAATTGACTATGACTATACAACAGATAAAACAACGTTTCGGAATTATTGGTAACGCAACGCTTTTAAATAGAGCGTTGGAAGTAGCTGCGCAAGTAGCTCCTACAGATATCTCTGTTCTTGTTACGGGTGAAAGTGGTACAGGGAAAGAGATTATCCCACAAGTCATACATCAATTAAGTTCTAGAAAACACGGAGAGTACATCGCAGTAAACTGTGGTGCAATTCCCGAAGGAACAATTGATTCTGAATTATTTGGTCACGAAAAAGGAGCCTTTACGGGTGCTAGTGGAAGTCGTAAAGGGTATTTTGAAGTAGCTGACGGCGGAACAATTTTCTTGGATGAAGTTGCAGAACTTCCTATGCAAACTCAAGTGCGTTTGTTACGTGTTTTAGAAACAGGTGAATTCATTCGCGTGGGTTCATCTAAGGTCATTAAAACAGACGTTAGAGTAGTTGCGGCAACCAACGAAAATATGATGGAAGCCATACAAAAAGGTAAGTTTAGAGAAGACCTTTTGTATAGATTAAGTACTGTTCCTATTCAGCTTCCACCCTTGCGCGATAGACAAGACGATATACATCTATTGTTTAGAAAATTTGCGCATGACTTTGCTGAGAAATACAGGATGCCTGCAGTTAAATTAACTGATGAGGCAGTAGAATTAATCTTGAATTACCCTTGGCCTGGTAATATACGTCAGCTTAAAAACATCGCAGAACAGATTTCAGTTATTGAAAATGAGAGACTGTTAACTCCAGAAATATTAAGACAATACCTTCCTGAAAAACATCACAGTAACTTACCTGCGATTGTAAATAAGGAAAAGGAAAAAGATGAGTTTTATAGCGATAGAGAATTGATGTACAAATTCTTGTTCGACATGAAAAACGACCTCAATGAATTGAAAAAATTGGTGGTTGAAATTCTAAACAATAACTCAGACGTTAACTTGAGTGCAAATCAAAGAGATGTGCTCAATAAGATGTACGAGGATTATCAAACAGATACTCCGAAAAGCTACTTACCCAGTCCGGTAAAACGCGACAATGATTATGACGCTGGCAAAGACGATGAGATTCGCATTATTGAAGATGACTACGAAGACCATGTAGAGATAGAGGAATCTTTATCCTTAGAAGACAGGGAAAAAGAACTCATTCAAAAAGCTTTGGAAAAACACAATGGTAAACGTAAGTATGCCGCCAAAGAATTAGGAATTTCTGAGCGTACACTGTACAGGAAAATCAAAGAATTCCATTTAAAATAAGTTAGTATATTCGGCATAGATATGATGAAGTTAGCCCTCTTTTTTGTTTCATTCTTACTACTTACCAGTTGCTGGCCAACGAGTGTAGGTTTTAAAGACGGAAGTATAGATCCGAGCTGGAAATATTTTTCTGTAGAAACGATTAAAAGTGAAGCTGCCAATGCTCCTTTGAATTATGCTCCTTTACTTACAGAGGAGTTAAAAGACGAAATTCAAAACAGAACAGGCTTAAAATTGAATACCGGAAATCACGAGTCACAAATCAATATTACCGGAAATGTGATAGGTTATGAAATTGCTCCCGTAGCGATTCAAGGCAACGATAATGCTTCCAAAAACAGATTAACCATTACGGCGATGTTTGATATTTTCATCACCTCACCAGAAGAAGATATGATGCAAGTTCGCGCCTCTCGTTTTGCAGATTACGACGCAGCACAAGACTTGGGAAGCATAGAAACAAATTTATACGAAGAAGTTAACCGACAGATCATACAAGACGTTATCAACGAACTACTTTCGAATTGGTAAGATGAATAAAGCAGATTTAACAGAGAGAATTATTGATCCGAGTAAAATTGAAAAATCGGACATCCCCGCGTTGAAAAACTTGGCGGAGAAATACAGCTTTTCTCCTGTTTTTTCATTACTACTCCTTTCAGGGTTATCACAACATGACGACTTTAGCTTCGAAGAGGAGCTTAGTGAGCATGCCTATAGAATCCCAGATAGAATTCGTTTGTTTAATTTGACTCACGACATTCAAACAAGGGTTGAGAGCGAAAGTGATTCAGTACCTTCAACAATTCCCGAAGAGTCATCTATGCCTAAGGAAGTTGCAGAAGAAGAAACTTCTACTGAGCGTATTGAAGCACTTGAAGAACCTGAAACAAACGCAATTTCTGCAACAGAAGAAGCTGATAACAAGAAAACCTCGGAAGAGGAGGAAACTCCTATTTTCAGTTTAAATGCTGCTGAATCTATAGAAGAAGCAGAGCCCGAAACATCAGAGGAAAACAATAATATTTCATCGGAGGAAAAGGAAGAAGTAAAGTTTGGCTTCACTCCTCAAGAACAGGAAAGTGAGGAAGTTGCAGTTCAAAGCAGAGATAACACAGATGAAGTTGAAGAAACTGAAGCTCCAACTGAAGTACAAGAAGAGCTGCCTAAAGATACTTTAGAGGTAGATATGTATGCAGCTGCAGTGAGCAGAAGCATAGAGCAAGAGGTTTCTACAGAAGAACTGGTTCAAACAGAGATTCAAGAAGAAGAACTCGAAGAAGAAGTCCAAATTGAAGATGTTGAAGATAATTCAACTCGCCCATTGGAAAGCATTTCTACTGAAGATACATCTGAAATTACAGAAGCCGAAAACGAAGTAATCACTTCCCCTCAAATTGAGGAAAATCAAAAAGAAGAGGAAAACACAAGCGATGAACCGCATAATTTCTTCGCGTGGTTAGCGGCCAAAAAGGCAGAGAACACTGCTTCTCCAAAAGAAGAAATTAAGGTTCAAAAAGTAGAAAAAGAAACTACTCAAGAAGTAGAAAATGAGGTAGCGCAACCTACTGAAACGAAAACAGCTCCAGAAATTGAAGAAGCGACGACAGAAAACACACCTGTTGAAGCGCCAAAATCAAAAGTTGAAAGCATTATCGAGAAGTTTATTAACGAAGAACCACAAATAAGTAGGCCGAAAAAGGAATTCTTTTCTCCAAGTAAAGTTGCTAAGAAAAGTCTAGACGAATCAAGCCTTCCAGTATCAGAAACCTTGGCTCAAATCTTTGCCGCTCAAGGGAATTATCCAAAAGCAATTGCATCTTATGAGCAATTAATGTTGAAATTTCCAGAAAAAAAGAGTTTCTTTGCAAATCAAATTAAAAAACTGAAACAAAAATTAATTAAATAAATCATGGGAACATTACTTACTATCTTAATCCTTTTGGCGAGTGTACTACTTGTATTAGTAGTTTTAATTCAAAATCCAAAGGGTGGTGGTTTATCTACAGACTTCGGTGCTGCTCACCAATTAGGTGGT
>NZ_JAWWCF010000178.1:0-6302 GCF_033720595.1 Lishizhenia sp. | reverse complement strand
GTAGGTTGGTGGATGCGTAACGAAGATGCTGTAGAACACATCAAGAAATACAAGAAAAACCCACGCTATTTACAGTCTGTAGAATTTGACACAGATAAGATAGATGTTACCACAGATATCGTCCGTGTTATTGAAGAAGCGGAGATATTAATCATTGCTACACCTTCTGCCTTTTTAAATGATTTGTTCGAACCTATCGATAAGTCAATTTTTAAAGGTAAGTATGTTTTTTCAGCCGTGAAAGGTATCGTTCCAGAATACAATGCTATTCCTGCGCGTTTCATCCACAAAACTTTTGATATTCCTTACGATGACATCGGTATCATTTGTGGACCTTGTCATGCCGAAGAAGTAGCCCTAGAACGTTTATCTTACCTTACTTTAGCGTGTTCCAACGAAGATTTGGCCGAAGAAATGGCAGAGATCATGGCTTCCCGCTTTATCAAGACTACAGTTTCTGACGACTTGTTCGGTACAGAGCTTTCTGCCGTATTGAAAAACGTGTACGCCTTAGCTTCTGGTATTTGTGCCGGACTCGGTTATGGAGACAACTTCCAAGCGGTATTGATCTCTAATGCGATTCAGGAAATAGAGAACTTTATTGATGAAGTGAGTCCTATTCACCGTGACGTAAAAACAAGTGCTTATTTAGGAGATTTATTGGTAACTTCTTACTCCAAATTCTCCCGTAACAGAACCTTTGGTTTCATGATCGGTAAAGGGTATTCTGTAAAGACAGCACAATTAGAAATGGACATGATAGCTGAAGGGTACTATGCGACCAAAAGTGTCATGGAAATCAACAAGAAATTCCAAGTAGAAATGCCTATTGTTGAGGCGGTCTACAACATCATTTACGAAAAGATAGCGCCGGTTATCGAAATGCGTATTTTGACGGATAAGCTTTCGTAGATTTTTTTCATAGATTGTTAGACTTTTAGACGGTTAGAAAGCCATAGTTTCGGTTCCTCGACTCCGCTCGGAAACCTTAACTTAGACTTCCTATGAAAGGTATATACGAGGTCCTCGAGCAGAGCGCCGTACTGAGCGACAGTCGAAGTATCGAGAGGCCAGTTTAAGAAGTATAAACTTATGTCATAGATCACACAGAGTTCCTAAAAGGAAAACAAAATTTCCAATCTCAAAAAAGCTCAAAAACTTAACTTTAAAGAAACATGCTTCTCTTTGATTTTCCGTAACTTAAGGTCATGCGAAAATTGACTGAACTTGAAATTAAGAAAGCCTTAAAAACCTTAGATGGTTGGGTGTTGAAAGAAGGGAAATTGTGTAGTGAATTTGTGTTCGAAGATTTTAAAGCTGCTTTCGCTGCAATGACAGAAATAGCACTTCATGCTGAAGAAATACAGCACCATCCAGAATGGTGTAATGTGTACAACAAATTAGAAATACACCTGTTTACGCACGATATACAAGGGTTGAGTATGCTGGATATACAATTAGCAACTGTCATTAATGCGATGGGGAGAAATTACAAGGTAAAACGCATTGCTCCTGAAACGGTTAATGCAAGCTTATTTCCTTGCTCTAAGTAGATGTCCGTAAAACATTTGATTACCGTGCTTGGTTTCCATCCAGAGCTCGTTTAAGGTCGTGTTATTGGGGTTAAAATATCTTCTGCTCGTATTGGCGATGTCTTGCAATTCTACACGTGGAGAATAGGTGTTTAAAATCAGCAAGCCGCCTTTGTTTAACAAGTCGTAGGCCGTAGCGATAAGAACATCTAACTTCTCCTCTATTTTCCAACGTTCACCTTTAGCACCTAAACCAAATGCAGGAGGATCCATCACAATAAGGTCATAGGTATTTCCTCTTTTCACTTCTTTGCTGGCAAACTTTAAAGCATCGTCACAAATCCAACGTATATCGCTTAAACCTGAGCTTTCCATGTTCTCTTTGGCCCAAGTGATCAGTTGCTTTACAGAATCAACATGTGTTACATCAGCTCCGGTAGATTTGGCCACAACAGATGCAATACCTGTATAGGCAAAGAGATTCAGGAATTTCTTTCCTTCTCCTAGTTCCTCGCGCAATACTTCCCAATTGGTCGCTTGCTCTGGAAACATTCCCAAATGCTTGAATTGCGTAGTTGCTAGGTTTACGGTGAGCTCGTGAAAGTTTACTTGCCACTGCTGTTCACAAGGTTTAAGTGTTTGCCATTTCCCTTTTTGTTTACCGGTATCGATAAACTTCAAGTGCGCCATTTCTTGCCACTTGCTTTTTGGGATTTTACTCTTAAAATAGGCTTGTACTTCTGGTCTAATCGTAATAATATCTCCCCAACGCTCTAGTTTTTCATTTCCTCCAGCATCTATGAGTTCGTAATCTGACCAGCCTTGTGTGTAGAGTGGATTATTTTTCTTCATTCTCCTCTTT
The DNA here is from genome assembly GCF_033720595.1 of Lishizhenia sp. GTDB lineage: Bacteria > Bacteroidota > Bacteroidia > Flavobacteriales_D > Crocinitomicaceae > Lishizhenia. The sequence continues at coordinate 3,908 of NZ_JAWWCF010000178.1, read as the reverse complement.
TAAAGCTTTGTCTACCTCTTCCATTTTCTTGTAGAACTCTTCTCCGTATGCAGAGATTAACGGTTCTTTTAAGAAACGGAATATGCTCACGTTCAATTTATCACCACACTCACAAGCGGGTTTACAAATGGGCCATTCATGGTAATTCAAGGCTTCAAAATCACGGTATTTTTTCGCACGGATAGGGTAAAGGTTACACGATTGTGGTTTCTTCCAGTCAATTTTACCGTCTCTCCATGCTTGTTCGATAGTACAAAGCGCTGTTCCTTTATCGTCGTACCCAACAAAGGCACATTCAGCTCCATTCACTAAAGTGGTAACAGGTTCGTTGTCGTAATCCATATAGAAAACCCCTTGCTCTTCAACGGCTTCTATACCTTCTTTACGCATGTAGGGCTTAACATCTTCGTAAACATCTTCCAAGATACTTACCTCTTCTTCTGTCAAAGGTGCCCCAGAATCTCCGGCTACACAACATTCTCCTTTACACGCACTTAAATCGCAAACGAATTTCTTTTGGAATATCTCTAAAGAAACTACTTTATCGTCTATCTCTACCAACATGGTGCAAAGGTAGTTAAGAATTAATAATTAATAAGGCAGAAGTAGGAAATAGATGAAGTGTGTCGGCCCATCGATAATTCGGCTACGCTCATCACAACGCTTCGCTCGGACACCTCCTGACCAAAAAAATGACCCGTATCCTAGGTTATCGAGCGGAGTCGAGATGAGCAATAGATTATGAATTAATCCATATATCTAGGCCTTAGTCTACTCGAGGACCAACAAAAAAGGGAGTCAACCAAAAGCTGCTCCCCTCAATAATTCTTAATTCAATATTCTTAATTGGTACTACATTTTGAGAAAATCACCCAAGTTATCCTTGATGGCATAACCTGTATCTTGTTGTGATTTACTGAGCTTTTCTTTTTCAACCAACATCCAAAGAATCAGTTCTTTTAAGAAAAGTTTGTCTTCATCTTTTTTCACATTAGGTTGGTAATCCTTAAGTATGTCTTCCAAGGGCGTTACTCTGTTTAAAGCCGAGGCATACTCATCATTACTAGCTGTTAAGGTTAATTCAAAAGCATCATTTTCCACGAACCAATTCACCACCTTCTGATACCATTGCTCTACCCCTGGTTTTTCAAGGTTAGAAATTTTAGGGAAGAACTGCTCGCTTAAACTTAAAATAGCATCTCCAATTAAGTATTCTGCTACTTGCGCTGCTCCTTCTTGTTCTCCTTCATAAACCAACTCCACCTTACCGGTAATGGCCGGAATTATACTTAGGAAATCGGATAAACGAATGGCTGTTGTTGCATCACCTGCCAAGAACATTCTGCGCTCTGCACTGGCAATCAAGTTTTGAAGTGCTGTTATACTCAAACGCGCACTCACCCCACTTTTTTCATCTACAAAATCACTCTTTCTAGCTTCGAATGAGATTTGTTCTACCAGTTGTCGCGCCAATTCGTTGATATGGATTTCTTCTTTCTTACCTATTACTTTCTCTACCTCTTGGGCCGTAATTCTCTTAGCCACTTCCATGGTTTTTGGATAATGGGTAAGAATTTGAGAGCCTATTCTATCTTTCAATGGCGTCACAATACTTCCTCTGTTCGTATAATCCTCAGGGTTTGCTGTAAAAATGAATTGCATATCCAAGGGCAAACGCAATTTGAAACCTCTAATTTGTATGTCTCCTTCTTGTAAGATATTGAAAAGTGCTACCTGTATTCTTGCTTGTAAATCAGGAATTTCATTGATCACGAAAATACAACGGTTAGCACGTGGAATCATTCCAAAATGTATAACTCTATCATCGGCATAGGACAACTTTAAATTGGCTGCTTTGATAGGATCCACATCTCCAATAATATCTGCTACGGTAACATCTGGTGTTGCCAGTTTTTCTGCAAATCTATCGGAACGGTGCAACCAGGAAATGGGGGTTAAATCACCTTGCTTGGCCACCACTTCTTTTCCATAACGCGACAATGGGGCAAAAGGGTCATCGTTAATTTCTGAGCCTTCTATGATGGGAATATACTCATCCAGCAAATCTACCATTAGTCGGGCTAAACGCGTTTTGGCTTGCCCCCTTAAACCTAAAAAGTTAATGTTATGCTTAGCGAGTATGGCGTTCTCCAGTTGTGGAATTACCGTATTCTCATAACCGTGTATTCCTTTAAAAACGGTTTCACCCGCTTTTATTTTGGCAATGAGGTTATCGCGTAATTCATCTTTAATAGGTTTTGTTTTATAACCTACGGCTTTTAAGTCGCCAAGTGTTTTGAGTTGTACTATATCTTTCATTATCTAATTCTCTTTTTACGGTTGGTTTCGTAATCTTCAAATATCATTTCCCCCAAACCTTGAAGTCCTGTATAAAACGCCTTTCCTTGGTTGGCTTCGGTAAAATTCTCTACAAACTCCATGAGATAGCTGTCTCTAGCGATCATAAAAGTTGTGATGGGTATGTTTAATTTTCTGGCTTGTGCTGCCATGTTGTAACACTGCTCTGTAATGTAAGGATCTAATCCGAAAGAGTTCTTGTAATAGAAACCATCTTTCTCGCGCACACAACTTGGTTTACCATCGGTAATCATAAAAATCTGCTTGTTGGTGTTACGCTTTCGACGTAAGATATCTAAGGCAAGATGGAGTCCGGCAACCGTATTGGTATGGTAAGGCCCCACCTGTAAATAGGGCAAATCTTTAATCTTTATCGGCCAGGCATCATTCCCAAACACAATTACATCTATAGAATCTTTGGGGTAGCGCGTTTGTATGAGTTGCGTCAAGGCCATGGCTACCTTTTTAGCAGGTGTTATTCTATCTTCGCCATACAAGATCATGGAGTGACTAATATCTATCATCAACACGGTGCTCATAGAAGATTTATGGTGGGTTTCTTCTACCACCAAATCTTGCTCCGTCAGCTGAAATTCGCCAATACCATTATTGATTTGTGCGTTGCGTATAGATTCTGTAAGCGCAATATTGTCTAGGTTATCTCCAAAACGATAATCTCTATACTCGCCCGTTTTATCCAGACTTTGTCCGAGGTGTTTGGTTTTATGATTTCCTTTCCCTCGCTTCTTTAAATTTCCAAAGATTTGTTCCAAGGCTGATTGTCGTAACATTTGTTCCGACTTCGCCGTGATTTTCATTCCACCCTTTTTCGGGTTATCCGTATCGTCTTTGATGTAGCCTTTTTTCTTAAGGTCTTCTCGAAAATCATCAAGGGTATACTCAGGCGTTGTTAATTGGTATTCTTGATCGAGGGTTTCCAACCATTCAAAACTCTCGTCTACATCCCCCGAAGTATGCACGATGATTTCCTTCCAAATGTTGAACAATTTATCAAAGGGAGTATCTTCTTCTTTGATAAACTGTTTAAAAATAAGGCTGGATGTATGGCGCTTGTTTTGCATATCTTAAAAATAACAAAAAACAAAGCGAAAGGTTTGAGGCAGGGTGTCTTGTGTGGGACGAAGGGGGTGGATACAAAAAGCCCGAAGCTATCAGCTCCGGGCTTTTTACCAGTGATTTCTATAATTTATAATTGGCGTAAACCGTATTCACTCCATTTTTTCTTCCGTAACCATAAAAAGTTATTTCTCCATCATTTATAGAGGTGGCGGATGTATATAAATATACTAGTGATTTTTCTGATTCATTCCAAAGTTCACTAAAACTGAAATTACAATCATCATCTACTTTCACCATTTGCAAAGACTCTTTATTTTTACCTCCACTTACATTTGCATTGTTTTTCATAATAGTTTCTCCCTCATTCATATAAAAAATCACAGGTGTGTCATCTATTAAAGCAAAAACTAACCCTCCTTGTATGAATTTAGATTTCAAACTCAAATCGGCCTCTATCCTATTGATTCCCG
>NZ_JAWWCF010000177.1:0-6341 GCF_033720595.1 Lishizhenia sp. | reverse complement strand
TGTACAGCAGGAACTGCCATACCTAATAACTGCATAATGATAGAAGCGGAGATGTAAGGCATGATACCCAATGCTAAAAATGAAGCATTAGTAAATCCTCCACCTGATAACAAACCAAGTAAACCTTCAAACGTACCAGCTGATTCTGATAAATCCGAAGTTAACTTAGAACTGTCTACACCAGGTAGAACAATATAACATCCTATACGATAAACAAGAATAAGAGAAAGGGTTATTACTAACCTCTTTCTCAATTCTTCAACTTTCCAGATATTCTTAATATTTTGTATAAACTTTTTCATTTTGGGTTAAAATAGTTGGCAAAGTTAATTAGATTTCTGTACAATTCCCACCTTTATCTTCAATTCCTGCTTTTGCAGTTGTTGAAAACTTGTGAGCAGTAACGTCTATCTTCGATTTCAACTCTCCTCTTCCCAAAATCTTAACTAACTCATTACGAGAGCACAAACCGTTCTCACGCAATACTTCAGGGTTTATTTCTGTTACTCCTTTTTTGTCAATTAAATTCTGAATAATATCTAGATTAATTGCTTTGTACTCTACACGGTTAATGTTTTTAAAACCGAACTTAGGTACACGTCTCTGCAATGGCATTTGACCACCTTCGAAACCAATCTTTCTTTTATATCCAGATCTTGACTTAGCTCCTTTGTGTCCACGAGTAGCTGTACCACCATGTCCTGAACCTTGACCTCTACCAATACGCTTATCGCTTTTGATAGAACCTTTTGCTGGAGTTAAATTATTTAGATTCATCTTTCTTAATTTTTATAGGTTCTACTCAACTACTTCAACTAAGTGTTGAACTTTTTTCACCATACCAAGGATTTGAGGAGTTGCTTCCTTCTCAATTACTTGGTTTAACTTTCTAAATCCTAACGCTTGGATCGTTCTCTTTTGTCTTTGTGAACGATTAATAGCGCTTCTTACTTGCTTAATTTTAATTGTAGCCATTTTCAGATATTATTAACCGTTAAACACTTTATCCATAGAAACTCCTCTTTGCTTAGCTACAGCTACTGCATCTCTCATTTGAGACAAAGCATCCATAGTTGCCTTAACCACGTTGTGTGGGTTAGAAGATCCTTGAGATTTTGCCAATACGTTGTGGATACCAACACTTTCCAATACAGCACGCATCGCACCACCTGCGATTACTCCTGTACCGTTAGAAGCTGGCTTAAGTAGAACGCGAGCTCCACCAAACTTACCTTTTTGTGCGTGAGGCACAGTATCGTTAATGATTGGAACTCTGATTAGGTTCTTCTTCGCATCATCAATTCCTTTAGAAATTGCTTCTGTTACTTCTTTTGCTTTACCTAATCCGTGACCTACAATCCCGTTCTCATCACCTACTACTACGATAGCTGAGAAAGAGAAAGTACGACCACCTTTAGTTACTTTAGTAACTCTATTAATACCAACTAACTTATCTTTTAGTTCGATATCAGATGATTTTACTCTATTAATATTGTTTGCTGCCATAACAATTAAAATTTAAGTCCGCCTTCTCTTGCTGAGTCAGCCAACGATTTAATTCTACCGTGGTATAAGTATCCATTTCTATCGAAAACTACTTTTTCCACGCCTGCTTTGATTGCTGCTTCAGCGATCATTTTTCCAACAAATGCTGCTTGTTCTACCTTTGGTAATTTCTCAGCGTCTTTGTTTCCTAAAGAAGATGCAGATGCAATAGTAACTCCTTTATTATCGTCAACGATTTGTGCGTAGATTTGCTTGTTACTACGGAAAACTGTTAATCTTGGAGTTTCTGAAGTACCAAAAATATTTTTTCTGATTCTTCTTTTGATCTTAGCTCTTCTTGCTTCTTTACTAAATGCCATTTAATCAAAAATTAAGATTATTTACCTGCTGCTTTACCAGCTTTTCTTCTTACTTCTTCACCTTGGAAACGAATACCTTTACCTTTGTAAGGTTCTGGTTTACGGAAGGAACGAATTTTGGCAGCTACTTGTCCTAACAATTGTTTATCGTGTGATTCCAATGTAACAACTGGTGCTTTACCTTTTTCAGTAGCAGCAGATACCTTAATTTCTTTCGGAAGTTCTATCATAATTGGGTGAGAGTAACCTACAGCCAAATCTAATCTCTGACCTTGTGTAGTTGCTCTGTAACCTACTCCAATTACTTCTAAAACTTTCTTATACCCTTCCGATACTCCAACAATCATGTTTTGTACCAAAGCACGAGATAACCCGTGTTTAGCTCTGTGATCTGGAGACTCAGATGCGCGGTTAAAAGTTAACACACCGTCATTTTGCTCTACAGTGATTGCTGAATCTAAAACTTCAGTCAATTCACCTTTAGCTCCTTTAACAGTGATTGTTTGTCCGTCAACTTTCACTTCAACTCCACTCGGGATTGTAATGGGGGATTTACCTATCCTTGACATTTTAAACTTTTTACTTATTCTTAACTATTAGTATACGTAGCACAATACTTCACCACCTACGTTCAATTTTCTAGCTTCTTTATCAGTGATAACACCTTTAGAAGTAGAAACGATTGCGATTCCTAAACCATTCAAGATTCTAGGTAACTCATCAGAGCTACTGTACTTTCTTAAACCTGGCTTAGAAACTCTTTGCAATTTTGTGATTGCAGGTACCTTCGTAGAAGGATTGTACTTCAAAGCGATCTTAATTACGCCTTGTTTGTTATCCTCTTCAAACATGTAGTTAGAGATGTAACCTTGATCAAATAAGATCTTAGTTAATGCCTTCTTTGTGTTTGAAGCTGGAATCTCAACTATCTTGAGTTGAGCACTACTCGCGTTACGAACGCGAGTAAGAAAATCTGCTATAGGATCTGTTACCATATCTTTCCTAAAAAACGATTACCAACTTGATTTTTTAACTCCTGGGATCTTACCAGCTAATGCCATTTCTCTAAAAGTTACCCTTGAGATACCAAACTGACGCATGTAACCTCTTGGACGACCAGTTAAAGAACATCTGTTGTGTACTCTAACTTTAGATGAATTCTTTGGCAACTTCTGAAGAGCATCCCAATCACCAGCTTCTTTCAAAGCGGCTCTTTTCGCAGCGTATTTTTCTACTAACGCTTCTCTCTTGCGCTCACGCGCTTTCCTTGATTCTTTAGCCATTTCTTATTTTTTTGTAAATGGGAATCCAAATGCATCTAACAATGCTTTTGCTTCTTCATCACTTTGCGCTGTTGTAACGAAAGTAATGTCCATTCCTAAAATTTTATTAACCTTATCTATATCAATCTCTGGGAAGATGATGTGTTCTTTAACTCCCATGTTGAAGTTACCACGTCCATCAAATCCTTTTGCAGGTACTCCTTTAAAATCACGAGTACGCGGCAAAGATACAGAAATGAAACGATCTAAGAAATCGTACATTTTATCTCCACGTAGAGTAACTTTAGTACCTACTGGCATCCCTTTTCTCAATTTGAAGTTAGAGATATCCTTTTTAGACATAGTTGCTACTGCTTGCTGACCAGCAATGATAGATAAATCTGCTACTGCAGAATCTACAATTTTCTTATCAGCTACAGCTTCACCTACACCTTGAGATAAAACTATTTTTGTCAACTTAGGTACACGCATTATCGTTTTGTACCCAAATTTTTCAGTCAATGCTGGAATAATCTCAGCACTGTACTTTTCGCGAAGTCTTGGTGTATAACTCATTACTTAATCTCCTCCCCTGACTTTTTAGAATAACGTACTAACTTACCAGCATCATTTAGCTTACGTCCAACTCTCGTTGCTTCTCCGTTAGCTACTACCATAAGGTTAGAGATGTGGATAGTTCCTTCTTTCTCTTCAATACCACCTTGTGGGTTAGATGCACTTGGTTTAGTATGACGTTTAATCATTTTTAAACCTTCTACTGTCGCGCGGTCGTTTTTCTTGTCAATAGCAAGAATTTTTCCTTCTCTACCGCGAGCCTCACCGCTAAGTACCTTAACAGTGTCTCCTACTTTAATGTGTAATTTCTTTTGCATGACTTTACAATTTTTAAAGTACCTCAGGAGCTAATGAAACAATTTTTAAGTAATTGTTTTCACGAAGCTCTCTCGCTACTGGTCCGAAAATCCTTGTACCTCTCATTTCTCCCGCTTGGTTCAATAGAACAACAGCGTTATCATCAAAACGAATGTAAGATCCATCTGCACGACGGACCTCTTTTTTCGTTCTTACTACCACAGCCTTGGCTACCTGACCTTTCTTAACTCCACCAGAGGGCATTGCGTTCTTTACAGTAACAACTATTTTATCTCCAACAGATGCATAGCGACGTTTTGTTCCACCTAATACGCGGATACACAACACCTCTTTAGCACCACTGTTGTCTGCTACTGAAAGTCTTGATTCTGTTTGTATCATTACTAATGATTATTTAGCTCTTTCAATAATTTCTACTAATCTCCAGTTCTTTGATTTACTCAAAGGACGTGTTTCCATGATCTTAACTGTATCACCTATGTTACAGTCATTATTTTCATCATGGGCCACAAATTTAGTAGTTTTTTTTACGAACTTACCATATTTTGGGTGTTTTACTTTTCTTTCTACAGAAATCACGATAGATTTTTCCATCTTATCGCTAGTAACAACCCCAATACGTTCTTTTCTTAAATTACGCTTTTCCATTTCAAGCTTATTTCTAAATTAACAGGTTACGCCTGCTTTTGTCTTTTTGTCATCTCTGTGTTCAATCTCGCGATTGATCTTCTCAACTCTCTGATTTGTAAAGGGTTCTCCAATGGAGAAACGGCATGCGTTAATTCTAACTTTGCCATTTTCTCCACAGATTCTTCAATACGGTTCTTTAAGTCTTCTACTGACAATTGATTGATTTCTTCTTGTTTCATTACCTTAATTATTTACCAGGTACTACATAATCCGGGCGAACCACGAATTTACATTTAACTGGAAGTTTTTGAGCTGCAAGACGCATAGCCTCTTTTGCAGTTTCATAAGGAACTCCTTCTGCTTCGAATAAAATTCTTCCTGGTTTTACTACAGCAACCCAGTGACTTGGAGCACCCTTACCTTTACCCATCCTTACCTCTGCAGGCTTAGAAGTTACAGGCTTGTCTGGAAATATTCTGATCCAAACTTTACCTTCTCTTTTCATGTAACGCGTAACCGCGATACGAGAAGCTTCAATTTGTCTAGAAGTAATCCATCCTGGTTCCAAGGTCTTTAATCCGAAAGATCCAAAAGCAACTTGACTCCCTCTGTGAGCTAAACCACGATTACGACCTTTCTGTGCTTTTCTAAATTTGGTTCTCTTTGGTGATAACATCTTCGAGTTTTTTAAAAGTCAATAACTTATTTCTTCTTTCTTCTTCCACCTTTGTTAGATCTTCCTCCTTTTTGAGAAGCCAATCCTACATTTGGTGATAAATCTCTCTTTCCGTAAACTTCACCTTTACAGATCCATACCTTGATACCGATACGTCCGTAAGTTGTGTGAGCTTCTGATAAAGCGTAATCGATATCAGCTCTAAATGTATGCAATGGTGTTCTACCATCTTTGTACATTTCTGAACGCGCCATCTCTGCACCGTTCAAACGACCTGAAATCTTAACTTTAATTCCTTCAGCTCCCATTCTCATTGTAGATGCAACAGCCATTTTGATTGCTCTACGGAAAGAAATTCTTGCTTCAATTTGACGAGCAATTCCATCTGCAACTAATCTCGCATCAAGCTCTGGTCTCTTGATTTCGAAAATGTTGATTTGGATTTCTTTTTTCGTCAATTTCTTTAACTCTTCTTTAAGCTTGTCAACCTCTTGACCACCTTTACCAATGATCACACCTGGGCGTGATGTATTGATAGTAACAGTAACCAATTTCAACGTACGCTCGATGATAATCTTAGCGATACTTGCTCTTGACAAACGTGCGCGAAGGTAACGACGGATTTTATCGTCTTCAACGATTTTATCCTTGTAGTCTTCTCCTCCGTACCAGTTAGATTCCCATCCTTGGATGAAACCTAATCTATTTCCTATTGGATTAGTTTTTTGTCCCATTACATCCTAATTTTTTACACCATCTACGACAAGCGTAACGTGGTTTGATCTTTTTCTAATTCTGTGAGCTCTTCCTTGAGGTGCAGCCTGAATTCTTTTCAACATTCCTGCTGGAGAAACCTCGATCGACTTAACGATTAATGTTTCATCCTCAAGAACCTTGTCTTCATTCTTCTGCTCCCAGTTAGCAATTGCTGAACGCAATAACTTCTCTAGACTCTTTGAAGCCTCCTTAGGATTATGTTGCAATATGTTAAGAGCCTTATTAACTTCTACTCCC
>NZ_JAWWCF010000176.1:0-6444 GCF_033720595.1 Lishizhenia sp. | reverse complement strand
TACTACACGGTGTAACAGGTTCTGGTAAAACAGAAATTTACGTAGAACTTATACAAGAGCAATTGGATGCAGGAAAACAAGTTCTATTCTTACTTCCAGAAATTGCTTTAACCACACAATTGATCAACAGACTTTCGGCTTACTTTGGTGATTTAGTAGGTGTTTATCACTCAAAATTCAACCAAAATGAACGCGTTGAAATATGGAATGCACTTTTAAATAACAACCCTACTAAATTTAGAATTATACTCGGTGCTAGAAGTAGTTTATTCCTTCCTTTTAGAGATTTAGGATTGATTATTATTGATGAAGAACACGAAAGTTCATTCAAACAATATGACCCTTCACCAAGATATAATGCTAGAGATAGCGCCATCGTTTTGGGTGCTCTGCACAAAACCAAGGTATTGTTAGGTTCTGCAACTCCTGCATTCGAAACCTATTTCAATGCACAGGAAGGGAAGTTTGGTTTAGTAGAATTAAATAAGCGATTTGGTGATGTTCAAATGCCTGAGATTCTTACTGCCAACCTAAAAAAAGAAAAGATCCAGAAAACCATGAATATGCACTTTAGCAGTTTCTTGGTTCAAAATATGGAAGAAGCCTTGCAAAATGGCGAACAAATAATTCTTTTCCAAAACAGAAGAGGATATAACCCTATTTGGAATTGCGAAATTTGTGGCTGGACTCCAAAGTGTAAAAACTGTGATGTTTCCCTGACTTACCACAAACATGGCAACGCCTTGAAATGTCATTACTGTAGCTATTATGCTGCGCCTATGGGATCTTGTCCAAAATGTAGCTCTAACCGATTGAAAATGGTTGGTTTTGGTACAGAAAAAATTGAAGATGATTTATCTGTACTCTTTCCAAAAGCTAAAGTTCAACGACTGGATTTAGACACAACGCGTCAAAAAAATAGTTACTCAGAAATCATTTCTGCTTTTGAAAATAGAGAGATTGATATACTCGTGGGAACGCAAATGGTTACCAAAGGTTTGGACTTCGACAACGTTTCTTTGGTGGGAATTTTAGATGCCGACCTCATGCTAAACAGAGCGGACTTTAGAGCTTTTGAAAGAAGTTATCATTTAATGTCACAGGTTGCAGGTAGAGCCGGGCGTAAGAGTAAACGCGGTAAAGTAATTATTCAAACCCATGATGTAGATCATTGGGTAATTCATCATGTGATAGATCATGATTATAAAGGATTTTATAAGAACGAGATTATGGAGCGTAAAAACTACCTCTATCCTCCCTTTTATAAGATCATCAACTTTACATTAAAGCATAGAAAAGAACAAGATTTAGAGGCCATGGCTGCAGATTTTGGACGTAGACTCTACAATGTCTTTGGTTCGCGTATTTTAGGTCCGGAAGCACCAGCCATTAAACGTATACAAAACAATTACATACAAGTGGTTAAACTGAAAATGGAACGTGAAGCTTCCCCGAAAAAAGTAAAAGCCAAGATTACAGAAATCATTGATAAATTCTACAGTGAGCCCATGCATAAATCGGTGCGTATAAACATTGATGTTGATCCAATGTAACTTTTAATAGCAGTGTCGTTAAGTAAGTAGTAAAACCTAAATTTATGAAACATCTCATTAGATTAATCTGCCTACTTCTCACCAGTACATTCTACGCACAAACTACAAAGGTAAAGACACATGTGGGTGACATTGCTGTGGTTTATCATACAAGCAACGATGAACTCAGCGGAGAATACATTGCAAAATACCCGAATAAAAACACTAAAGTAAAGGGTTACTACGAGGCGAACAAAAGACACGGTGCTTGGTACTTTTACGACGAGGATGAAGTTTTGATATTCATTCATGTATACGCCCAAGGTGTTATACTTGGAAGCTATTACAGTGAAGCTGAGTACCAGGAAGCCATGCAAGAAGAAATGATAGAAGCTCCTTTTCAAACTTACAATAATACTTCCCTAAATCCTGTCGAGAAACTACCAGCAATTGTTGAAGAAAATGTAATATGGACCGAAAGGTTGTGGAGAACGATAGACCTTAAAGACAACCCTGCCTTGCTTGGGAATAGCATATTACAAACCCTACTCGATTATGTAGCAATGGATTCCATAACTGCTTATTCCGCAAAAGACGATGAATTTACCAGTCCCCTTGAACACTTTGACCTGATTGAAGATTCACTTGAGTTGATAGGTTATAAAATTAAAGAAGATTGGTTTTATGATACTGTTCAACAACAACTCAACTTTAGAATAGTTGGGATTGCCCCTCTGATTAAAAACAGCAGTAACACCTATGAGCTTTGTTGGTTCTACTACAACGAAATTCGCCCTGTTTTAAATGAAATAAAGTATCATCAAAATGGCAGAGAAATGAGTTTTGACTACTTTTTTACGCATTACAATTACAAAGGTACTATTGACAAGTTTTCCAATAAGGAAGACAAAAGTATAGCTGAACTCGCAAACAACAAAAGGGAAAAACTAAAGCTCGAAGAGAGAATGGCCATTCAACGCTATACCGTTGAAGAACATTATATGATAGAGTCTTTTCTAAAAGCCAACAAATAAAAGGGAAAAAATTATCTTTGGCCTATGACAAAGATGCAAGCTTGGGTAAGTGCTGCGCGTTTGCGTACCTTACCCCTTTCTATATCCGGTATATTGTTCGGTAGTTTTTACGCTTATTATTTAGACAAATGGGATGGTTTGATCTTCGGATTAGCGATGGCAACAACGCTGTTACTGCAAATTCTTTCCAATTTTGCCAATGACCTTGGAGATACCTTGAAAGGGGCAGACAATGAAGAACGAGTTGGTCCTCAAAGATCGGTTCAAAGCGGTGCTATCAGCGTAAAAGAAATGAAAGGAGCTGTAATTCTATTCTCTGTTTTGTCTTTGGCAACTGCTATTCCATTGGTGATTTATGGAACCAAAGATTTACCGACCACCATACTCTACACCTACATAGCTTTAGCTCTTGCTTGTGTAATTGCGGCCATTACTTATACAATGGGTAAAAAAGCCTATGGATACAATGGACTAGGAGATGTATTTGTATTTATCTTTTTCGGTTTGGTAAGCACCCTAGGAATCTTTACTTTATTGGCCAAAACCTTTGATATATTGTTAATCTTGCCGGCAATTGGTATAGGATTATTAAGCACAGCTGTGCTCAACCTTAACAATTTACGCGATCATGAAAACGATGCTAAAGTAGGTAAAAACACCATCATCGTTAAAATGGGGTATGAAAAAGGAAAGCGCCATCATGCAAGGTTAATTCACATGGCTTTTTTCTGTTTCCTTACCTTCTTTGCTTTACAAGAAAATGCTTGGATGCTGATTGGATTGCTTCCTTTTGCCATTTTAATGAAGCATTTGAACTACGTGAAAAAAGAGCAAATTCCACAAAACTTAGACCCAGAATTAAAGAAAGTAGCCCTTTCTACCTTTTTAATTTGTTTACTTTCATCTATCCTTTTTGTACTATGCTAACAGCTCGATTCGAAAAGAAAACCTTTGATTTTAAACGTCCATCTGGTACCAGTAGAGGCGTATTAACCCAAAAACATGCGTGGTTCATTTATCTCAAAGAAGATAAATTTGAAGCAATAGGTGAATGCAGCATCATACCTGGGTTGTCGCCCGATTTTATCGATTTTGAGCAGTATGAAAACAAAGTACAGGAAGTAGTTGAAAACATTAATCATTTTGCAAATCACCTTGAAGAACTAGAAACTTATCCTTCTATTTTGTTTGGAGTAGAAATGGCTTTAGAAAATTTAAAGCAAAAACAAGCTCTCCTTTATTTCCCTTCAGAATTCACACAAGGTAAACTTGAAATTCCTATCAATGGTTTGATATGGATGGGAGAAAAACAATTCATGTACGATCAAATTCAAGAGAAAATAGAAGCGGGATTTGATTGTATTAAAATGAAGATTGGAGCCATAGATTTTGAAGCTGAATTAGATTTACTTTCCTTTATTCGTTCTAATTTCGGCAAGGATGAAATTGAATTGCGCGTAGATGCCAATGGTGCATTTTCTCCAGAAGATGCCTTAGAAAAACTACAAAGATTAGCAGCCTTCGAATTACATTCTATAGAGCAACCTATCAAAGCGGGACAAGTTATTGCCATGCGTGATTTGTGTAAAGAAACTCCTTTAGATATTGCTTTAGATGAAGAGTTGATTGGTGTGTATGGAGAAGATAGAAGACATCTATTGGAACAAATTCAACCGCAATACATTATCTTAAAACCAAGTTTACATGGAGGTATTGCCGGATCTAAAGCGTGGATAGCTCTCGCTGAAGAAATGAATATAAAATGGTGGATGACCAGCGCTCTAGAATCGAACGTTGGTTTATCTTGCATAGCACAGTTCACGGCCTTGTACAATACTAAAATGTATCAAGGATTGGGAACAGGTCAACTCTACACCAACAATGTGGAGAGTAAACTAGCCATTAAAGAAGGGAAAATATTTGAAAGACAGTACTAAGCTTTTGCTGTCTTCTCATCATTTAAACATTGTTCTTCTGGCTTAGCACCACACAAACCACATGCTGCTCCTTCTTCCTGTAAAACAGGGTTATTTGAAGCACAAGTTCCTGCGAATTCACCATCTTTCTTCGCCCAAATTTTAATTGCAATACCTGCAAATCCAAGCGCCAACATTCCTACTGTGATAAGTATTAAATCCATAACGAATATATAATTACTGCAAAGTTAATGAAAGCTTTTTAATTTCCTTCTATCAGACTCCCTTCACCTTCAATTGTCTTTTCTATTGCAATTGGAGTTCCATAGAGGTAAACATCACCCTTATATATAAGTTCAGCTTTCACCAGGTTTGTGTTTTCGGCATTAATATGTAGATCTCCTACTGTATTGCTAAATACCTCTATTTGATATTTCACCTTCAAATCTCGTGTATCTCCATAAGCATTAGATTTCACACTTAATCCCAAACTATTTAATTGCCCGCTCAAGTTAAAATCTACATTCCCATAGCTAGCATCTAAGAAAACACGATTAGCCTCTACATTTAAATCTATTCTTCCTGCTCCCGAATGAGCCAACAAAAATAAATTGGGATAAGTCAACACTCCTTCGTTGCTTAATTCTTCGGAAATATCTGTGTATATGTAGCGCAAGGAGGAAAGATGTATACGAACCTTCACAGCTTCTTTATAACTCCTAAGGAAAGCACATTTATTGGCATTGCTTATAGAAAGTACATCACCAAGACTGTCTAACTTCACAAGGTTTATTAAGTTTTCTCCTCCGATAATTTCAAGCTTTGGTTGGTTACTTTGTACCAATTCGAAGTTTAGTTTTTCATGTAAACGTAAACTATCAAAATCCGAAATTGTATACACCAAAGTATCCACAGCTCCACTTGATTTCCAGCACGATCTATCCTCCGCCTTTTTACACGAAAAAAGAAGTAGAAAAACTGCAAGTATGAACCAATAGCTATTTTTCATGGAGTGTGTAATTTATTCCGTACTCGATATAATCGGCTTTTCCGTAATTTGCCTTAATGGCCAATTGCGCTGCCCACCTGTCATTAAACTGGTAGCGCGCACCAACTTTTTGATACAACCATCCCGCTATATTCAAATCATTTTTGGCGTAACCACCCAGGCCTACAAATACATCTAAACAATCAAAACTTAACACATATGCCGAATAGATTCCTATTTGTAATATCTCATTTTGTTTTATTTCTCGTTCGGGAAACATTTTTGCTTGGGCTTGATTAGAAATAAATTCCACTCCTAAATCATAAGACCAATACTTGGATTTATACTTCGTTCTAATCACCGACAAACTAAAAACATTAGACGGTTTCTGAAGCAATGGGTATACATCCTTTTTAGAATATACACCTAACAATCGCCAACGAGTCATCTCCTTTTTCAACGCTAGAAATGAATTTTTCGTACTCCTTTCAATATCTCGAAAGTAACGTGTCACCCCCAATTGTACATAAGGCAAATTAACACCTAAGTTCGGCATTTTAGTAGCCCCATTCGAAAAATGCATCATGTGTATTCCCAATTGAACATTCGTTCTTCGAAAATCATAATTAAAATTGAGCCCTAGACGTATTGCAGCATTTAAATGAGTTCCCATCGCATTATTCTTTGGGTTATCGGCAACATCATAAATTTTCTCTACCCAACCCAATCCGATTCCGCCATATATTGATGGGTAGATTTTACCGGGCAACAAAGGAACATCAACATAATACAGCGCTGCTGCCCCCTTCCCTAAAACGTTTTGGTTACCTAGAGACGTTCCTATTAGCTCCAAGCCAAAGCGTGGATGATTCAATAATTTTTGCCAATACGCATCTCCATTTCCAATAAAACTCAACTTAGCATTGAACGCCGTTGTATGGGCTTGAGGTAGATGAGCCATGATAGATCTATGG
>NZ_JAWWCF010000175.1:0-6445 GCF_033720595.1 Lishizhenia sp. | reverse complement strand
TTACGAACGCATTCAGTTCTCCAACATGCTCTTGTTCTTTATACTGTTTTTTATAGTCGCATATATCTTTTACGGTTCTTTCTTTGCTGCCATTGGGGCATCTATGGGAAGCGAATCGGACGGACAACAATACATCATCCCTATTATGGGATTACTGCTGCTTGCTTTATACGGTGGTTATTATACGGTCTATTACCCAGAAGGTCCGTGGTCTAGTTTATTTGCATTCTTACCCTTTACCTCACCGGTTGTTATGATGACCAAATTAGGGATAGGGTTCAGTGCAAACGAAAGCTGGGAACTCTTTGCAAGTTTAGGAATCCTCTTAGGTTCAGCTCTTTTAATGTTCTATTTGGCAGGTAAAATTTACCAGAATGGAATCTTACAATTTGGACATCGTTTACGTGTAAAACACTTCATTAAGTGGCTTAAAAAATCATAAAATACTAGAATGACAGGTGCAGTTATAGACTTAGGTACAAATACCTTTAACCTCTTGATTTTCAAAAAAACAGCCACAGGCCGTAAAATCCTTTTCAAGCATAAAGAAGGAGTAGCTTTAGGTATGGGAGGAATTAACCAACAAACCATTGTTCCAGATGCGTTCGAACGAGGTATAAGCACGTTAGAGCAATTCAAAGCAATTTGTGACCAACACGGTGTAGAACAAATAAGAGCAATTGGAACTTCCGCTTTGCGCGCAGCCGAAAACAGGGATGATTTTATACAAGCCGCTTTTGCAATGACGGAGATTCCTATTACCATAATTGATGGAGAAACTGAAGCTGAATTAATTTACAGAGGGATACAAACTGCCCATGTATTTGAAGATAAATCCATCATTTTAGACATTGGCGGAGGAAGTAGTGAATTTATTTTTGCCAATAACAATGAAGTCATTAAAAGCAAAAGTTTTGAAATTGGGGTTTCTCGCATCTACCAACAATTTGAGTTCAATGACCCTTTAACCAACTCAGATATTGATGCTATCATAAACTACTTAGAGCAATCTACTCGTGGTTTCTTCGATGATATTCGCACCAATATTCTTGTAGGAGCTTCTGGTAGTTTCGAGACGTTTTATGAAATCATTGAAAATATTGACTTTCCTACGAATTCGCAATCACAACAAATTAGCAAAGAGCGTTTACATTGGTGTATAGACAATTTAATTAAATCGAGTTTAGCTGAGCGTAAATTAAATGATAGGATAATTCCCATCCGAAAAATTATGGCTCCTATTGCTGCAGTGAAAGTTATGTGGCTTATGGACAAACTAGATATCAATACCATTTATGTTTCTCCCCATTCTATGAAGGAAGGTTTGATGGAACATCTTTTCTAAGCGTTGGATTATTTTTAACTTTGAATCTTCTTAAAAAAGATTCGAGTAAATGTCTAAAATACTTATTAAAAACATCAAAAGTCTACTCCTAGCAGGAGAGGATTTACCAAGATATAAAGCAGGTGCTGAGATGGAAAATCTTAACACCATAGATAACGCATTCCTTGCCATTGAAGATGATGAAATCATAGCTTATGGTAAAATGGAAGACTGGGGTGGAATTACAGACTGGAGAGATCTAGAAGTAATTGATGCCGATGGTAAGATGGTTATGCCTGCATTTTGTGATTCACATACCCATGCCGTATTTGCCAAAACCAGAGAAAGTGAATTCGAAGATAGAATCAAAGGACTTACCTATGAAGAAATTGCACTTAAAGGAGGTGGTATTTTAAACTCTGCCCGCAAATTGCAGACGATGGACGAGGAAGAGCTCTTCCAAGACGCAATGGTAAGGTTAGAAGAAATGATGAGCTACGGTACGGGAGCTGTTGAAATCAAATCTGGGTACGGACTTACCGTGGATGCCGAGCTAAAAATGTTACGCGTTATCAAACGCTTGAAAGAAGCATCTCCATTAACGATAAAGGCTACTTTCTTGGGAGCACATGCTTACCCTCCAGAATTTAAAGAAAACCACCAAGGTTACATCGATCTAATCATCAACGAAATGCTACCGGTAATTGCAGAAGAGGGATTGGCCGATTACATCGACTGTTTCTGTGAGCGCAACTACTACTCAGTAGAGGAGATGAATCAAGTATTGGAAGCTGGAATAAAATATGGCTTAACACCAAAAGTTCACGTTAACCAATTCTCTATCCAAGGTGGAGTAGCTGCTGCCGTACAACACAATGCTTTATCTGTCGATCACTTAGAAGAAATTGATGATCAAGATATTGAAGCTTTAAAGGGAAGTGACTGCATGCCTACACTTTTACCCGGTTGTTCTTTCTTCTTATCTATTCCTTTTGGAGCAGGTAGAAAATTAATCGATAATGATTTACCCGTGGCGTTGGCTACTGACTTTAACCCAGGGTCTTCACCAAGTGGGAACATGCAATTGCTCACTTCTTTTGCATGTGTTAAAATGAAATTAACGCCGAACGAGGCAATAACGGCAACTACATTGAATACTGCCTATGCCATGGGCTTAGATAAAACACACGGAAGTATATCTTTGGGTAAGAAGGCGAACCTTATCATTACTCAACCCATGGAGAGTCCAGCACTAATACCTTATTCATTTGGTGCAAACTCTGCTGAGACAGTTATCATCAATGGTAAAAAAGTGAAATAATTATAATTCTTTAAGACACTGATTGAGGATTTTACCTCTTTAGGATAAGGATATTACTATTTTTGGACTGCTAAAATTATACAATCATAAATGAAAGTAATCGATCACATTAAGGAATCGGAAGAGACTTTATTCTCTTTTGAAATTTTACCCCCATTAAAAGGTAAAAACGTACAGTCAATTTTTGATGGTATAGATCCCTTAATGGAATTCAAGCCAAAGTTCATTAATGTTACTTATCACAGAGAGGAATACATATATAAAGAAAGAGGTCAAGGACTTCTAGAAAAAATAGCGATTCGTAAACGCCCTGGTACGGTTGGTATTTGTGCAGCCATTATGAACAAATATCAAGTTGATGCTGTTCCACATTTAATCTGTGGAGGTTTTAGTAAGGAAGAAACAGAAAACGCGTTGATTGATCTTCAATTCTTAGGCATTGATAATGTGCTCGCATTGAGAGGTGATTCTATTAAAACTGAAAGTTCTTTTCGTCCCCACGAAAACGGACATAAGTATGCTGTAGAATTGATAGACCAAATTACAGATATGAATAAAGGAACATATCTGATGGACGATATTCAATTGGAACCAACTAATTTCTGTATCGGTGCTGCAGGTTATCCTGAAAAGCACTTCGAAGCCATGAACCTTTCTACAGATTTAAAGTACTTAAAACAAAAGGTTGATGCAGGTGCGGAGTATATTGTTACGCAAATGTTCTTCGATAATAAAAAGTACTTTGACTTTGTTGAGGAGTGTAAAAAAGCAGGAATCAATGTTCCCATCATTCCGGGTATCAAACCTTTGAAAACAATGAACCACATTTCATTCTTGCCTAAATTCTTCCACATCGACTTTCCAGATGAACTTTCGGCAGAGTTATTGAAATGTAAGAATAATGAGGACGTTCAAGCATTGGGTGTAGAATGGGCCATCAATCAATCAAAAGAACTCAAGAAAGCAGGTGTACCTTGCATTCACTATTATACCATGTCTAAATCAGATGATGTTAAACTCATCGCCAACGAAATTTTTTAATATGAAATTATTAGCATCTTTATTTTTAGGTTTATTCCTAAGCACTAGTGTTTACAGTCAAGCCGACACAACCAAAATAACTTCAGAAGATTTACCAGGAATGGATTCTTTATCCAATGTAGTGGTTGTCGGTCAAATTGATTTTCAGCAAGACTTATTTGCGCTAGAAATCAACTTGACCACGCTGTTCAATCAGTACGGCATCAAAACAAAGTCGTCTTTAAATGTAGTTAAGCAAGGTGCTTCCGCTACATCTATGGCGAATGATAGCATACAGAACAAATTAAAAGAAGAAGGATTCGATACTTATCTTTTAATTTCTGTTAGAGGGTATGACAGAAGGTTTAAATCCTCTACGAATATTTTATCCTTAAATAAAAACTTAACCTCTGAACATCTCTTCCCGTTGTACAGAGATGATATTGTATCAGTTACGTTTGAACTTACCTTTTATAAAGATGGAAAACCCGTTGAAAATAGGTTAATCAAAATTGGAACGGTAGGCTCACAAGAAGCTGTTCTAAAAAAACTTAACAAGAAAATGGCGAAGCTCATTAAGAAAGAGTGGAAAGCATAAAAAAAGAGGTTGTCAAATGTGACAACCTCTTTTTATTTCTATCAATATTTATTTTCCGGTTTACTTTACCATCATTTTGGCCACGTACTTCCCGATAATATCAAACTCTAAATTTGCAGTATCACCTACCTTAATATTTTTAAAACTTGTATGTTCTAAAGTATAAGGGATAATGCAAACTGAAAACTCATTTTGTTTGGAGTTGACTACAGTTAAACTTACTCCATTTACAGTTACCGATCCTTTCTCAACTGTTAAGTCATCGCTGTTGTACTGAAAGGTAAACATCCAACTTCCGTCCTGATCCTCAATAGAAAGACATTCGGCAGTAGTATCCACATGGCCTTGTACAATATGACCATCTAAACGACCATTCATTTGCATGCAACGCTCCAGATTCACTTCACTTCCTTCTTTTAGTTCTCCAAGGTTTGTTTTCTCCAAAGTTTCCTTTATCGCCGTAACTACATATTGATTTCCATCAATTGCAACAACAGTTAAACAACAACCATTATGTGCCAAACTTTGATCTATCTTCAACTCTGAAGTAAAAGGACAACTTAAGGTAAAATGTACATTTTCCCCCTCGTGTTCAATTTTCTTCACCTCTCCTAGCGCCTCAACTATTCCTGTAAACATAATTATATCAATTCCATGTTATCAATTAAACGAACATCTCCACAATAAGCTACTACACATGCAGTGGCTCCATCTATCCATTCGTCTGTCAAAGGTAAAAGAGTTTCGGGGTTTACCACTTCTGCGTATTCCAATTCTAAACTACTTTGTCCTAAAGTGTCAATTAAATGTGCTAAAGTTACTGCAGGAGAATTCTCTTTCGCCATAGCTTTAGCTTGCACCAAGCTCTCGTAAATTACAAGAGCATCCTTTTTTTGATCTTCCGTTAAGCGTAGGTTTCGACTTGACATTGCCAAACCACCCTCTTCGCGTACAGTATCACAACCAACGATTTCCACACCCAAGTTTAACTTTTTGGTCATGGCTTTAATTACTGCAACTTGCTGAAAGTCTTTTCTTCCAAAATATGCTTTATTCGGTCGCACGATATCAAAGAAACGCGAAACTACATTCACCACACCATCAAAATGGCCAGGTCTATATTTCCCTTCCATTACTTCATCCACGGGAGACAAGTCCAAATCAATAGATTTATAATTCTCAGGATACACCTCTTCTACTTCAGGTAAGAACATTACATCACAACCATTTTCCTCCAGAAGATCCGCATCTTTCTGAGGCATGCGTGGATATTTTTCTAAATCAGAAGGATTGTTGAATTGTGTTGGATTCACAAAAACGGAGGCAACAACAATGTCACACTCTTTTTTTGCAGCTTTCAAAAGACTAAGATGTCCTTCATGTAAAGCGCCCATGGTAGGCACAAAACCAATTTTTTTATTCGCTACTGTGTAAGGTGCAAGGAAGGATTGTAAATCGGAAACACGCTTGTAAATTACCACGTAATTAAGTATTTAGAATATGTGCAAACGGACAAATCTATTCTTTTTTGTTGAAATTACGCTTTTTTTTATATATTTTTGTACTGAAATTTACGAATTTACTCTATATGGAGAAGAAAAGAATCCTATTTGTATCGCAAGAAATTGCCCCGTTCCTACCAAAATCTGAACTTTCAAAAACAGCAAGAAAATTACCGCAAGGTACACAAGAAAACGGAAAAGAAATCCGTGTTTTCATGCCACGTTTTGGGACAATCAATGAGAGAAGACACCAGTTACACGAAGTAATTCGTTTATCAGGTATGAACCTTATTATTGACGATCAGGATCACCCTTTAATTATCAAAGTAGCGTCTATACCAACTGCAAGAATGCAGGTGTACTTTATAGACAACGAAGAATATTTCAAAAGAAAATCTGTTTTCACGGATGACAAAGACGAATATCATGCAGATAATGATGAGCGTTCTATGTTCTTCTGTAGAGGAGTTTTGGAAACAGTTAAAAAATTAGGTTGGAAACCTGACGTGATTCACTGTCACGGATGGATGACATCATTAATGCCTATGTACATTAAAGATGTTTACGCCAACGATCCTCACTTTGCTGATGCCAAAGTTGTTTACTCTTTATACGACAATGAGTTTAACAAAAATTGGGATGACAGATTCGAAGAAAAACTTAAATTTGAAGGCTTTGGA
>NZ_JAWWCF010000174.1:0-6454 GCF_033720595.1 Lishizhenia sp. | reverse complement strand
ATTATGAAATTGGACAACGTTTAGGACTCGAAAACTTGCGTGTACTTTCTCCCAAAAATGATGTACTGAATAAATTGGTTGTTTTTGTTCCTAAGAACTATGCTCAAGAGCTTAAAAAAGCTCTTTATGAGGCAGGTGCTGGACACATAGGTAAATATGCTGAATGCTCCTTCCAAACAGAAGGAATCGGTACCTTCACCCCACTCGAGGAAGCAGATCCTTTTATTGGAACAACAGGCGAAAATGAAAAGGTTGAAGAAAGTAAAGTTGAGGTTATTGTTGACAATTACAAACTGGGTAAAGTTATAGCAGCAATGCTGAAAGCTCACCCTTATGAAGAAGTTGCCTACGACGTTTATGCCTTAAAGAATCAACATCAAGAATTAGGTTCTGGAATGCTCGGAGAATTGCCTTACGAGATGGATACCAAAGAATTTCTAACATTGATAAAAACCAAATTTAATTGTGGTGTAATTCGTCATACAAATATCCATAAAGAACAGGTTAAAAAAGTTGCATTTTGTGGTGGTTCTGGAAGCTTTTTATTGGGGCAAGCTAAAGGCGCCGGAGCAGACATTTACATCACAGGAGATTTCAAGTATCACGAATTTTTTGATGCTGAAAACCAAATTATTATTGCAGATATTGGACATTTTGAAAGCGAACAATACACTCCTCACCTTTTAGAGCGTATTTTGAAGAAAAAATTTATTAACTTTGCAGTTCGTTTAACAGGAGTAAATACAAATCCTATAAATTATTTTTAGCGCGATATGGCTACAAAAACTAAGGAAGTTTCGACTATAGCAGAAAAACTAGATGCTCTTATCAATCTACAGAGCATTGATTCAGAAATAGATAGAATACGTACAATACGTGGAGAATTACCTTTAGAGGTTGAGGATCTTGAGGATGAATTGGAAGGTTTAGAGACAAGAATCAACAAAATGAAGGATGAGCTTAAAGATCTGGAAACAGAGATTACAGATCGTAAAAATGCTCAAAAAGATTCTCAAACAGCTATTTCTGCTTACAAAACGAAGCAAGATAACGTTAGAAATAATAGAGAATTCGAATCTTTAAGTAAAGAAATTGAATTCCAGGAATTGGAAATCAAATTAAACGACAAGAAGATCAAAGAAGCAAAAGCTCGTATTGAAAACAAGAAAGAGGTTTTGGCTGAAGCTACTGAACGTTTCGAGGGGAGAAAGAAAGATTTAGACGCTAAGAAAAGTGAACTAGACGCTATCATCGCTGAAACGCAGAAAGACGAAGAGAAATTGATCAAGAACTCTGAAAAGGCACAAAAGAAAATCGACGATAGATTGGTTAAAGCCTACAACAGATTAAGACAAAACGCGAAAAACGGTTTAGCCGTAGTTCCTGTAGATAGAGATTCTTGTGGAGGATGTTTCAACAGAATCCCACCACAAAGACAAATGGATATTCAAACTAAACGTAAGATTATCGTTTGTGAGCACTGTGGAAGAATCTTAGTGCCAGGAGAAGAATAAAAATAATTTGTATGAAAGAAGGTTGTCAGTTTTGACAACCTTTTTTTTGTCCTTCCCTTTCCATTAATCAATACACAAAAAAAGACTGCTCCCTAATGGAAACAGCCTTTCATATTCTAAGCTTATTATTTTATACTTTTTCTACAAACTCCATGATTTTATCATAACAGTATTGTAGTTCTTCATTTGTAGTACAATAAGGCGGATTTAAGAACATAATATTTCCTAAAGGACGCAACAACATGCCATTCTCTAAAAAGAAGTTGTAAGCTTCATCTCTAATGTTAGAGAAATAGGTATTCCCCTCCCCTGTTTCAATTTCAAGGGCCATTATCGTCCCCGTAATTCTAATTTCACTTACTTTCTCATGCTTATCATTTGCAGCTTTAAATGCCTCATGACTCGCTGTAATTCTATCCAAGTTTTCCTTCAACTCTGGTTTAGCAAACAAATCTAAATTTGCACATGCCACAGCACATGTCACAGGGTTACCCGTATAGCTGTGCCCGTGTAATAAAGCTTTCACTTTCTCATCATCTAAGAAACCTTCGTATAAACGCTCGGTTGCAACGGTAAGCCCCATAGCTAACGCTCCTGCTGTTAAACCTTTTGATAAACAAACAATGTCTGGCTTGGCTTCAATGTGATCCATAGAGAACATCTTCCCCGTTCTCCCCCATCCTGTCATAACCTCATCAAAAATTACCAAGGCATCGTGTTCTTGAGCGAGTAATGTAAGTTTGTTTAAGAACTCCGGACTGTACATACGCATACCTCCTGAACCTTGCACCAAGGGCTCAACTATAATACCTGCAAACTCTCCTGTTTTCAAAAACTCTTCGGCTTGTTTTAAGACCTCTTCTTCTTTATCTTTAAATGGAAAGTCCAAGTAGTCAACATCAAAGAAAAAATGTTCAAATGGAGCATTGAAATAAGAACGTTGTCCTACTGACATTGCACCAAAAGTATCACCATGATAAGCACCATCTAGGGCCAATACTCTCTTCTTATCAATGCCTTTATTGTACCAAAACTGGAAAACCATTTTCAAGGCAACCTCTATCGCTGTTGAACCATTATCTGAAAAGAATACTTTGGTAAACTTTTCCGGTAAAATACCTACGATACGTTCTGCTAACTCTACGGCCTTTGGATGTGTAACACCCGCCAATAAAGTATGGTCTAAAGTTTTAAATTGTTCTGCTAAGGCTTGTTGGATATGTGGATGACCATGTCCGTGAACATTTACCCACCAAGAGGAGTTACAATCAATATAACTCTTTCCATTTTCATCGTATAAATAACTTCCTTCGGCACGAACAATTGGCAATGCATCACCTGCCGTTTTCATTTGAGTAAAGGGATGCCAAACGTATTTTTTATCTCTTTCTAAAAGTTCGCTCATTACAATTTCTCTTTAATAATTTGTGCTTGTTCTTGTATAAAATTTGGTGTAATTTCTTTGGCTAAAGGAACTCTGTAGATTACAGGAATACCGTATTTTTTCGCAATGATACTTTCTGTAGTCTTATGTTCCTCCCCTACGTAAATAATTCCTGCAATTTCGATTCCCTCGCGTTGCATTAAATCTATAGTCATCATCGTATGGTTAATACTACCTAAGTAGTGACGCGATACAATGATTGTAGGTAAATTAAAGTGTTTAAACAGGTCTAAATAGGTTTCGGCCTTTGCATTGAATGGAACCATCAAACCTCCAGCGCCTTCAACTACTAGATTTGCATCAACCTCTGGAACTTTAAAATCTGACAATTCTATGTTTACACCATCAATCTCTGCTGCCGCGTGAGGCGACATTGGTTCTGATAAAGCAAAGCGCTCTTGCATGACGCGTACCTTGTTTGAACAATACTTTTGGACTTTTTTGGTATCAGAAAAATTGAGATCTCCTGCTTGTACAGGTTTCCAATAATGTGCTTCCAAAGCTTCGCTTAATATTGCACTCACCACAGTTTTTCCAACGTCTGTTCCTATACCTGTTACTGCAAACTTCTTAAACTCTTTCACGGTTCGTAATTTTCTAAACTATTGTTGTAAATTTTCCTTCCTAAAAAAAGTCCAACCTTTTCGGCTGGACTTTCTTTGATTATGATCTTAATTCTGCTTTCAAATCTTTTTCCAGCAGTCCTCTAATCTTTTCCATGACGGTATCTACCTGTTTATCTTTCAAGGTTTTTTCAGCATCTTGGAAAGTAAAGCTTACTGCGTAAGACTTCTTACCTTCTTCCAATTTATCACCTTCGTAAACATCGAATAGATTAATATCCTTTAAAATTTTCTTATCCGCCTTGCGCGCTAAAGTAACGATCTCGGCAAATGTCACTTCCTTATTTAGTAATAAAGAGAAGTCACGTCGCACAGCGAACGTTTTGGGCAATTCTGTAAATTTCACCTTGTTCATTTTCATGGCATCCACAATTGCATCCCAATCTAAATCTGCAATAAATACATCTTGCTTAATACCAAAGTGTTTCTTCATTTTTGGAGAAATCCATCCTATTTCTCCCATCTTAAATTTCAACACATTTAACTGAACACCATCTACTAAAATAGACTTTTTCAATTCTTTCTGTTGTAGCATTCCGGCTAACCCTAAACGCGTAAAGATAGCTTCTACGTGTGCCTTTAAGGTATAGAAATCAACTTTTGCTTTACCTGCATTCCATTGTTCCTTTTCCTTCAGTCCTGTTAATGCAAAAACCAAACGCGTATTCTCGTTGTATTCAGCATCAAATTTTCTGTATACTTTTCCAAATTCGTACAATTTCAAATCTGGGTTTTGTCTGTTCTGGTTGTGCGCTACACTTTCCAATGCTCCAAAAATCAAGGACTGACGCATTACATCTAGGTCTTGACTTAAAGGATTTAACATGGCTACGTTGCGCTCTGGAGTTAATACTTCTCCACCTAATTTTTCAACGTATGTGCTTTGCGTTAACGAGTTGTTCATCATTTCAGATGCACCCAAAGAAGTCAACAACTCGGCAACAGTATACTGTAATTTCTCTCTATCCACTTTTGGTCGAGCAGATAAAGATGTGTTCAATTTTGTAGGAAGCGGTATGTTATTGAATCCGAAAATCCTCAACACTTCTTCAATCACGTCTGCCTCTCTTGTTACATCAACACGGTAAGCTGGAATCTGCAATTGAGCGACTCCATTTTCTTTACTTAAAATTTTGATGTCTAAGTTTGTCAAGATCGCATCTACCTTATCTTCGGCAATTTCAGTACCGATTAAACGGTTACATCTGTCGTAAGAAAACTCAACCTTTACATTCTCTATAGGATTTGGATATAGGTCTGTTACTTCAGAACTGATTACACCTCCAGCCAATTCTTTGATCAACAAAGCAGCTCTTTGAAGAGCGAAAGCTGTCATATTTGGATCCACTCCTCTTTCGAAACGGAAAGATGAATCTGTATTTAATCCATGAGCTTTTGCCGTTGTTCTTACTGATACTGGATTAAAGTAAGCTGATTCTAAGAAAATAGCTGTTGTATCCTCTTTCACTCCTGATTCCAAGCCTCCAAAAACACCTGCAATACACATGTTTTGCTCGCCGTTAGTAATCATTAACTGATCACCAGCTAAAGTTCTCTCTTCTTCATCCAAAGTAGTAAACTTAGCTCCTTCAGCAGCAGTTTTTACAACTACATTTCCATTCACTGTTCTTAAATCAAAGGCATGTAAAGGAGAACCTAATTCGTGCATTACATAATTGGTAACATCCACAACATTATTGATTGGAGATAATCCAATAACACGTAAAGCGTTTTGTAACCATTCTGGAGAAGGTGCTACTTGAATGTTACTTATAGTAACACCGGCATATCGCGGACACAAGTCTGAATTCTCAACTGAAACGTTCACCGTTTCTGAAGTCTCGTCTACTTTAAAAGCTTTAACAGATGGTAAATCTAGACTTAAGTTAGCATCTTCATGTACATTTAAGTATGCCACCAAATCTCTGGCAACTCCAATGTGTCCCATTGCATCGGAACGATTAGGAGTTAAACCTATTTCTATTAAATAATCATCTTCTAGATTAAAGAAAGAAGCTGCTGGCATTCCTACCTCAGTTTCTTCAGGTAAAACCAAGATACCTGCATGAGATTGTCCTAAACCAAGTTCATCTTCGGCACATAACATACCTACAGATTCTACTCCTCTAATTTTAGATTTCTTGATTTTAAAAGCTTCTTCGGGAGATGGGTAAAGCGTACAACCTACAGTTGCCACAACAACTTTTTGTCCGGCTGCCACATTCGGTGCTCCACATACAATTTGTAATGCTTCACCGTTATTAACATTTACCGTAGTAACTTTTAACTTGTCTGCATTTTCGTGGGGCACACAAGTTAAAACTTCACCTATCACAACACCTTTCAATCCTCCTTTTACACTTTCAACTTTTTCAAGACCTTCAACTTCTAGTCCTGTATCGGTTAAAATCTTAGAAATTTCTTCTGGTGTTTTATCTGTATTAACGTAGCGTTTAAGCCACTTGTATGATATTTTCATTTCTCCTTTTTTGAGCTTAGTAACGAATTTAAAACACGAAAATAATCATCGCATTTCATCGCTTTTTCAATCGCCCCCAAAAGTAAAAAAATTGTTCTGATTTTAAAGGAGAACTAGCTCCTAAAAAGCCCTTATACTTTGTAAGTTGCTAACACATCTGGCTTTTTGGGTTTAGGTTTTCCCAACATCAAATCCAGGTGCAAGCGCAAGACCTGTCCCATGGTCTCACAATTCTCAAATCTATCGGTTTGATGATACTCATTCAATTCCTTTTTTAAACTATCTCTTTTTTGATCTGTAGAGAGCACATCATCGTGCATGGAATTCAACAAGTTAGTTAATCGTGTACGTGCAACATGGTACCTCTTTTTCATCAAAGTTCTTTCCTCATGTT
>NZ_JAWWCF010000173.1:0-6478 GCF_033720595.1 Lishizhenia sp. | reverse complement strand
GGTAGTAGATATTGAATACGGTGAAGTAGGTGTGTTAGAAAATATTATCGATAACAACGTTAATCCTTTGATCCAAGTTTTAAAGGGTGATAAAGAGATGTTGATTCCATTTATTGATGGATTGATACAAAAGGTAGATAGAGAGAAGCAGGAGCTTCATGTTGCTGCGCCACAAGGATTGATCGAAATGTATCTGGAAGCATAGTTTTTACTATGATTTTCAATTTTAAACATTTTTCTATAGAACAAAGCAATGCCGTACTTAAGGTAGGTACGGATGCTTTTGTATTAGGTGCTTTTTTTGAAGCGTCCTCTCCTAAAAATATTTTAGATATAGGTGCTGGTACGGGGGTACTATCACTTATCGCTGCCCAAAAGTTTCAGAATGCCAATATTGACGCAATAGAAATTGATGCGGAAAGTGCTCGATTAGCAGCTAAAAATTTCGGCAATTCTCCATGGACAGATAGATTATATATACATCATAGCTCTTTACAAGATTTCACTACAAGTAAGACGTATGATCTGATTGTTAGTAATCCACCTTTCTTTGAAAATTCTAGCGCTGCAGATACTGAAGTAAAGAATAGAGTGAAGCATAATGGTGGACTTAGCGCTAGTGAGTTGATAGAGAAGGTAGACAGGTTTCTCAGTGAAGAGGGGGAGTGTTGGCTCATCCTTTCTGTAGATTTCATGCGTAACTATTTGAAGGAAATTGAGCGTTTTAAATTGAATATTGTTCAAGAGATTTCTGTTTTTGGAAAACCTGAATTTTTGAAACGTAAAATACTGGTGCTTTCGAAAAAGCCGTCTCACAAACAAAAGATTGATTTCACCATTAGAAATAAAGAAGGAAAATACTCGGACGAATATATAGCTCTAACTAAGGAGTTACACGACCGAGCTTTGTAAGTTTTACCTTTTCAAATTATTTTCATACAAACTAATCCAGTCTTGTACACTCATTTTTTGTACTGTTTCTTTGATTAAATCATAGGGAATATCATTCATTCGTTTTAAACGAACACAGCTTTTACCCATGTCTAATTTATACTTACTGTATTTCGAGTATTCATCAACAAACCATTGGTAGAGTTCAGGGTTAGCATAGATCCCCATGTGATAGAAACCGATAAAATTCTTTTGAGAAGCCAAGCTTAAAAAGGGAAGAGGTAATTCAGGTGTGCAATGGTAGCCACTGGGATATATTTCATGCGGTACCACCCATCCTAACATTCCATAATTAATGGTTTCTTTAAACCCTTCAGGTATATTTTTATTAATTATGCTTCTTAACTTCTGTATAACTTCTTGCCTGTCTTCTGGAAGTTGTTCGATGTATTCTTCTGGTGTATCTGCTTTGTATTGCATGTCTTCATTTTAATAAGCTCTAAAATAAAGTTAATTGACAGAGTTCAAAAGTCAGGGACATAAAAAAGGTGAGCTTCAACTCACCTTTGATTTATTTAGATATTTTGTAGTGTAGACTAAAGGATAGTCCATTACTTGAATTTTTAAACAACAGAGAACGATTGCTTCCATTGTGAAACTGACTCATTCCAAAACCAACATTAGGAACTAATTCTACGTTTAGATTAAACTTCTCGGATAAATCATAGGTTAAACCAAAGGTATGACCTATACCCGCATAAACTCCAAAATGTCTAAGGGAAACATAAGCACCTACAAAAGGCTCCCATCCATGGTAATAAGTAAACTTATTATCTAGTTGTTTCTTTTTTAAGAATGCAAAAGCACCACCAGCGCCCAGGGCTATAAAATCTCGAATTAAAGGTGATTGTAAATAGCTTACATTCGGAACAACGATTCCCGTGCTAAAGGTTCTAAATCGAAAAGATTTGTTCTCGTTTTTGTGTTTTAAATAAGAAAAACCCAGCCTTCCATTAATATCTGCACGTACACCTATTTCTTTACCAATGATTACGGTAGGTTTGGTGTAGGTTTTAGAGTTGATGTTTTCTTGAGCTTTCGTTAAGATGGGTGCTCCTATGAAGCATAAGCTAAAAAGAAGGGCAGTGTAACGTTTTTTCATAAATTGTGTTTTTTAGGCGTTTAGATTTGCTTTACAATTATTGAACCAAAAAATCTTTTTTGTAACAACTAAAAGTTATAGGTTGCCCCAATCCCTAAAAGTTGACTATTTGCATTGATTCCAAAGCTCGTAAAGGAATTACTTGGTGTAGAATTAATATAGGTGTTGTTGATGTATAATGCAGGTATAGTTTCAACATATAGGTTGAAATTAGGGCATATAGCATAATTAAAACCTATCATGTATCCTAGGCGTAAACTTGTGTTGCTGTTCTGTATTCCATTTGCAGCAAGAAATGAAAAGTTTATTGCAGGTTCAAATCCATGATGAAACGAAAATTTTTCATTGATTACTTTGAATCTTTGAAAACCAACTGCTAATCGAAGCCCCCCAGTAGAATTTTGATTATCTATCGTGTAGTTATAGTTAAAACCACCGGCCCTAAAACGCAAAGCTTTGTTATCATTTTTAATAAGAGAGAAGGTGAGGTCTAGGTTGTTAAAATTACTGGTTCTAAGTCCTACAGCTTTTCCATTTGAAGGTGATTGGGCGAAGCTGCTCGAAAAAATTCCAAGACTTCCAAGAATAGTTGCGATAATTAATTTGTGGATTTTCATGTGAGATGATTTATGATTAGGCAATGAAAATACAAAAAAAACAGGTCGTCCTTTTGGCGACCTGTTCATATATTTTAAAGAAAGCTTTGTGGGCTCCTTAGAAAATCTCGTTTGCAGAGAAGTGGAAGTTACCTTCGATCTCAGCGTTCTCATCAGAATCAGATCCGTGAACTGCGTTTCTTCCGATAGA
Source organism: Lishizhenia sp. (assembly GCF_033720595.1). Classification (GTDB taxonomy): domain Bacteria; phylum Bacteroidota; class Bacteroidia; order Flavobacteriales_D; family Crocinitomicaceae; genus Lishizhenia. The sequence continues at coordinate 3,618 of NZ_JAWWCF010000173.1, read as the reverse complement.
CTCAGCGTACTTCTGACGGATAGTTCCTTCAGCAGCTTCAGCTGGGTTTGTTGCACCAATTAAAGTTCTGAAATCAGCAACTGCATTCTCTTTCTCTAAGATAGCAGCAACGATAGGACCAGAAGTCATGTACTCAACTAATTCACCGTAGAATGGACGCTCAGCGTGAACTTCGTAAAATTTCTTAGCTTGCTCTTCAGTTAAACGCGTGTATTTCATCGCTTTAATGTCAAAACCTGCTTCGATAATCATATCGATGATTTTCCCCATGTGCCCGTTCTCAATCGCGTCAGGCTTAAGCATTGTAAATGTTCTATTCGTTGCCATTATAAATGTTTTTTCAAAAATTTTGCTGCAAAGATATACATATAAAGTTCTTAATTCAATAGTTCGGGTTAAAAGTGTGGTTTTGAAGAAAGATTTAACGATTTGGATACATGAAATGGGAGGGCGCTGAATTCAAAGTTGTGTCAATTCTGAGGAGAATCTCCAAAAAACTGCTTCAGAAAGTCGGCGGGAATGAGTAGGACTATGTCAATCAATTAAAGTAGGAAAAAAGGGCCGTAGATTATTGCCCTTTTTCCTTACTGAATTTCCCTCGTCTAACGCTAACTAAATTACTAGTTTTTAATGAGTTATGCAAGGAATACTTTGTAAAGTATTTGGAATTAGACGGTATCTTTTTGAAATATTGTTCATTCACGCTGGATTTTACTTTTTAGTGAATTTCTAAATCACCCTCATAAATAGAGACAATGACTTGTTCATTGTAACGTAAAAAACTTTTGAAGTGATCTTCAAATTGGAAGGTGGAACCTCCTTGATGATTAATGTAAACAGTAGAATTATCCTTGACTTTAGCTTTGAAGATACTTAACTCTCTTAAGAGTCTTTGATTTTTTATAAGAGAATCAACCAATTTAAATTCTAATTTATATTTAATCATTTTTCTTCATTTTCTATAAAATTAAAAATGTAGTCGATTCAAATATAAGGTTCGCTTTAAATAGGGGGATTTTCCTCAAGCTTAGAATTTTTTTTCCTAATTTAAGCTAGACGAGAGGTATTGTATTATAGTAGTTATTGATTGATTAATACCAATTACAACAACCTAATGTTTTATACAAGAAAAGTAATTTGAGTATTGGCAAGAGATGGAGCAAGCGTCTCGAGGAACAAAACATTTTCTCGTGTGAATCTTTCGTCTGTTGACTCAAGACTCACACTCAAAACTGTTTTGTGGAGCCGGAGGGGTTCGAACCCTCGTCCAAACAATGGCTACATTAGCCTTCTACATGCTTAGTCTGCACTTTGGTTTTCGACGATGCAGTGGAGGCAAACATCCGATACATCGCTTAGCTTCTTTAGATCTCGTATTTGGCCCGAAGCAAGCCGCCTACCAGTCTTTATTTGTTGATCCCTCCGATTCCAGCTTCCAAAAGACGGGGATGCCGGGGAGGAACTTGTCCCTCTTACTGTGCTTCAGAGTGGATTAAGCCGAATAACATTCAGTTATTAAGCTGCAAGAGCGTATGACGTGTTGTCAATTATCGTGTGAGACCAGGGATTAACGAGACTCACCTCATGTCTCGACATGCTTATACTAACCCAACTCAATCGCTGTCAAATCCAAGTCGGCCCCAATAATTATTGGTCGTACAAAGATAGAAGTTCATTGATTGTACGCAATAGCTCAAGAGATAAATTTGAAGGGAAAGTTGTTAAGGGACAATCATTGTGTGTTAATTAGTTGTGTATGAATTAGATGTTCGCTGATGTAGACATTTTTGTAAAAAATACAATGCTTTTAGAGGAGTAAACTTTCTCGTTTATTTTAAGTTGTAAGGAGTTCATTAAAGTGCTACTTTGTAGTTTGAATCCCTAAATTAACATTCTGCAAATCAAAAGATTGTTTGAAACGATTAACTTATAAGGAACAAACTGCTTATGATGATTTTGAGATTTTTGTGTATTCTTGATTTTATACCTATTTTGAAACAGTTTTCCATAAATCACCATTGCGAATAACCACTTTAAGATTAAAATTATGAATCTATTCAACGTACTGCTACTATCATTAGGCATAGTAACCACTTGCCAAGTTATGGCTCAATCAACTCCAGAAACACCACATTCACCCATGTGTGGTAGTCATGAATTAATCCAGCATCGCGATAATCAGTATCCTGGTTATGAAATGATGTCCGATCAGATGATGAGTAATTTGCAAAGTATACTTCAAAGTAATCTACAAGCTAAAGATCTATCTACGGTCTATACATTACCTGTTGTTTTTCATGTGGTATATAATACTCCCACAGAGAATATACATGATTCTCTGATTTATAGTCAGCTCGATGTATTGAACGAATGCTTTAGACGCTTGAATGCAGATACCGTAAACATGAGAACCGATTTTGAGAATCTAGTAGGGGATGTTAAAATTCAATTTGAATTGGCAACCGTGGATCCACAAGGAAACAGTACTTCAGGGATAACCCGCACTCCCACTTTAATTTACAATTTTATGGGCGATATGACTGACCCAAATTTTTATCAGGATATATACAGCAATGTATTTAGAATAACCGATGATCAAAATGGCGGTGTAGCTGCGTGGAATACGGATCAATATATCAATGTATGGATTGGAGATTTGTCTGCATCAACCGGAGTGCCGGGGCAATCTGAAGAGATGCTTATTGGATTGGCAACTCCTCCGCTAAATCATTCAAGCTTTATCAATGTATTGGATATGTCAATTTTAGAAGAGGACGGAGTTATTTTGCACTATAAATCGGTGGGGGCGAACAACCCCATTCCTTACAGTATAGGTTCTGCAGCCAATAACAATAAATCAGGGAAAACAATGGTACATGAAATGGGGCATTACTTAGGTTTAAGACATATCTGGGGTGATGGAGATTGTGGAATGGATGATTATATACTTGACACACCTTTGGCTGCAAGTGCCTCCGTAGGGTCTTGTTCTTTTAATCTTAACGATTGTTGGGATGATATCAATGGTCAAAATCTACCGAATATGGTAGAAAATTATATGGATTACTCGACTGAGCTTTGTCAAAATTCATTTACCATAGGTCAAATAGAAATGATGCGTTTAACACTTTCGACGTACAGGTCCGGACTTCTAACGAATACAGCTGCACTTACAAACCTAGAGCCTAAGCTTGAAGTGGAGTTGTTTCCTAATCCAGCTACAGGACCTTTTAGCCTAAAATTTAATACTATACAATCTGAGGTTCAACTAGTACTTACTGCTTTAGATGGAAAGGTAATAAGCAATAAAACGTTTAGGGATACCCATGAAATTAAGGAAGATATGGAATTAGCCAATGGGATGTATTTGTTGAATATTTACACCCAAGAAGGTGCTTATATCAAGAAGAGATTGATAATAAGCGAATAAGGTTATTTAATATGTGCATTAAAAAAGTCCAAGTAATTTAAATTGCTTGGACTTTTTTGTGGTATGTTCTTGTTATTTGAGTGTAGCAATTATTTTTTCAGCTTGAGGAAAATCTTTGTTTTCTCTATAAACCACAGTGTGATTTGCTTTTTTCTCTTCTTCGCTATTGTCGTTACAATCGCAAGAGG
>NZ_JAWWCF010000172.1:0-6547 GCF_033720595.1 Lishizhenia sp. | reverse complement strand
GGGATTACATTTTTTCTTATTTGTCTCAGTGGATAATTCCAGGTGATATACTTAATAAAGCTAAAATAGCAGCAATAAACTGGCATCCTGGCTCGCCAGATTATCCAGGAATCGGTTGTACTAATTTTGCTTTGTATAACAAAGAGGTTGAATTTGGGATTACATGTCATCATATGCTTTCAAAAGTAGATACGGGTAAGGTAATTGAAGTTCTAAGGTTTCCTGTCACACCTAATGAAACTGTTTTATCTTTAACCCAAAAAGCATATTCAAACATTTTTCAAAGTTTCATTGGGATAATAGATAGGATTGAGAAAAATGAATCGCTCCCAATTAGTAATGAAAATTGGACACGAAAACCGTACACGCGAAAGGAGTTGAATGAACTTTGTGAAATAGATTTATCGATGAACAAGGAGGAGGTTGAATTAAGGATTAAAAGCACGACTTATGATCGTCCATGGGCTCAACTAAAATTTCACGGTTATAATTTTAAATTAGAAAAATAAATGATACCCTTATCAATACCACAACTCGAAGGAAACGAGTGGAAATATGTGAAGGACTGCATAGACACAGGTTGGATTTCTTCGGCAGGTTCTTATGTGAACCAATTTGAACAAATGGTTGCCGATTATGCAGGAGCGAAATATGGTGTGGCTTGTATGAATGGTACGGTTGGTTTGCATATTGCTCAAATTTTGTCTGGAGTAACCCAAGACGATCATGTGTTAGTACCTAATATTACTTTCATTGCCACTTTAAACGCAGTGAAATATACAGGTGCAACTCCAATACTTGTGGATGTTAATGCAGATAATTGGCAGATGGATTTAGATCTATTGGACTCATATTTAAATGAAAATACTATAGGAAAAGAAATAGAAGGTATCCCTTTTTCATTTCTTAAATCAACCGGCAAAAGAGTAAAAGCAATTATGCCAGTTCATGTTTTAGGAAACATGGGAGATATGGCTCGACTAGTTGAAATTTGTGAAAAGTACCATTTGGACATTATAGAGGACAGCACTGAAGCGTTAGGCTCAACATTTAACGGTAAGCACGCTGGAACTTTTGGGAAATTCGGTGTTTTTAGTTTTAATGGGAACAAAATAATTTCTACTGGTGGTGGAGGTGTAATAGTTACGAATGATAAGGATTTAGCAGATAAAGCAAAACATTTAACCACGCAAGCAAAGGTAAGTGCTATGGACTATATCCACGATGAAATAGGGTATAACTACAGACTTGTAAACGTTTTAGCCGCTATTGGTGTAGCTCAAATGGAAACCTTTCCCAAACTTTTGGAAAACAAACGTCAGATGGATGCTTTCTATAGACAGGAGTTAGAAGGGGTTGGCGATATCGTTTTTCAGTCAATTGATGAAGAAGTAAATCCAAACTGTTGGTTGTTTACCTTTAAAACTTCAAAAATGAGAGATCTATTGGCGTATTTAAATGAAAATGGCGTTCAAAGTAGACCTTTCTGGATGCCGATGAACCAATTGGAGATGTTTAAGGAGGAGATTTATGTTTCTACTGAAAATGTTTCATCTAAAATCTATGACACGAGTATAAGTATTCCAAGTTCTGCAGGAATTACCCTTGAACAGCAAAAGACAGTTGTTGAAACGATAAAAGAATTTTACAAAACACAAGAATAATGGCAAATTTGCAAATTCGCGAATCTGTAAATTTGCTTACCACGCCCCTACGAAAAAAGATATGAACTTAATTGACATACCCAACTTTATAAAAGAATACATTACAAAACGACCAGAAAGTCTATTTGTACAAGATATAGAAAGAAATAAAGAAATTCTTACAGAAAGAATCAAAGGAAAGTCCGTGTTAGTTATAGGAGGAGCAGGGACAATCGGTTCTTCTTACATTAAGGCGGTACTTAAGTTTGAACCTGCCAAGCTGTATGTGGTAGATACAAATGAAAATGGATTGACAGAGTTAACGAGGACTTTGCGTTCTGATGTCAATCAATTTGTTCCTGAGGATTACAAGACTTATCCCATGAATTTTGGAGACCCCGTCTTTAAGAAAATGTTCTTAGCAGAAGGTCCCTTTGACATTGTTGCCAACTTTGCAGCGCATAAGCATGTGAGAAGTGAGAAAGACAAATATTCTATCGAGGCGATGATAGACAACAACGTTTTTAAAGCGAAGGAGTTTTTAGACATGTTGTTAGAGAACAAACCAGAACACTTCTTCTGCGTGTCTACAGACAAAGCGGCTAATCCCGTAAATGTAATGGGAGCAAGTAAAAAGCTCATGGAAGAGGTCATCATGGCATATTCTGATAAATTACAAATTACTACGGCGCGTTTTGCAAATGTTGCATTTTCAAATGGTTCTTTACTCGCAGGTTACGTTGAAAGATTGTTTCAAAATCAACCTATTTCTTGTCCGGCAGATGTAAAAAGGTTTTTTGTATCTCCTGAGGAGAGTGGACAAATCTGTATGTTAGCATGTATGCTGGGTGAATCATCTGATATCTACTTTCCAAAATTGGCTGAGGAGGAAATGGTTTATTTCAAAGATATAACGCTTGATTTTTTCAAGGCATCTAACCGCCCTATTTTGGAATGTAAAAATGAACAAGAGGCCAAAGAAAAAGCCTTGGTCATGACAGAAAAGGATCCTTATCCTGTTTACTTTTTTGAATCAGATACTTCTGGAGAGAAATTGTATGAGGAATTCTACACAGACACAGATAAAGTTGATTTCGATAAACATAATGCGCTTGGTGTAGTGAAAAATGCGAAGAAACTATCAATAGCTCAAATTGAGGATACAATAACTGACTTGAAAGGATTGTTGAATTCAGGAGATTATGACAAGAGCTCTATTGTAAACGTATTAAAAAAATATTTACCCGATTTCGAACATATAGAAACAGGGAAAAGTTTAGATCAAAAAATGTAGTGTATAGAATTCAAAATTGTTGAATCTTTGAATTGTTGAATCTTTGAATTAAAAAAATGTATAAAATTTTCAAACGCCTTTGCGATATTATTGTTTCGGGAGTCTGTCTTCTGATATTATCTCCCTTGTTAATTCCCATAATGATAGGGTTAAAATTAACAGGTGAGGGATATATCTGGTACTTACAGGAAAGGGTGGGGTATAAAAACAAAAAATTCAACATCTTGAAATTTGCCACGATGTTGAAAGATAGTCCGAATATGTCAGGTGGAATTATTACAACTAAAAGAGATCCCAGGATAACTCCAATGGGAGGGTTTTTAAGAAAATCTAAAGTTAATGAATTACCACAACTTATAAATATCTTTAAAGGAGACATGAGTGTTGTAGGACCCCGCCCAGTAATGCAAGTTAGTTTTGATGCTTACCCATTAGAGGTTCAGAAGGTTATTTACAATGTTCAACCGGGTCTTACAGGTATAGGAAGCATAATATTTAGAGATGAGGAAGAGTTGATTACCGCCGTTAAAAACAGAGGAGAAGATACTTGGGAGTTTTACAAAAATGTAATATATCCGTTTAAAGGTGAAGTGGAGAAATGGTATCAAGAAAACCAAGGTTTCATCACCGACCTTAAGATAATTTTTATTACGGCATGGGTGATACTATTTCCTAAAAGTGAAATTGTATATAAAGCATTTAAAGGCTTACCCACACGTAGTTTCTAGGAATAATCTTAAATTTGCTCGATTAATTAAGTCACGTCATGACCTATCAAGAATTATTCTATTACATTGGATTGTTTGCAGGGAGTTTTACACTTACCTATTTGCTTGTTCCCAAGATTTCATTGGTCATGAATGCCAAGAAAATATTGGATGATCCCAACGATAGGAGTTCTCATAAGAAGGCAGTTCCCAATTTAGGAGGGATAGCTTTTTACATCGTATTGATGTTGTCTTTCTTTTTTGTAGACAAACAGGATCAATACAATACAATTATCACAATATTACCGGGTATTACTATTCTATTTATCTTAGGTTTAAAGGATGATTTGGTGGCCTTATCTCCAAAAACAAAATTAGGAGGTCAATTTTTGGCAGCATTATTTTTAGTCTCCCAAGCGCAATTTAAAATTTATAATTTTCATGGTTTTTTAGGTGTACATGAAGTTCCTGAAATAATTGCAATTATTGTAAGTGTCTTTTTAGTTTTAGCGATCATCAATGCATTTAACCTCATTGATGGTATAGATGGTTTGGCAAGTATAGTAGCGTTGATTATTTTCGGTTCATTTGCCGCAGCCTTTTTTTATGTAGGGAATGCCTTCTTGGGGTCCATCTGTTTTGTGATGTGGGGAAGTTTAATAGCCTTTTTGCGTTACAATTTATCTACAGAGAAGAAAATCTTTATGGGAGATACGGGTTCTATGATGCTTGGCTTTGTCATTGCAATCATGTCTATTCGTTTTATCGATTTGATGAATTATGATACTTCATCACTTATACTCAGAAAATACAACGTTCCTTACATATTATTGTCCATTTTAATCGTTCCTTTCTTCGATACTTTACGCGTGTTTGTGATACGATTGATGAATAAGCGCGGGCCCTTCTCTCCGGATAGAAATCACATCCATCATTTGCTGATAGATTTTAGAGCCATGAGTCACGTGAGAGCCAGTATTTGGATAGGACTTTGTAATGTGCTTATTATTCTACTATTCACTTATTTTGCAACTTTCTTTAACCAGTGGTTCATGTTCTTAGGAACGAGTGTTCTGTGTGTAGCAGCGGTAGTTTATTTTTTCTTGATTAATAAAAACAGGGAAGCGATGCGCGTAAAAGTGAAAATGCGTAAGAAAAGCTAAGAATGTCTTGATATTATCCTTATTTTCGCAGATTCAAACAAATGTACCACACCACAATGACACGTGCACTTTTAAAGCTTTTATTAGTAGGATTAATATTTCCTATGGTATTTAGTTGTAAGACGAAGGAAAAAGTAGTCTATTTTCAAGGAGAAGCAATTGATAGTTTAGCAGCGAATTATGAAACACATTTGGAGGTGGATGATATCATTTCCATTGTGGTAACCGCTGATGATCCAGAACAAGCACTACAGTTTAATTTTCCTTCTCAAGGGGTTGTTCAGTCACAAAATAATGGATATACAATTGGTAATCCGGCTCGTTTAGGTTACTTAATTGATAAAGAAGGGTATATCAACTTCCCTGTTTTGGGGAAAATACAAATGGCTGGTTTAGAGCGTTCAGCAGCGGTAGCATTTTTGGAGAAAGAGATTGCAGCGTATATAAATAATCCAGTAGTTCAATTACAAATCGAAAATTTTAAAATTACAGTTCTGGGGGAAGTTTCACGACCCGGTACCTTTAAAATTCCTAATGAAAGAATTACGCTTTTAGAAGCAGTAGGTTTAGCAGGAGATTTGGAAATAACAGGATTACGCAAGAATGTTTTGGTAATTCGCGAGCAAAATGGTGTAAGATTTGAATATAGGGTAGATTTAACATCAAAAGAGTTGTTTACATCTCCTGTTTATTATTTAAAGCAGAACGATGTCGTTTACGTAGAACCAAATTTATCAGCAAGGACGGAGTCAACCTTTTTCAGAAATAACAGTGGTGTTTTTGTTTCCATAATTTCTGTTATTGTTTCTTCAATTTATTCCATCACCATTTTAAGTAATCAGTAATATGAATAACACGGATGTACATGATATCTCTTCAGAAGAAGGAATAAACATCAAAGATATATTAGAGCGTTATCTATTTCATTGGAGGTGGATTCTACTATCTATAGTCTTTTGTATAGGAATTGCCTATGTTTATTTAAGGTATACAAATCCAACTTTTGCGTCGAAAGCTACAGTATTAATCAAAGATGATAAAGCGGGGTCTGGTTTCTCTGAAATGGACATGATGAAGGAACTCGGTTTTGGAGGAGGTTCGGGTAGTTTAGAAAACGAAATAGAGATATACAAGTCGCGTAGTATATTGGAAAAAGTAGTACGCAACCTACAAATCAATAAAAGTGTTGTAGCCGTAGGAGATAGGTCAGGTTTAGAGCGAGCAGAGCTATATGATAAATCTCCAGTTTACTTTGATTTTAAAGTGAATGATAGTACTTCTTTTACGAAAACAAAAGAGTTTGAACTCCGATTGGTCGCTGATGCAACTTTTGAATTAAAAGGGGAAGGCGAAACGGAGTTGAAACCTGTAAAGGCTCAATTTAATTCTTGGAGAGATATAGGGATAGGGCAAGTTCGTGTATTAAAAACAGAGGAGTTCTCTTCTGAGATGATAGGCCGACGATTTATCCTTCGAATAGCTCCTGTGGAGAAAGTTGTTACTGATTTGAAATCCCAACTTAATGTTTCAGCTGTAAATAAGGATGCAGATATTCTAAACATTTCTATTCAAGGAGAAGTAATCAAAAAGAACAATGATATCTTAAATGAGGTTATTAAACAGCACCGTAAAAATGCTATCGCAGATAAAAATGAGGTAGCAGAGAACACGAGTAATTTCATTAATAAACGTTTAGAATTAATCCAGGATCAGTTACGAGAAATTGAAAATGAAGGGGAG
>NZ_JAWWCF010000171.1:0-6591 GCF_033720595.1 Lishizhenia sp. | reverse complement strand
GGGGAGAAGAAGTAATTCGGTTCATGCAGCATGGAAAAGAATACGCCCGAACCTACAAGTGTTGTTGGGGACGCTACTATAACTGCAATCGAACTCGAATCGGCATGTATTGTGTAGCTCTAGATGATGCGATGGAAGCATGTAAGGGAGAATTCATTGCCATTTTTGATGTTGACTTTTTACCCCATAGCGATTTCTTAAAACAAACCATAGGTCATTTTAAAAAGCAGGATGTCGGTGTGGTGCAAACACGTTGGGGACATCTCAACAAGGACTATTCTTTGCTAACAGAACTGCAAGCCTTCGGTTTAAACGCTCACTTTAGTGTGGAGCAAGTAGGAAGGAATGTACAAGGACACTATATTAATTTTAATGGTACCGGGGGGGTATGGCGCAAATCCTGTATTGAAGATGCTGGTGGATGGCAACACGATACCTTAACAGAAGATTTAGATTTAAGTTACAGGGCCCAAGTAAAAGGCTGGAAATTTGTCTACTTAGAGGATGTTATTGCTCCTGCGGAGTTGCCGATTACGATGAGTGCATTAAAGAGTCAGCAACACCGCTGGATGAAAGGTGGAGCTGAATGTTTTGTGAAAAACAATGCTCTTTTACGTAAAACAGAAGGATTAGAAAGAGGTCATAGACTTCATGGTTTGTTTCATTTGTTCAATTCCTCAGTTTTTGTGGTATTGTTGTTACTCTCGCTTTTGAGCTTACCCTTAATGACAATACAGGATAGTTTTTCAAAGTTCGATTGGGTATTTGATTTAAGCGCCGTTTTTATTTCTTCCACCTTGTTTTTGTTTTATTATTACTGGGTGAGCTACAGGGATAAAAGTGAACAATTTTTGCCTTCTTTTTTAAGGTTTACCGTTCGCTTTGTTCAGTTTTTGACTGTTTCTGCAGGGTTGAGTATTAACAATTCTATCGCCGTTTTTGAGGGGTATTTGGGCATTAAAAGCTCTTTTGTGCGTACGCCAAAATTCAATGTTACGCTGAAAAATGATAGTAAGACAAACAAGTACGATAAGAAGAAAATGAGTCTTCCTATGGTTTTTGAGTTCCTTATGTTTATCCTTTTTGGTCTTTCTACCGTATATCATATATATACAGAGGCATATGCTATACTTCCTTTTCATATAATGTTGACATTGGGGTATGGAGCAGTATTCTTCTATGGATTTTCTGAATTGAAACAACGCTAATATGCAATGGAAAAAGTGGTTTTGGGTCTTGGGCTATTTTGTAGCTGTACTTGGCTTAGGTCGATATGCCCAGCAGGATAATTTTATTACCACTTTCTCGAGTTACACTTTCGCCTTTGCGTTTTATTTAGGTATCTATTTTAAGCGAAAGATGTTCTCACCGAGAGAGCTTAAAATCACTGTTTTTATCAGTGCTATAATTGTTCTTCCCTTTCTTCCTGGTTTATCTCCCGATTATTTCAGGTTTTTATGGGATGGAAGGTTGATACTCGACGGAATAAATCCTTATGCCCACACGCCAGAGGCATTGATGGAAATGAGTCGTTTTGCCAACGATGCTTATTATCAGGAGTTATATGCTGGAATTACGCAATTGTCAAAAGAAAATTATTCTTGCTACCCGAGTATCAATCAGTTTTACTTTGCGGCAGCTAATCTGTTTTCAAAAGATGTTTGGTTCAACATGGTGATGATGCGCATACTCATCATTTTAAGTTTGTTATTTGCCCATCATTTTACTGTAAAAATGTTGTTGCAATTCGACAGGTCGCCCAAACTTGCAAGTCTCTTTTTTTTAAATCCATTTGTGCTCTTAGAATTGATCATAAACCTCCATTTTGAAGGTGTGATGATTGCATTTTTTGCACCGGGACTTTTCTATTTATTGCGCGATCGTATGTTTTTAAGTGCGTTGTTTTTTGCCTTAGCGATTAATGTGAAATTAACACCACTTTTATTATTGCCTTTTATTTACAAGCAATTGAGTATCAGGCATACGGTACTCTTTTATTTCTACACCCTTGTAGGGGTGCACTTGTTTACGCATCTCCTCTTATGGCCTCCTTATTACGAAAATTTTGCAGAGAGTTTGAGTTTGTATTTTTCAAATTTTGAATTTAATTCATCTCTATACAGTACGGCATCTAGTTTATTTTACCCTTTATTTACCTGGGAAACGGTATACATTGTAGGACCAGCCCTTTCTATGCTAACACTCGGTTTAATCATAGTTATGGCATTGAAAAGACCCGTTAACACATCTGTGGAAATACTCTACTACATGATGGCGGGTTATTTTATATATCTGCTCCTGAGTTCAACGGTACATCCTTGGTACTTAAGTATTCCCTTGTTTTTAGGAATGTTTAGCAAGTTCAATTTTGTGGTGATTTGGAGTTTTGTGGTGATACTAAGTTATGGTTTCTATGCCTTTGAGAGTCCATGGATAGCCACTACATTGAAGTGGACGGAATATGGTATTGTTTTTATTTATCTCCTTTGGGAGATTCTCAAAATAAGACGGGTGTCAATACAATGATTTGTAGTAATTTACCCAAACAGGGTTCGTTACATCTCTTAGTATATTGAAAAAGTTAGAGTCAATAAAATAGCTTCCTTCAAAATTTCTGATGTTGTAGTTTTTACCGAGAAATTCGTATTGTTTTAAGGATGGTTTAATGATGCCGTTGCTCCAACCATTGGCCTTGGACTTGTCCAAAGGATGTATGGCAAAACGAAGTTTCCATAAAGAGTCTAAAGCGGGACAATACCATACCGAATCATCGGTGGGGTAGTGGTATATTTTAAAGTGAATTATATTATTCTCTTCCAAGTAATTTCTGTAACCTTCTCCGGGTAGGGGCCAGGTGCCAGTGAGATATTTTAAAAAAGCCGCTTCGTCTGGTAAATAAGAAATAGCCACTCCATTTATTCGATCTCTGAAAATGGCATAGCTTTGAATTTTACCAGTAGGGAACGCACCAACTTTAACACCGAACCGAACTTCCTTATCTACAGTATTGTAGGAAGAAAAGAGTAGCAGTGCAAGTACAGAGAATATGTACGTGTTAATTTTCATAATCAGTACGCATTATAAGGTACTGAAATTCAATTGAAAAAGTTACGTTGATTACTTGGTCTTTTTTAAAACTAGAAAAAAGGTGAGCAGCGCAATGGCTAAAATTAAAAATCCCCACAGCAAGTTTTCAAAAAGTAAAAACCCCAACATTACGAAGGGGATAAATGCTATAATGAGTAAATGATATTTTCCTTGATTGCCTGAACTCAAAATCGAATTAATTTTTCTGGAGTAATAAGGTAGTTGAGCTTTTTATCTCCCTCAAAAACATCTTCAATTTCGTCTATAGGTTCAAAAAAGTTAAGGCCTATAAAGATACAGTCAGACTTACATTTACTTAAGAACCTATCATAGAAACCTTTTCCATACCCCACGCGATTACCAAGTTTGTCAGCCGCTAATAATGGAACAAATACAATATCGTGTTTATCCGGTGCTATTTTTTTTCCTTTAACGGGTTCGGGTATCCCGTAGGGATTAATTTCCAAGCTTGTGTCGTTGGTATAAAGTACATGCGAAAGCTCACCCGTTTTAAAGTTACTCACCGGCAGTGTGAACTTTGCCCCAATATTTACGGCTCGCTCTAATATTTGGTAAGTATTGAGTTCTTTTTGTCTTTCTATAGGTAAGAAAATACTACACAGTTTATTTTCTAATTGAAAGTTTTTAAGAACTGAATGGCAAATCTCTTCCGATGCTTTTTGTAAGCGTTTGGGAGAAATTTTTTTCCTTTCTTCTTTAAAATGAGCTCTAAGCTCCGCTTTATTTGCTTTCATGTATTATAGTCCAGGGAATAATCCTTTTGCAGAGTTCTGCATTTCTTTTTGATTAACTTCTTCTGCAGCCTCTAACGCGCGATTGAAGGCAACCGTTAGTAAATCTTCCAAATCTTCTTTATCCATTTGATCCAACTCCGTGTTAATGGTTAAAGATTTCATGGTTCTATTCCCTGTTAACTCTACTACAATCAGGTTTCCTCCTGCTTCTCCTTGAACAGAAATTTGATCTAATTTTTTCTTAGACTCTTCTGCCTTTTGTTGCATTTCTTGCAACTTTCCAAACATATCTCCTCCAAACATGATCTTTTGAATTTTTGTTCGAAAATAAGCAGAAGATTTTATTTACCACAATGGCTTCCCAATTTTTCGGTGAGGAGTAATTAATCATTGAGCTTATCGAATTAGATGTAATGTATTTATCAATCTTAGAAAGAAAAATGTAGTTCGTGCATCCATTTGCATTCAGTTTGCGTTAATATCCTAGAAGCGAAAAAAAACGCCTTTGTTTTATGTGGAAAAAAATTGTTGGAGGAACAGTTTTACTTTTAATTACGGGACTATTAGCTTTTGTAAAGAAGCACGATACCAGTAAGATATCTGCTCTATCCTTAGCGGAAGTTGAGCACCAACTTGATGGAAGTGTACGCAATCCTATTAGGGAGGTGGATACCGTATTGGCTAAAATTGGATACACCATTATTACAGAAGGTAAAGCGGAGTATAAAGGTTATAAAGGAAAATTAGTTTCTTCTTATTTTGTTTGTACAGATTGCCACAATTTAGAACAGGAGTATTCTTCTTTAACAGAACATAGCCCCGAAGATAAATTGGTGTATACAACAGAACACAATTTACCTTTTTTACCTGCTTCTAGTTTTTATGGAATTTATAATAGAAAGCAGTTCTATACCAAGGATTATGTAAAGAAGTATGGTGAATTAGTAAACGATGCGCGCGATACATTAGAGAATGCTGTTCAATTGTGTGCAAAATACTGTTCAAGTGGAAGGTATCTAGAAGATTGGGAGTTAGATGCAATCATGCACTACTTCAAAAGTACAGAGTTAAAGCTTAAAGACCTCAAGCTATCTCACCAAGAGTTGAGTGCTTTAGAAAATTTAGAGCGTTTATCTTCCGACCAAAAAGAAGCAATTTTAAAGAAAGTACGCTCCAAATTTACGCAATCATATATCGCTACGTTTTTACCGGCCATGGATGTTAATAAAAGGGGATATGGAGAAAATGGGAATGCGGAAAATGGAAAACTGATTTATGAAAAGAGTTGTTTGCATTGTCATGACAACGCACGCGTAACTTACTTGGATTTAGACCACGATAAGTTAGACGCTCAAATGTTTTGGAGAAATATAAACAACTACACAGATAAGTCCTTGTATCAGATTATAAGATATGGAACTTATCCTATTGCAGGTAGAAAACAATATATGCCCCTATATCCTGAAGAAAAAATGAGCAATCAACAATTGGAAGATTTGGTGGCATACATTAAAGAATTGGCAGCAGTATAATGAGAAAGATGAAGAAGATAATTGGTTTAGTTCTTACAAGTGTTTTTGTCTTATCCAATGGATTTGCACAGGAAAAAGAAAGCGAAACTTTCAATGCTTTTAAAATTGTGAATGCACATAGCACCAAGACTTTGAAAAAACGAGAATTCAGATATATCATAGAGCATAGGTTTGGTGATATAGCAGGAGAGCAAGGAGGTGTGCAAACCGGGTTTGGTTTCGATAACGCTGCGGATATTCGCTTCGGGTTTGATTTTGGACTCAGTGATAAATGGATGGTAGGTATAGCTCGTTCTAAGGGGGCAAACCAACCTTACAGGTCTTTGATAGATGCTGGCACTAAATATTTATTGTTAGAGCAAACCAAAGATTTGAGTACACCTGTTTCTATGGCAATTACAGGAACAATGTATTATACCTATCAGCAAGCAACAACAAATTTGACGCAAGTGAATTCTTTTCCTACTCAAGTAGACAGGTTTTCATATGCTTCTCAATTGGTGATTACCCATAAATTAAACGAACGTTTAAGCTTCGCAGTTCTACCTACTTATGTTTACAGAAATTATGTTTTGGCAAAAGACAATAACGCATTGTTTTCTGTAGGAGGGGCGGCTAATTTAAAGTTGACGAAAGGTTTGGGACTTATCGCCGAATATTTCTACGGGATTGGCAACACTATGGAAAGGAATGCGTCTAACACCAATAGTCTTGGCTTCGCTTTAGAGTGGAAGACGAATGGGCATTGCTTTCATTTCAATTTTACGAATGCTAAAGGAATGGGAGAATTACAATACATAGCGAATACTGAATCTCAATGGAGAGAAGGTGAATTTCGATTTGGATTTGGTATTTCTCGAACTTTTAAATATTAAAAATGTTAAGATATATAGGCATATTAGGTGTAGGATTAATGTTAATGGTAGGTTGTGCTAAAAACAGAACACAACCCATGAAAACTTTCCCTCCAGGATGTGAGGATACAGTTTATTTCTCTTCTCAAATACAACCTTTGTTTATGAACAATTGTTCTACTACAGGTTGTCATGATCAATCGACTGCTCAGAATGGATATGTATTTGAAAATTATAATCAAATCGTTAATTCTGCGGAAGACGCACTTCAAACCATAAAACACGAAGGTGGAGTTGCTCCTATGCCTTCGGGAGGACCTAAATTAAATGATACATTGATTAAACAACTCGAATGTTGGATTG
>NZ_JAWWCF010000170.1:0-6593 GCF_033720595.1 Lishizhenia sp. | reverse complement strand
TTGTAGGTGAAAAACGAAGCCTTGGAGGGGATGACGCGGTATTTTTATGGCCGTAGTATACGGAGGCCAAAAAAATAAATGCCCAAAAAAAAGGGAAAGAACCTAAAGCTCCTTCCCCTTTAATATATTTTATTGAATTACTTCTTAAGCGATATTTTCAATCACCATTGCAGAAGCACCACCACCACCGTTACAGATACCAGCAGCTCCAATTTTACCATTGTTTTGTTTCAATACATTGATCAAAGTAACCAAGATACGAGATCCTGAAGAACCAAGTGGGTGACCTAAAGCAACCGCACCACCGTTCACGTCAACCTTGTTTGCATCAATTCCTAAGATTTTAGTGTTTGCTAAACCTACTACAGAGAAAGCTTCGTTTAATTCCCAGAAATCAACATCATCGTTAGATAAACCTGCTTTTCCTAATGCGATAGGCAATGCTTTTGCTGGAGCAGTTGTAAACCATTCTGGCTCTTGTGCTGCATCTGCGTAAGCAACGATTTTTGCGATCGGCTTCAATCCGTGCTTTTCAACCGCCTCTTTAGAAGCTAAGATTAAACAAGAAGCTCCGTCATTTAATGTAGAAGCGTTAGCTGCAGTTACTGTTCCGTCTTTTTGGAAAGCTGGACGCAAGCTAGCGATTTTATCCATTTTTACGTTCTTGTATTCCTCATCTTCAGCAACGATGATAGCGTCACCTCTTCTTTGTGGAACTTCTACAGGAACGATTTCGTCAGCAAATTTACCTTCTGACCATGCTTTAGCCGCTTTTTCGTAAGAAGCAACTGCGAAAGCATCTTGCTCTTCTCTTGAGAAGTTGTGCTCAGCTGCACATTTCTCTGCACAGTTCCCCATGTGAGTATTGTTGTAAACGTCTGTTAAACCGTCTTTAACCATTCCGTCTACCATTTTGATATCTCCTAATTTTGTAGCAGATCTACCTTGAACGTAGTGAGGAACTGAACTCATGTTCTCCATACCACCAGCAACAACGATGTGGTTGTCACCCGCAATAATACTTTGCGCTGCAAGGCTAACCGATTTCATTCCAGAAGAACATACTTTGTTCACTGTAGTACAAGGAACGTTTTCACCTAAACCAGCTCCCATTGCCGCTTGACGTGCAGGTGCCTGACCTAAGTTTGCTTGTAATACGTTACCCATAAATACTTCATCAATCAATTCTTTGGCTACACCACCTTTGTCTAAAGCACCTTTAATAGCTGTTGCTCCTAATTGTGTTGCTGGAACACTAGATAAAGCTCCAAGGAAGCTTCCCATTGGCGTTCTTACCGCCGAAACAATATATACTTCTTTCATGTTTTTTAATTTCGATTTTTGCGAAAATAATAAAACTAAATGGTACCCCTAAGTAAAATACGCGTAAGTTATCGACAAAGAGGCACTTTATGCACTACCCTCTATTAATAAATACTATGCATAGCATGTCAAATGTTGAAGAAAAATTGGCATTTTTGAAAGATAAAACGAAGATTATGAATAAACTTTTTACACTTACAGCAGTGTTTGCATTTGCGCTAGGCGCATTTGGTGCAGAAAATGACACTGTTCAAAAACCGTTGAATCCAGATTGGAAATTAAAATCTTTATTTGGGCTGAACTTGACACAATCATCTTTTACAAATTGGGCTGCTGGCGGTAGAAATAACTTATCGGGGTTAGGATTCGCCAATCTCCAAGCCAATTATAAAAAAGATAAGATCAAATGGGATAATCGTTTAAATTTTGCCTTAGGTGGAATTCAATATTTGGATGATGTAGAGGGAGATATGCTGCAAAAAACAGATGACGTTATCGACTTCCAGACCAACTTTGGCTATGGTTTAAAAGACCCATGGTACATTACGATTTTGGGAGGCTTTAAAACACAAACCTTAAACGGTTTTACTGCTGCAACAGACTCTTTATACTCTTCTACATTCATGGCTCCAGGATACGTGAACCTATCACTGGGGATTGAATATGCTCCCAATGATAAATTCAATGTATTTGTTTCGCCAGTATCTTCTAAAATGACCTTTGTACGCGACCAAAGATTGGCCAATGCAGGTGCATTTGGTGTAGAACCGGGCTTATTTGATATCAATGGTTTATTGATTACACCAGGAGAACAGTTTAGATTTGAACTGGGATCTTATGCAAGAATTCTTTACAACAAAGAATTGATGGAAAATATACAGTTGAAGTCAAGACTTGAACTATTCTCTAACTACATGAATAACCCGCAAAACATTGATGTAAATGCAGAGGCAATTATAACCTTTAAGGTGAATTCTTGGTTCTCAGCCTCAGTTCAGGCGAACTTAATATATGATGATGACATTACGATTAGAGATAAAAATGGAAACTCTGGACCTAGAACTCAATTTAAACAAGTGATAGGAGTTGGATTAGCATACACCATGGCTAATTACAGAGAGAAAAAATAAAATATTCAACGCATGAAAAAGCCCCGAGAAAACTCGGGGCTTTTTTATATTCAAATGTTTGGCTCTCAACTTACTTTGCCATTACTCAGAAGGGCGCCAATTGAGCAGCTTAATTTATGCTATCGCTTTAAAGTGTTTTTCAATTCATGTATTTCAGCCTGTAAGTGTTTCATCGTTGCCAACAGCTCCCCTTCTTCTAATTTTACATCTGGTAATTCTGGAGATATGTAGTTCACGAATTTCCACATTTCCACAATTTGATTCACGTGAACGTAATATGGGTCATAATTTAAATTGGTAGAACACAATTGGTAAGATTGTTTTTCTTCCAAATGATTGTTTACAATTTTAAACACAATTCCATCATCTTTGGTTACGACGATACATGGAGTTCCTGACTTTATAGTAGCCCAGTTTTGGATAAACTCGGCCACAACAAATGAACCTGGTCCAACAGGAGGCATGCTATCTCCCTGAATGGGGAAAGACCTATATTTCCTATTTTTAGATAAAAAAGGTAAAGAAAACGTAGGCAACACTTTTATGTAATCTGGGTCTGCATACCCCGTTGTATACCCAGCCCTAGCCTTTTCTGGAATCATTTCTATGATTTCTTCATTGTCTGCAGTCAACACTGTAGTTAATACTCTCAAATTTTTCCCTGAAACATCAGCGTACAAACCTTTTTCCACTGAGCTCAAAGCAGATTCATTCATTTTAGAAAAATCCTTTTTGATTAAATCGTCAAGTGGAATGTGAAAGTACTTGGAAATATTAATCAAAGTTTCAATACCGGGCTCTGCCACTCCGTTCTCATAGCCACTGTAGGTAGAGCGCGTCAAACCTAGCTTTTTAGAAATATCCTCTTGTGATTGTTTCTTAAGTTTACGTAGTATTTTAAGATTTTGACCTAAATGCATGATGAGTTTATTAGCGAATAATTGACTGAATTTCAATCAAAGATACAAATAAACTATTAAAATCCCATCAGAGAAACGCTTAATTATTTGGCAACAATTGGTTTACCTACCATTTTAGCATAAACAGCAGTGAATTTCGCACCTAAGAAAATAATTTGAGAAGAATAAAACATCCATGTTAGAATTACCATCAGCGTGCCAGCGAAACCTACGTTGGCAGCGAAAAAATAATTCACCAAATAGAATTTAATCAAAAGGTGACCTAAATAAAGTAGTATAGAGGTAAACAAACTCCCTCCCCAAGCTAACTTCCATTTTACAATACCATCGTGTAGATATTTGAAAATGAAAGCAAAGAGAATAACGTTTACCAAGATTAATGATCCATGTTCTACGATGAGATAAAATACAGATCGTATTCCACTACCCGATGCGATGAACTGATCGGTTAAAGAAAAAATAATGGTTTGGGTAAAATAAGTAACGATAAGACAAACCCCAAACAAAGACAATATTCCAAAACTAACAGCTCTAGAAATTAAGGTTTGGAGTACGAAATTCATGTTCTTTTTTGGTGTAATATCAAAGAAGTTATTAATCGAATTACGCAAGGCATTAAGCAATGCGGTCGATGAAAACAACAACACTACAATACCCACGACTTTTAACACAAAATTTCCTTGGGCAATGTTGAGCTCCTCAACAAAATTCATGATTCCACTTACATCTGAGATTCCTATGTTCTGTTGAAGAACATCTTTAATAATCTCCAAGATAACTTCCTCTCCTACTACACTTCCAAAAATGGTAATAGCCAAGTAAACAATAGGTACCAGCGCAAAAATAGCGTAGTAAGCTAATGCAGCACCATGCATAAAATTATCTGCATTAATAAACTCTTTGAGACTGGTTTTACTCAATTCGAAAATTTCTTTCCAACTGAGTTTCCTTACTTGATCTTTAGACATAACAGGTGTTTAGTTCTTTTAAATCTTTTTCAGAATACAGTACAATTTCATCCTCTCCACACTGAAAGTAATTTGCAAAATAAGCACCTCTGAAATCAGCGTATTGATAAGCTATTTCTATTTTATTTTTGAATTCTTCAGATTTTTCCAGACTGTAAGCTTTTGGCCTAAAGAAATAGTTTTTTCCTTTCACCTCAACAACATTACATTCTCCAAAAAAAGAAGCTTCAAAGTAATCTTTGGGTGAATTATAAACCGTAATGGGCTCTCCCCTTTTTTTCAATTTATGATCGTAGAAAAAGTAAAGGGTATCGGCCCAGCTCAATGCTTCTTCGCCTTCGTGAGTCACTAAAATAACACTCATTTTACGAATTTCACAGAGCTTTTTAATGTAGCGACCAACCTTACGACGCAAGTGAATGTCTAAGTGAGAAAAAGGTTCATCTAACAAAAGTAACTTCGGTTCTTTTGCCAAGGCTCTGGCCAATGATAAACGCTGACGTTCCCCTCCTGATAATGTGATAGCCTGTTGTTTGGCCACCAAGTTTAGGTCTAATAAATCCAACAACTCTTGTACAAATTCATCGCGTTGTTGCTTGGGAAGATTTAATATGATATTTCGGATGTTTTCTTCTGAAGTATGATAGTCATCTAAAGCAAAGTCCTGATTCACTAAAGCAATTTCATCATGCCCTGCAATTAATTGTTCAAAAAGACCGAGTACCTTTTCTCCGTTTATTTTAATCTTCCCCTCCTTAGGCTGCAATAAACCTCCTATACATTGTAAAAAAGTAGATTTTCCAGAACCTGAAGGTCCTACAACTGCAGCAACCTCACCTTCCTCAACCTTCATGTTAAGTCGAGTAAAAGTATCTGGATTGTCGGGGTAGCTAAATGAGAGATCGGTAATTTTAAGCATATTCTAAGATCAAATTTTTAGGGTAATCTTGCGAGGCAATATACACACCCGGTATAGGGTTTGCCAAAGGTTCGTAATCCTTTAAGTATACTTTCAAGATTTTAGCATCCTCTTCTTCATCTATCGTATAATGGTCAATTATAGAGCTTGAAACCGCAAAGTAAGTTCTGGTTTCATCTTCTCCCAAGGCTTCGAATAAAGTCATATTCGGCACTGCTTCATTAAAGGCTTCACCATTCGGTAATTCTCCTTGTAATGGATACTCCCCTTCGAATACATCAAGTTTTGCTATTGCATTTTTTAAACTTAATGCATCTTCCCACTCATACTTTCTATTGTTTTCAGATTCATCTCCATTGTGATGTGCCTCTGCATATTCTGGTGAAAAATCTATGTTTAACAAATAAAAATGTGCCTTTAATTTCATACGGATGCTTTCTATTTTATCTCTAAATTAATTATTTTCTCTTAGTGCTAGCAAAGTTAATTTCTTTCTTTCATTCTCTACCTCTAATTACAGGGAAGAAAAGAAATAACTGTACATATTTTTAATTCACGATGATTATTTCATAAGATTTAAGCGCAAAGCAGCGCCAGATGCAAGGCAATTTCTATTTTAGTCGGCTCATAACACATACACGCAAGAAAAGATGAAAAATATCGCCATACGCAAGTCGAAACTAGATGCCATTAAACGAAAGCATCCATGGATTTTTTCAGGAGCCATATTAACGGATACTTCTGAATACCAGGACGGAGAATTGGTAAGGTGTGTAGATCCCTACGAAAACTTTTTGGCCATTGGTCATTTTCAACCGGGTTCTATCGCTGTGCGTGTATTAAGTTTTGAAGACCTTGAAATCAATCAAGAGTTTTGGAACCAGCGTATTAAAAATGCCGTAGAACTGCGCCGTACGCAAGGTTTAATTTCAGAAGACAACCAAATTTGTAGATTGGTACACGGTGAAGGAGACAACCTTCCAGGACTAATTATCGACTACTACAACGGTGTGGCAATTTTCCAGGCACACGCAGTAGGGATGTATTTATCGGCAGAAAATATCGTAGAAGCTTTAAAAGTAGCTTTGGGAGATGATTTAAAAGCTGTTTATTCGAAATGTAAAGAAACGCTACCCAACCGAGTAGACGTGGAAAATGAATATTTGTTCGGAGATGTTGCCGTTCCACATATCGCTAAGGAGAACGGAATTCCCTTTTCTATCAATTGGATTTCTGGACAAAAAACAGGGTTCTTTATCGATCAACGTAACAATAGAAAGTTATTAGCGAACTATTGTAAAGGCAAAAAAGTACTCAATACCTTCTGTTATTC
>NZ_JAWWCF010000169.1:0-6682 GCF_033720595.1 Lishizhenia sp. | reverse complement strand
GGTAGGGTTGCCTGTAAAGAGCGGTTAAAAAGAAGTATGTGTATTTGTGGAGCTTGGAAATGATGTATAAAAAATCCCGCTCCTTCATTGAAACGGGATTTTTTGAATTAAAATTAAAGGGTAGGAAAGATTAATATTTAAAGATACCTTGTAACTGTCCTCCTTCAATGTTGGCGCCTTTTATTGCAGTTGCTGTATTTGCATCAACTGTGTATACTGCAGCTGTGGTTCCATCATTAATGGATATCATTACTTTTCCATCTTCTTTAAAGAAAGGAGTTTTGTATTGACCACCGTGTAAAGGAATATCATTTACAATTTCGAAAGTTTCGTTGTTTACATCGATGATTGCAATTTTACAAATAGGGTTTTCTGTGGTAAATCCAGCCCAGGAACCAACACCACTTGCGTCATCGGTAGCTACATCAATTACACGTGCTACAATTTTACCATTTCCAGCATATTCTCCCGTCATTACTCTGTATCCGTGATCGTCTTCAATATTCATAAAGAAAGAAGGATCAAATTCATCCGTTGTAGCGTTAATTTTTAATACCCCTGAAGGATTGTCAACTTGTGTATAACCAGCTGCGTAAGATGCTGTAGCCAAGGCATAAATATCTCCGTTTTCAGCTTCCATTATTGCAGGTTGGTTTCCATAGTATCCGATAGGTGTAGATCTAGCATCTTTAATAACTTTTTCCAAGGTCATATCTGGGTAACTGTAAACAGCAACATAAGCAGTGTCTGTGATAGGAGTTTCCCAGGTGTCACCAATAAGCGGGTAGAAAGGGATGTAGGCTTTACCATCTTTTAATAATACATCATTGGGCCATACATTGATTTGAGCACCGTTATGCATAGGTGCATATATCGTATGATTAATACTATTGGTAATAGATACACTTGAAGGGTCTATGGTCTGGAAGTTACAATCAAATGCGCCACCTCCCCAAGGAGCTCCAATTCCGAATAAAACATCTCTTTCTTCATCGTATTCCATAAGGTCTACGCGTTCGAAAACAAACTGACCTTTTTCTGTGAACATACCGTTTTCTACTGTATAACCCGTTGCAAAATTTTCGGTGTAGTTAAAAGCAAAGTAAGTATCATTTGTAGCCGCAAAATAACACCAACCCGTTTGTTCTATTCCCATACCCGTTGAGGTAATGTTGCCTTCTTTAATACTTTGTGTACTCACCAAAAAATCAGCAGATCCGTCTGCACTTCTAAGACCAACAACGTAACCATCTTTGTTTTCATTATCGTCTCCGTTAGCTGGTTTTGGGTCTTCCTTTTTACAAGCAAACATGCTCATCGTTATTAGCGTAAATGCACCAATTTTAATTGTGTTTTTCATTTGTTGGTATTTATTTTTTTGTGATAAAATATCTCAACTTGAGGTTGAAATTCCTTCCTGGTTTTTGAATTTTAAAGTTGTCATACAGCTGGCTGTCTAGAATATTGTTGCACGAAAAAGTGAGGTTGTATTTTCCCTTTCCCCCCTTATAAGTAATGGCCAAGTTATGAGCGATTTGACGGGGGATAATGTTTTTAAATGCTGTGCTTCCTTGACTGGGCCATTTTAAATAGAACTCCTCTACAAAAAGTGTGTGCCAACGAACACTTATTTTGTTTTTCTGCTCACCAAATTCCTTTGAGTTAACAGTGATACTTCCATTTCCAAAGAAGTAGGGAATGTTTGGAATTCTGTCTAAGTACAAGGGGTCGTCATAACCACCAAAGAATTGGTTGGTGTTAATCATGTTTTGGTAGGTAGTGTTTAACTCAACATGTATACGTTTTTTGTAGGTGTATTTAAATGCAACTTCATATCCTGTCACCTCAGTACTTAATAAATTTTGATATTTAGAGGCTATTCCCACTGCCACAAGACGAATCATGTTTTGGGGTAACCTATAAATGAAGCCAAATTCACCTTGGAATTTATGAGCTTTGATTCTCTTACTTCCACCTAAGCTCAAATTGAAATTTTGAGACTGTTCTGCTAATAATTCATAATTCCTTTTGAGTAAAAGCCCATCACCGAAAATCTCATAGCCTTCAGGTAGTCGGTAAGCGTTTTCATAAGACGCTTTTAACTGCAGGTTTTTCTTTAAATGATAGGTGGTTGCAGCTCCGTATCCTGTGTTATTTTGTTGGGCATCTGTTCGTATGAAGTCTTCGTATTCTGAATCGGGTTCTAGGTATAGAATGGAGCGGAAACTAAAGTGTTTGATAAATGCGGTACTTTCCCATTTACCCTCTAAAAGCTTGAGTTTATAAGAGAGTCCCATAAAATTCTTTTGCAGGATATTAGGGTTACTGAAAGGTACCTCACTGTAACTTAGGGTATCTTCTCCCTGCCTTTGAAACCAAGAAAAGGTATTGTTGAAAGTAAAACTGTGCTTTTTATTTAGTGCATAATCGAGCGTAGTGGTAACCAAACTTGCCTTGTCGTTGAAAGTAAAGTAGCTTTTATACCAATTCAACTCTCCGGATGTTGCCGAAAAATCTTTTTCGGTGTAATTACCTCTCCAATCATATACCCGTGAACTTGTGTCCACTGTAATCGCTTGTCTTTCGCTGTATATGGCAGATACTTTGATGTCTAATCCTTTGGTAAACAAATCATCTTTGGCGTATTTTAAGGTGGGAATGAAGGTGTGTTCTTTTGTAAATACATGTCCGGCTACTTTGGTCATGTTTGCCCCTTGTTGTACTTCTTTGTAGGTTTCAGAGGCTATAAAGCCCAGTAGAAGTCTATCAGCGAAATTTTTATTGACTACTCCCATTTCCAAGAGAGCAGTGGTACTTCTAAATGCATCATTAAATCTACGAATACGCGTTGGGTCTTTGTCAATTGCTCCAGTTTGAGGATTGGCCAAATAGGCATCCATGAAATAGTTGTTTTCTGAGAAAGTGTAGAAGGCACTGGTGTTGATTAAGAAATTTTTCTTCGAGGTGTGTCGGGCAACTACCGCTGCCTTGTGCGTGTTAAATGATCCTAAGCTGTAGCTGGCGTCGACAAAATCTTTGCTGATGTTTTTAGTGACAATATTCACTGCGCCTCCTAAAACATCTGCACCTAAGCGAACGGGCACCACACCTTTATACACTTCGATTCTGTCTAATAAATTGATGGGAACAATGTTTAAACCAAAGGCTTGACCTAAATAATCAGTAGGTAGACCATCAATAAAAAACCTGACTTGTTTTCCGGTAAAACCATTCAAAGAAAAACTAAAGTTAGCCCCGGTACCTCCAGATTCCCTTACGCGTATTCCGGGTGTTCCATCTAGCACGTCATTTACGTTGAGGTTGAGGTTTTGTACGGGTTTTAGATCTATAGCCGTAACATTGAATGCTTCTTCCTGTACCTTTTGATTGTCTGTCTCAGCGGACACGGTAACACCCTCCATTTCTTGGATAGGAGTAAGAGGGATACTTTTTAAATAATTGGTGTCTTTGAAAATATTTACTTGAGTGGTATAGCTTTCGAAACCAAATGCACTTACCTGCACGGTATAGGTTCCTTTTTGTAAATTGTTTAGAATAAAAACACCTAACGAATCGGTATAAGCACCTTTACCATTTCCAAAATTGACCTTTGCATTTTCTATTGATATACCATGGGCCAAAACTTTACCTTGTACAAATGCTTCTTGCGCCCAAAGTGAGGAGCTAAAAATGATAGAAATAATAAGTCCAGATAATCGTAACATTGTGTGCAGCAATTTTGCTACAAAGGAAGTGAGGGAGCATGGCTTGTGCAATACCTAAAGCTAGGTATTTAGAATGAATCTAAATAAAATTACGAGTGATTTGGCCCTAAGAATACCTTAGTATTGATACTGATATAGTGGTATAATGTGTATTTTAGTTGCATAAAATTTAAGGGAGAATGAAACAGGTTTTGTGTAAATCATGCAAGCAATGGTCTACTGATGAATTCAATTGCGAGCATTGTGGAAATCTATTGAATGAGCAAATTATTCGAGAAGAAAAGTATATCGCAAAACACGGAATTCAAAAACCTAAGCCTCCAGGGAAACTCGCAGTTTTCTTTGAGAAATCTCGCAATTCTAAAAATCCTTTTGTTCGTTTATTATATTATATCGTAATGGGAATTTGGGGGATTTATGTGGGACTCGTAGTTTTTATGTTGTACCTCGCAATTGCAGCTTCTGCATGAGTATCATTAAGCAGCCTTTCTTTGTATTCTGGTGCATAGCTTATCTGCTTTACTACATGCTTAAGCATTTGGGTTATGATCTTCCAGTATTTATAAGAAATTACTTTTCTGATTTTATCTGTTTATTCCTTATCAATGGCTTTGCTTTACAATTGATTCGGTGGATGAAAGGACAGGACTTGGAGTTAACAGTAGTTCAAGTAATCTTTAGTTGGGCGTGTTGTAGCTTACTTTTTGAGTGGGTATTACCTCATCAAAATCCAAAAGTGTATACGCAAGATTATTGGGATGTTGCGAGTTATGGAGTCGGTGCTATGATGTTTTTACTTTGGAGAAGGAATTTTAGACTTTCTGAAGGTAAACCTTAAAGTTCGTTCCTTTGCCAATCTCACTTTCAACATCAATTTTCCCCTTCATTGCTTCGACTTGATTGTGCGTAATAAACAATCCTATACCTCTTGCTTCGTCGTGTTTATGGAAGGTGTTATACATTCCAAATAGCTTGTTTTTGTGTTTTTCTAGATTGATTCCTAGTCCGTTATCTTTGAATTTAATGCAGATATACTTCTCGGTTTCTTCAGCAGAAATTTCTACAAAGCTATCCTTTTTTTCATCCCTATATTTAATGGCGTTAGAAATGAAGTTAAAGAAGACACTTTCTACATAAGCATTAATACCTTTGACTTGATAATCTTCTGTTAAGTTATTTATTATCTCCACATTAGCCTCTTCGGCATTCAGTGCTAAATTACCGATAGAGCTCTTTAATACACTCCCTATTTTTATGTTGGTGTAGTCGATGTTTTCACTACTTATGGTCAGTACTTCATTCAGGTGTTCAACGGTTTCAGATAATCCTTCAATGGATTGTATTAGGAATTTAGATACCTTACTATTTCCAGCATCCTTATTTTGACGAACAAATAAATTGATTAGTCCAGATAAATTATTGGTATAGGTTTTCAGGTTATGCGATACGATGTAAGCAAAATTAGAGAACCTTTCATTTTGCGTCTGTTTTAATTCAAGAAGAGATTTAATTTGATTTTGAGCCGCATTTAATTCACTTATATCCACTGCAATTCCAACGTATCCAATAATCACGTCATCTTCACGTATCGGGTTTACGGTAAGTAAAACTTTAAACTCAGAACCATCTTTTCGAACGTAGGTCCATTCTTTTGATTCAAAACCTACGTCATTTGCTACTACGGTAAATACATCGAATCCATTAACAGGCTTGTTGTATTTTCGAGTGAGTTCGACACTTCTCTCTTCAATTTCTGAATTCTTATGAATGATTTCAGGAGAATTCGTATACAGAACTTCTTCGCTCTTGTAGCCCAAAAGGTTTTCCGCGCCAATATTAAAAAGGTTAATCACACCTTTTGCATCTGTTCCTATAATACTTACTTGAGTACTACCATTTACTATACTTTCAAGTTTTGAAAGCGTATTTTTTAAGCTGACTTGCGCAGCTACACGAGGAGTGATATCTGTAATTTGGGAAATGAAATATAGTGGAGATTTATCTGCTTTTCTCACCACAGAAACAGAAAGAACGGCATTAACAATTTTACCATTTTTATGGAAGTACCTTTTCTCCATCTGGTAAGAATCTCTCTGGTTGTTAACGACCTCTTTGAGTAATACTAAATCTTTGTTTAAATCGTCGGGGTATGTGATTTCTTGAAAAGTGAGTTTTTCGAGCACGGAACGCTCGTAACCCAGCATTTCACTAAAACTATTGTTTACTTTAGAAAAGGTTCCATCGGGTAAAACAATGGCCATTCCTATCGCGGCATTTTCAAAATTATTTCTAAATGTCTCTTCTGAGATTCGTAGTTTTTCCTCTGCTTTTTTGGCTACAGTGATATCTTGGGAGTACATGGTAATACCTCCAATTTCTTTGTCTTTAAAATACCAAGGTTTTAGTTCCCATTTTATCCATTGCTCACTTCCATCTGCACGTCGAAATAATTCACCGTCACTCTTGAGTGTTTGCCCTTGCAGTGCAAGTTGGTGATCGCGTTTCCAGTCATCTCCAATTTCAGGAAATATTTCATAATGAGATTTACCGATAATATCTTCATCCTGGATGTTGTAATCTGAAATCCATTTTTGAGAAGCTGCTAAATATTCAATGTTTTTGTTAAACATGGCAATTGCAATAGGAGCCTGGTCGACAAACCTTCTATTTTGTTCCCTCGCTAAAACACGATCAGTAATCTCTTGGTGTGATCCAACCATCCATTCTGGTTTACCATCTTCTGTCCAAGAAACTACTTTTCCTTTGTCGTGAACCCATACCCAATTTCCATTTCTGTGTTTCATTCGGGCTTCTACATCATAGATGCGGGATTTTCCTTCAAGGTGTTCTTGTATGCGTTTGTTAGATAATTCTAAATCTTTGGGGTGACAATGTTCTATCCAAGTATCTATATTGACTTCACCTAATTCTTCTAAAGAGTATCCAATGATATTGGC
>NZ_JAWWCF010000168.1:0-6714 GCF_033720595.1 Lishizhenia sp. | reverse complement strand
AGTAGAAGCTGTAAATAAAGATCTTTTCAATATTTATCCAAACCCAAACAATGGATCATTTCACATTCTATTTAATGGTATAAATGAAGGTATTGTTCGTATTTCGGACGCTCAAGGTAGAGTAGTTTATGAAAATACCTTTATGGAAAAGGCAGGAATTAATGTTCAATTACCTAAAGTAGGTAAGGGATTATATACTGTTCAAGTTTACGGTAAAGAAGAGTATACTGTTAAACGAGTGGTTGTTGAATAGTACTTTTTTTTAGGACGAATAGTTTATTGACAACCTAGCCCCGAATTATTTTCGGGGCTTTTTTTGGAAAATACTTTCTAGCAATCTAGACCCATGATTAATTTCAGGGACCTTTTTTATTTGTTCGCGTTGAATTATTGATATTTTCGTTCAAGAATGAAAACGTATCAAATTGCATTAGCCCCTATACTCGCGTATAAAAACATCTATCAATTTATAGTGCTTTTAGCCGTTGCTGCAATTCAGCAGTTTTATTTTCAACTGTTTTTTGGCGTACAGTTTCTTTTGATGTTAATCCTCTTTGCATTGTATATAATACCTTTTCCTAAAGGTAAGTACAATCTCAGTTTTGTTTCAGAATTGTCTATTTGGCTGTATATGTTTATTGGGGCCTGGTATTGTTTTGGAGATGGTATGAATGAAGCAAAATGGAGTGTTTTGATGCAACATTTAGATATTAGAATAGCTGGAGCTTTGCTTCAACTCATCATTCATAGAAAATTGATTTATTCGAATACTTTATTGAGCAATGCTTGGGTTTTTGTGATGTGTTTATACACTTGGTTTTTGATGTACAACTCCATGCATTCTTTTTACAATTATGCTGATTTATTGATAGCTTTTATTACTCTTGAGCAATGTGTGATTGCCTTGCTGTCAAAGAATGAAGAATTGTTTACTCCGTCAATATTTCATATGTTTTTAGTGAAAAAATACAGAAAGAATAATAGGCTATTGCATAAAAAAAGTCCCTCTAATTAGAAGGACTTTCAATGTTTATTTATAATAATCCCGGAGGAGTATTTTTCTAAAAATTACTGTAGTGAAGATAGAGTAGGTGACCGCTAAAACAATCAATCCTAATAAACTAAAGGTTAAGAGGAAGTTGGTATCAAATGAACTTTGAATTCCTTCTTTCATTTCTGAAAAAATTTCATCGTTGGTCATTACTGCATATTTAGCATCACTCATCTTTAAGCTGTCCACATATGCTGGGCGTTGCATAGCGTTATAGACTAAGTCTATTCTTTCTTGCGCTCTATTTTCTACATATTCAGGTGTTATATCCTTGTAATAGAAAAAGATAAACACAGATACAATTACCGCATAGGGTGTGCCTGCAATCATACCATTTTTTATATCACTTAAGGCGGTACCACTACCAAACCCTTCTTTCTTTTTTTCAAAGAACAAACCTACTGCAATAGCAAGCAACAAAAAGAAGTTATTGATTAATCCAGGTACAAACAAATCATCTTGTAATACACCTAAAGCTTTAAAAATCATTTTAAGGACTATCCATCCTGCTGCGAAAAGGAGTCCGTATTTTAATGCTGGTCTCATAACTAGAATTAACCGTTCATAGAAACTAAGAACTCTTCGTTAGACCTGGTATTTTGCATGTGTTGTTTCATGAAATCCATAGCCTCGATAGGGTTCATATCTGCCAAGTGCTTACGTAAAATCCAAATACGTTGAAGAACATCTTTGTCCATTAATAAATCTTCTCTACGTGTACCAGAAGCAAGAATATCAATAGCTGGATATATTCTACGGTTGGCGATTTTTCTATCCAACTGTAGTTCCATGTTACCTGTTCCTTTAAATTCTTCGAAGATTACTTCGTCCATTTTAGAACCTGTTTCTGTTAAGGCTGTAGCGATAATAGATAAAGAACCACCATTTTCTATCTTACGTGCCGCACCAAAGAAACGTTTAGGTTTTTGAAGAGCATTAGCATCAACACCACCAGATAATACTTTACCAGAGGCAGGAGATACCGTATTGTAAGCTCTTGCTAATCGCGTAATTGAGTCTAATAAGATACATACGTCATGACCACATTCTACCATACGTTTTGCTTTCTCCAAAACAATGTTGGCAACTTTAACGTGTCTTTCTGCTGGCTCATCAAAGGTAGAGGCAACTACTTCTGCATTTACACTTCTTGCCATATCTGTAACCTCTTCCGGTCTTTCATCAATCAACAATACTATTAAGTATGTTTCAGGGTGGTTGGCAGCAATTGCGTTGGCAACATCCTTTAATAAAACAGTTTTACCCGTTTTCGGTTGTGCTACAATCATACCACGTTGACCTTTACCAATAGGAGCAAATAAATCCATAATACGCGTAGAAGTACTTTCTTGCGCGTGACCTGTTAATTTAAATTTCTCATCTGGGAAAAGAGGAGTAAGGTATTGGAAAGGAACTCTATCTCTAATGTAAGACGGAGATCTACCGTTAATCGAATCAACCTTTACTAAAGGGAAGTACTTTTCTCCTTCACGAGGAGGACGAATTGTACCTAATACAGTATCACCTGTTTTTAATCCGAATAATTTTATTTGAGAATGACTTACGTATACATCATCCGGTGAAGGAAGGTAGTTGTAGTCAGAAGATCTTAAGAATCCGTAACCATCTTGAATGATTTCTAATACTCCTTCTGCAGAAACAATTCCTGATAAATCGAATTTATCTTCTTTTTGTTTTCTGTTTTGTTTTTGAGGAGCTTTGTTTTGATCTTGATTGTGGTTGTTGTCGTTAGATTTACGTTGCCTAGGGTTGTTGGCTTTATCGTTGTTCTCTTTCGAGGCTCTTTGATCGTTCTTTTGGTTGTGGTGGCGGTTGTCGGGTTTCTTGTTTTCTTTCTGTGGCGTCGTTTTTTCTGGGTTGTCCGCAGTTAAGATTCTTCCTGCCGGTTTTTCGCTGGCTTCATTTTCTGTTTTGGGCCTACGTTTTCTTCGTGCGGGAGCGTCTTTTACTTCAATGGGAGCATTTTTGCTCTCTTTTTGTGGTGCTGCTTCTGCAGGAGCTGGAGCAGCTTCCTCTTTTTGTTGAGCATCTCCAGTGATAAGGTCAACTAACTCTGCCTTTCTATATGATTCAACGCGCTTAATACCAATTGTTTTCGCAATTTCGCGTAATTCAGGAAGTTTCTTTCCTGCTAAATCAGCTTTATTCATAAAGTTGAATTGAGATTTAAAATATCGATTTTATATAATACTTGAGTAATCTAGTAATTGTCTAACTCACAATGAGGTCGTGGGTTGTGCAGACAATGCAAGTATACAAATATTAATTAATATTTTTTTAAAATTTCAACTTTTTTATTTATACATGTATGTATTTGAACTTTAGAGCCCTTTATCCTTGAAATAAAGAAGTAAATCATTCCTTAATCATGGAATAAAAGATGGGGGTACTGTTTTTCGTTCTTCCTAGTTCATTCTATCATATAAGTTGAATCAAACTGTACAAAATAAACTTAAGGGGAATGGGGCAGACTTTTAAAGGAAGTTTATCTTTGCTTAAAATTTAATAAAGCATGTTACAGAGAATACAAACGATTTACTACGCCTTGGCAGTGATTTGTCTTTTGGTCTTGACCCTTGGGTTAGATGTTTACACCTACGATGGTGCTATTTCAGATTCATTTGAACTAACAGCACACTACAATTCTTATGGAGTGCAAGTAGAGGGTACTGCGCGCGAAAATTTAGTGCCAGAAAAAGCCGAAGCATTAAAAGAATATCTTCAATTGGAAGAAGGAAGTTCTTTGGCAAGTTTTTCAACTTCTACTGTAAGTTTTCCATTTTATATTATTTCAATTCTTATTCTACTCTTAACACTTGGAGCTATGGTTAGCTTCAAAAACTATAAACGCCAAATTAGAATGGGGCGTATGGCTTTTTTCTTTGCCCTAGTTTCCCTGATCGCAACAGTTGTTTTGTTTTACCTATCGGGAGAGGGTATGGAAACGCTTGTTGGAGAAGAAGGAGTAGTTAAAAATATTGGATTTGCTTTTTATGCCTTAGCGTTAAGTGTAGCGTTTATTTTCTTGGGAAATATTGGTGTGAGAAGAGATCAAAAATTAATTTCAAGCTTAGACCGTTTAAGGTAATTGTATGAATTTTTTATCCGTTGAAAACCTCACCAAAACATTTGGTGATAGACTTATTTTTGAAGATTTAACCTTTGGTATTGAGCAAGGGCAAAAGGCCGCTATTGTTGCTAAAAATGGTAAGGGTAAATCTACCTTATTGAAATGTTTGTTGGGCACTGAGCCCTACGATGATGGTAGAGTTGTGTTTCGTAAAGATATACGCGTGGCTTACTTAGAACAAGCAGAGAATTTGGATGAAAGTCATACCATTATAGAAGAGGTTTTTAACCATGATCTTCCTAAACTAAAAGTTGTAAAAGAATACAACAAGGCCATGAAAGAAAACGATGAAAAGCGCATAGAAGAGCTTTTTGTCGAAATTTCTGAATTGAATGCCTGGGATACAGAAGTGAAGGTTCAACAGATCTTGTCTAAGTTGAAATTAGATAATGTTGACTTACCTATCTCGGTATTATCAGGAGGACAGAAGAAACGAGTGGCTTTGGCCAAAGTTTTAATTGCTGAGCCTGACTTTTTAATTCTAGATGAGCCCACCAACCACCTGGATTTAGATATGATAGAATGGTTGGAAGATTACCTAGGTACTTCTAAATCTACCATTCTAATGGTAACGCACGACAGGTACTTCTTGGAGGTAGTATGTGATACTATATTAGAATTGGAGGATCACACCATCTACAAATACAAAGGAAACTTTTCTTACTATTTAGAGAAGAAAGCTGAGCGAGAAGAGCAGTTTGAAACTACCGTTACCAAGGCCCGCAGTAAGATGCGTACGGAATTGGAATGGATGCGTCGTCAGCCAAAGGCAAGAGGAACGAAGCAAAAAGCGCGTATTGATTCTTTCCATGACTTAAAGAAAGTAGCCAAGCAAAACATCAACAAAGAAGAGTTGGAGTTGGGGGTGAAAATGGAGCGTTTAGGAACCAAGATTCTCGAGCTTCATAAAATTGGTAAATCCTTCGGAGATAAAAAGATAATTGAGGAGCTTACCTATACTTTCAAACGTAATGAAAGACTAGGAATTGTTGGTAACAACGGTACAGGCAAATCTACTTTCTTAAATATGATCATGGGGCAGGAGCCGCTTGATAAAGGGAAAATAGTTATCGGTGAAACGGTTGTTTTTGGTTATTACTCACAAGAAAATATTCAGGTAGACGACAATAAAAAGGTAATCGATGTGATTCGTGAAATTGCTGAATACATTCCTTTAGAAAAAGGTAGACAAATGTCTGCTGCACAATTCTTAGAGAAATTCTTATTCCCTCGAGATATGCATTACAATTATGTGTATAAATTGAGTGGAGGGGAGAAACGTCGTTTAAAATTGATGACGGTCCTGATGGCCAATCCTAACTTTTTAATACTGGATGAGCCTACCAATGATTTGGATATTTTCGTTTTGAATGTTTTGGAGGATTATTTGCGTTCTTTCCAAGGGGCATTAATCATTGTATCTCACGATAGATATTTCATGGATAAAATGGTGGACCACTTATTTGTTTTTGAAGGAGAAGGGAAAATCAAAGATATCATTGGAAATTATACGGCGTATCGAGAACAGCTCAAAGCAGCCGATAAACTAGAAAAAGAAGAAAATAGACAACGTAAGAAAGAGGAGCAACTTGAAGCTGCAAAGGAAGTAGTTGTTGAAAAACCGAAACCTGTAGTAGAAAAACGTAAACTAACTTACAAGGAAAAAACTGAGTTTGAAGCTTTGGATGGTGAAATTATGTCTTTAGAAGAAGAGAAAGAAAAGTTAACAGCTAAACTTTCAAATCCTGATGTGAGCTCTGAAGAACTTAATGATGCGAGTAAACGTTTAGGTGAGGTGGTTGCTGAAATTGAGCAGAAAAGTGATCGATGGATGGAATTGGCTGAATTTGCTTAATTAAAATATTGAAGACTAAAAAAAGAGGCTACGCTTTAAAGTGTAGCCTCTTTTTTATTACCCTAATATTTTATTTAGAAATAACAATACAACTTAGTTTAACAGTAGTACCCATCATGCATATATTCATTTCTTCAACTTTTTCGTAGTTTATTTCAACCGTATTACCTTTATTTAATTCAATCTTCATGTCTTCAAGGTTTGTGGGGTTCAGCACTTCACCATTTTCTAATTGTAATAACCAACCACAACCATCAACTCCACTTATAACCGTAGCTGTTTTTGAGCCATCACAGGCATTTTTAGTAGATACACAAGCACTTAGCATGTTTCCTAAAATGATGAGAACAATGAAGAAGATATTTTTCATATTAAGTAATTGGATGAATTATTAAAGATAAAAGATTTAAAGTTATGCCAACTCTCGTAAAAATAGGCATCCCCTCCGAGATGCCTATATTACGTGTATACTCAAAATTAATTTATGAAAATTACGTGGTCAGGTGTTTCTGACAATTCGAGTGCTTTTAATATTGTTTCTTTTTAATGTGCTTGTTGATGAAGTAGTTACATACAATATTAGAATAATAAGAATTATCTATGTATACCACTTAAATATTTAATTCACCGTTTGTCATTACAAGATTAAAATATATT
>NZ_JAWWCF010000167.1:0-6722 GCF_033720595.1 Lishizhenia sp. | reverse complement strand
CAAAAGAAGAAGATTTAAATCCAAACATGAAGTTTGTAGACAACAAGGTTATTGCCCTGTTGGAAGACAACTACATGTTGATTCAGGCTTCTGAGGAAAGAACGGTTAACTGGGTGGGTGACACTGAACGTGAAATTTTCAGAAAGATGTTTTTACACATTCGTGAAACAGAAACTTTCTTTGAATTCATGAACAATGGAAACACTGGTTTTGAAGAGGACAAGAACTTCTTAATTACCTTGTTCAAAACAGAAATCGCGAACTACGATCACCTCTACTCTTTCTTTGAAGAGAAGAGCATACACTGGATGGATGATATTGATTTAGCGGCAACCATGGTGATCAAGACACTTAAAAACTTCGAAGAAGAAGGTGCCAATGACATCATGCCTTTGTACAAAGACCCAATTGATGAGAAAGATTTCGTAAGAACTCTCTTGAAGAAAACCATCAAAAGAGAAGAAGAAAACTTGAAATTAATTGACGAGTTAACTTCTAACTGGGAATTAGATAGAATTGCACGTATGGACGTTTTATTAATGGAAATGGCCATTACAGAATTACAAGAATTCAACAATATCCCCGTAAAGGTTACATTGAACGAATACATTGAAATTTCTAAGTTCTACAGTACCCCAAAAAGTAATGTATTTATCAACGGAGTACTTGATAAGGCCATTGCACGTCTTGAAGCCGACGGACAAATCAATAAGATAGGTCGCGGTTTAATGAATTAATTATATTAGCGCAAAAAAAATAATGAAAGGAAAATTTTTATTCTTAGCAATGCTCTTCATCTTTGCTTCTTGTGGTTCAGAGTCAGGCTCTATTATCGGTGAAAAAACTACGATGGAAGTACAAGAAGAAATTGATATGGGAGATGTTGCAAGAGGTGAAGTAATTGAAGCTGAAATCTCTATTAAAAATACAGGAGATGTTCCTTTGATTATTGCGGATGTGAAAGGAAGTTGTTCTTGTACAGTAACAGACAAACCTTCAGATCCTATTGCCCCAGGAGAATCTACAAGTACAATTGCAAAAATTGATACAAAGAACTTTACTGGGAATATCACTAAAACAGTTACAATTTCTGGAAACACGAAACCTTCAGGACACACTGTTTTAATTAAAGCACACGTTATAAACTAAATAATACAAAAGAAATGAACGTAATGTTATTACAATCAGGAGGAGGAAGTATGCAATCTCTTCTAATGATTTTAGGAATGGTAGTAGTATTCTACTTTTTCATGATTAGACCTCAAATGAAAAAGCAAAAAGAAGCTAAAAAATTCAGAGAAGGATTAACGAAAGGAGATAAAGTTGTTACCATCGGAGGAATCCACGGGAAAATTTTAGAAGTAGCTGAATCTTCAGTTTTATTGGAATGTGAAGGTTCTACGAAATTAAGAGTTGAGAAATCAGCACTTTCTTCTGGAGCACAGGACACATTAGCTGCTACAGCAAAATAATCCGAACAGAAATAATTAGAAAAGGGAACCTATTAGGTTCCCTTTTTTCGTTGCTTCTTTCTTCTTTCTCGGCTCCTTTGTCTGTTCTTTTTTCTTGCATCTCTCCTTCGCTTTACATACGCCTTCTTTTTCAGTTTGTATTCTTTTTTATCGAGAAGATGTACCGTAAAATCAAAATCCACAAGACCGGCATTCACATCTTCAATTACCCGTTCTAGAATATAATCCTCATTCTCTGGGTCATATTTCATTTTTAAATCTTGCTCCCATGCTTGAGCTATTAAGGCAAAAGTGGAAGCCTTCGATTCTGATTCGTATTGCGAAATAATATCATAAATACTCATCCCCGTTTCCCTGTATATTAATTTGGCCAATACTACACCTTCACTCCTGTATAGATCCTTCAATAAAAATTTAAAATCTGCCTTTAAATCTTTATGGGTCTGCTTTACTAATTTCTTTTGTTTCCGATTTTTATTGAGTAGCGCTAAATCCTTGTCCAAGGAATCTAACACTTCCTTGGTGTACAAAGCAAGGGGGTAAACTCGTCTGACTTTTCGCAGTAAGCGATTATATTCTTTTTGATAATTCGGTATACATTTTATTTCCTCAAGGTCCTGTACGTATACAATACTTGTATCCAAAGGTTGACTATTACCTTCTTGCCCCAACAAGCATCCGGCATTCAAAAGGATAATAAATATGGAGAGTTGTTTAATTTTTGCAAACATATTCCCTAGTTTTAAGGTGTTAACAATAGTTATCAAGTTATGAAATTTCTTTTTAGTACAATTTTCCTCAGTGTTTTAATTATCAGTTGCAATAACGATGCCTCACGAAAGAAAATTCCCCAAACTCACAAAGCAAACACCCTAAATACTAACGAAAATACCACAAAAGAAATTGCACAGAACCCCAATTTGGCTGTAGAAAACACAGATACAATTAGTACGCCCCTACCTGAACCGGATACCATAATACACGCTGAAATTGAAAAGAAATTCGGCCTGCAATGGGATTTTTGTAATTGCATAAAAGCAATAGACTCTATAGAAAAAGCTTTGGAAAGTGAAACAACAGCAGAATCTGATTTCGACTTTCTCTTACAACGGTCTGATTACATAGATTCTAAGTGCAAAGAGATAACTGCAACTCCGAACAATACAGTAGAAGAACGAGAAATTCATTTCAAAAAAGTTCAGAATTGTTTAAATAATTAATAGTTTCGGGCAACCTTTCTAAAAAGGCCTAAGTATATAAACCAAAACCACTCATTTGAGCGCTATTAGTGCAAAGACAATTAAAGACTTTTGTAAAGGCAAAAAGAAAGCCTTTGACAAAATTTACCATGCCTATTCGCCGGGCATGTATGCTATTGCTTTGCGTTATATGAAGGATGAGGACGAGGCCAAAGATGTACTTCAAAACAGCTTTATTAAACTTTATAACAGTAGAGAAAAGTTTGATCCATCAGGATCTATAGGTGCATATATAAAACGCATCACAATAAATACAGCGCTCGATGAAATACGCAAGAAAAAGAAATTTGAACCTATAGAAAACAATGTTGTTCTCAGTGAAGAAGAAACAGAATTTGAATTAGAAGACACATCCAATCAGTCTTATCAGCAACTTTTAAATCTCATTCAAGAGTTACCAGATGGTTATCGCATGGTGTTTAATCTCTTTGTTTTTGAAAATTTAAAACATACAGAGATTGCAGAATACCTTGATATTTCGGTGAACACCTCGAAATCTCAATTGATGAAAGCAAAAAGAATGCTGAAGGAGAAGTTAGGGAGCTTGATTAATATAGAAAGGGCATGAGTAAGAAAAATAACATAGAGAATCTTTTCAGAGAGAAGATGCTTAAGGCTGAGGTTACACCACCAGCTGATGTTAAGCGTGCAATTGATGACGCCCTAGATTTTCCAAAATCTAAGGGAAGATTACTTGCTCTTTTACTTGCCATTTTATTCTTATCTGGTCTTTCTATTTCTGCCTTTTTCTTTTTTAAAAACCAGAATTCTACAGGTGATATTTCCCTAAATAAAATTGAAAACAACTCCACTTCAATTACTCCGGACCAAAAGAGCGATGTAGAAAGCAAGGAAATTCTGAGCAAGGAAAGGAAAAGCAATCTAAACAATACTGCAAATGCTCACCTTTTACCAATTGATAGTGTGGTTCCTAAACAAGAAACTGCGTTTGTTCCCGCTAACCGCGCCAGTACAAACACTCCCGCAACTTCATTGAGCTCAACTCAAATCTCAGGTAATACATTGCTGGCTTCAAACAAAGCAAATGAGAAAGCAGCAGACAGAACCGAAACAACCCCAGAAATAAACGCTGAGGTGAATAAGACCGGCACAAATAAGGAGGAGCAGTCTTTACAGAACAATTCGTTAAATACTGAGCATTCAAATCAGGATACCTCTACGCAGGTTGTAGGAGTTGACACTACTTCAACAACACAAGCAAATGAGGATGAAAAACCAATCGATGAAACTAAGGGAGAAGTAGAAAAAGAGAACACGAAAGCAGATGATAAGAAGGACGAGAAAAAAACTACTCCTTCTCAGTTTTTAACCGGTTACTCTGTGGGAATTGAAGCTCGCCTTGCAAGCTTTAAACCTTCTTTAGAAATCACCTCTTCCTCTGCCCCTGGTAATCAAGAAAAAATAAATTATCGATCTATCATGGCCTATCAAATTTATGGTCAGTTAAAGGCGCTAGACGTATATAACCTACAACTTGGTGCCCAATACCAGAATGGTAGTATGAATTATGAAACAGACAGTACTTACACGCAAATTTATCAATACATTGATTCAAACTCTGTTGTGTATACCTACGATACGAGTGGGATGATTATTGATTCGTCGTATTCAACTGTAACCGATACGAGCGTAAACACCATTGCGCAAACGCTATCTAGTTCTATAAACTATTTCAGTATACCTGTAAGTATTGGTAGAACCTTTATCTTAAACCCCAACGGAGATGAAAATTTAAAATTGACAACCAACCTTGGAGCAGATTTGAGGTTCACTTCTTTGAAAGGAGATATAAACGGCCTAGTTGTCAACCCATTTTCCGTAAATTTTGTACTTAGAAATACTTTGGCTTATCAAATCGGTGATTTCGATATCATTCTTCCTATACAAGTAAGTTACAATCCAAAATCGAGAATCTTGTATCAGGAAACGCGTATTGATCCCAAAAGCAGTTTTAGCCTTGGGCTTGGTATACAATACAACTTCTAGCTTATTTAAAAAGCCTTTGATTCAATTTAGAAAAAGCTGTAATTCCTTTAAAAAAACGCGCAAACAACAAACTTCCTGTATAAAATCCAGCCTTGTTTGCTTCTAAGTTACTTGTAGCTTTTTTCAAAGCTTTGCGCTTTGCATTTAATTTCGGAAGTTGTTGGTAATAGTTAGCATGCGCTCTACCTATCGCCCACAAATGCTTGAATTTAAATTTCACTGCAAACTTTAAAGCTGCAATTCCATCCAGAATTAATCGTTTGAAGATAAATAATGGAAGTATGCCTTTATAATTTTTATGAATCATATAAAGACTGTTGCGGAAATTGAGATAGGTTTTGTTCGGACTTTCATAATTCAAGGTCCCCCCGCCAACATGGTAAACTACTGCTTTTGGGGCAGCAAAAAAGGAATATCCCCTATTCTTTAAACGCCAACACATATCAATCTCCTCCATGTGCGCAAAGAAATCCTCGTCTAAACCTCCTACTTCATGATAGGCTTTTGCATTGACCAACATACAGGCTCCAGTAGTCCAAAAAACCTCACGAACACCGTCGTATTGTCCCTTATCCTCCTCTACATCACCAAATATTCTACCTCTACAGAAAGGATAATAATTCTTATCTATAAATCCTCCCGCGGCACCAGCATGTTCAAAAACACTTTTATTATGATAGGCCAAAACTTTGGGTTGAACCCCAACACAACCTGAATTGCTTTCAAGTTCTTCAAGCATGATATCCACCCAGTTTGCCGTAACTTCAACATCAGAATTTAACAGAACATAGTAATCCGCTTTTACTTGCTTAAGCGCATCATTATACCCTTTGGCAAAACCACCATTACTTGTATTAACTATGATATCTATAGAAGGGTAATTCGCCTTTAAAAAAGAGATACTATCATCTGTGGATGCGTTATCAGCAACAATAATCTGGTGACCCTCTGAATATTTC
Source organism: Lishizhenia sp. (assembly GCF_033720595.1). Taxonomy (GTDB): domain Bacteria; phylum Bacteroidota; class Bacteroidia; order Flavobacteriales_D; family Crocinitomicaceae; genus Lishizhenia. The sequence continues at coordinate 1,025 of NZ_JAWWCF010000167.1, read as the reverse complement.
ACCACAGAAGGTAAAAATTGTTCGAGGTAAGCTTTTCCGTTCCAATTTAAAATTACAACGGCAACCTTAGCTTGTGACATGTAAAAGTGACTTTAGAAATTCTTGTAATAACGACTTGCATTAGCTCCGTGAGAATCAACACTACCTCCTGTTGGATCGTCTATGTTATTCCCTGGTGTAGTTCTACTGTTGATGTAATATTGCCATCTGTAGTTCTGTAACTCTCCTACCATATCTGAGTGTAATAATCTGTAGGTATTGTTCACCATATCCGGGTTGTAGAACACAAATCTTTTGTTTGAGAACTTTCCAATTTTATCGTATTGCCATATCTCGTAAGGATATTCACTTGGAGAAGTTGGTCGAGCAGTAATGGAACTCGGTGAACCATACTGTAAGTAAACCCTACCTCTATCAGTTTCAAATCCAACCTGGAAATTCGTTGCATACAAACGCTCCACAAGTTGTACCTGTGCTTTGTATTTCATCCAGTTTTCGAAAGATTGGATGGAAGAAGTTGTTTTCCAGAACGACTGAATATACTTTCTGTGTAAAGTTGTGTCTTCCTCCTTTAGTAATTGAATGATGTTTTTAACATCAGATTGACTAGAAATTGGAATTAAACTTGCCAAATAATAACGTAAAGAATCCGTGGTAATTGAAGCTTGAAATGCAGGGTCTACAATTTCATCTTGATAATTCGAAAGGACATCAACTGCGAAGTTATTTCTATCAAAGTTAATCACGTTAGAGGCAATAAGGTTTTGCTCAGCATCCACAACACTTACTTCTAACAAATAACTTCCCGCTGGTAGGTTAGTAATATCAATTGATTTTGCAATCGGTTTGATTTCACCCTCCACTTGATACTTGTACATGCGGTTAAACGCACTTAGGTCTAACTTATTTTCACTGTCATAAATACGCTGAAAAACTACATAGTTAGAATCATTTTTTAATTCTTCACCAATGTTATACAACTCCACGTAGTAAGGTAAAAACTGAAACTCTGAAGGATAGTAGTT
>NZ_JAWWCF010000166.1:0-6776 GCF_033720595.1 Lishizhenia sp. | reverse complement strand
TTTTGAATAATTACTCGAGGGTTAGAACAAGATGGGTTCCATTTTTTGTATAAATCATTTGAATTCGGATTTAAAATATCAACCAATGCCGCATCTCTTTGGAAGTTTGGTGCGCTGTATGAAACCAAATGCGTCGCCATAACGTAATTCCCACCTCTTTCTGATTGATCACCATTGTACACTCCAGAAATATCATAGTCAATAGATACAGTATCTCCTGGAGTTACATAAGGAGTAATTTCATGTCCGTGATCCTTCACCATATCACCAGGACACCAACCTTCACGAGCATAAGGCCATGTTCCACCTTGACCAATGTTTGGGTTATCTCCACACTCTGTTTCTTGCCAAATATCCCATGTAAATCGTTCTATACCATCTACTAAAATCTTGTGGTCTTTAGGAGACCATTCACAACAGTTTGTTTGTTGACCGTAGTGACCATGTCCAGTAATACGTGAAACTATTTTAAACTGAGAAGAAGTATCAGAAAGTAAAATATCTTTAGCTGCTAAAACGTCATCATCTATTAATTTTCCGTAGTTGTACGATTTTGCACTTCCCCATACGCGCTCAATGTTATGAACATCACGTGGAGGTATACCTTCAATAAAGGCAAATTTCACATCAATTAATTCTTGTGTATTGTGTGCCATGAAGTCTACAGAGTTTTTCAACAACTGCTGGTAATCTGTAACATCATATACCCAAGTAAATCCATTTGGTCCTAAATCAAATCCAATTCCGTATGGAGTAATGAATCTACCAATTTCATACATGTCTAAAATTTCAAATGGCTGTTCATAGTAAACAATATCATTGTTTGAAATCGTTTGAGATGTACCAATTTGAGTTTGGTTCAATACAGTTGAACCGTCTGTATCATATTCATAAACATATCCTTCATCATTCGCTATAAATGCATTTGAAATAATGAATCTTCTGTTCACGGGTGCGTATTCAAAAACAACTGAAGGTTCTTTTTGAAGGTATTTGAAATTCGTTTCAGTAACCATAGTTCCTGCTACTGTACCTGTACCAAAGCTAATTGTTGGTCGGAAAGAAGAAACCTCCGGTGCTACAACTGGCAATTGATCAAAATCAAAATCACCTTTTCTATTTGGCATCAATAAATTATCGTTTGCTGAAGCGTCTGTTGCGTAAGCTACATCATCAAAATTATGGTAAACTAAAAGGTCTGCATAATTAGGGTGAGTATTGTTGATTGTTTTATCGTACCAAGCTCCAATTGTGGCAGCGTCTAATGCTACATTCCACATTTGAAATTCATCCAATTTACCTTTCCAACCTAACGAATGATTTCTGTTTGCTCCTATCACCAAACGGTGCATCATTCCAATTTCTCTTGTCAATCCACTTCCCTGGTGCCATAAAGCTCCATTTCTGTATATCTTCATCGTTCCATCGTTTGCATTCTTAACAAATGCCCAGTGATTCCAAGAACCATCTACCACAGACGAGTTTACTGTTTTCGCAATTCTATCGTTTTGAGCAGTTGCACCTCCATGGAACATTAACTCATTGTTATCCCAAGGGAAATGAACGTTTAGTATTCTATTTCCATCTACGTCATATGCTTCAAAAACAGAATTCTTCGTACCGTATGAACCTTCACCTTTAGCCCAAAAAGCAACCGTTACTTCTGCACCTAAGTCAATATCAGATAATTCTGAAACAGTGTAGTTGTCTACAGCCGATTGGTACACCCCATTTTGTCTTGGGTAAGCAACAGATAAATTTCCAGTTCCATTTACTCCAGTTGTTGTAAATGCGTCAGAAGCTTGACCTGCATCACTGTGAACAAACTCAACAATAATGTTGTCTGTACCATTCCAAGTAAAAGGTTGGTAGAATAAAAATTCATTATCACCTGTTACTAAAGCAGCATCGTCATTAACTCCCGATCCTCTTTTAGCATTATACACTTCAGTGAATCCTGCAGTATGCCAATCAGAGATTTCAGTATCTGTAGTTGATTTCAACTTAATAGACAATCCTGATAAATCTGCTGAACCGTTTACCGCTGTACCATTTAAAGTAAGAGATTGTAAATCGTCATTTGCAGACAATCCTGCAGCTGTTAATTCACTTGCAGTAATAATCATTTGAAAACGTTGACCAGAAGTTGGTCCTTGATTCACAGGATAATCAGAAGATACTGTTCCTTGCAATACCGCGTGATTCGTCAATGTCGCATTAGACCTTCTGTATTGATCGTAGTTTACGGTGTGATTATTCAAAGCACCGGTAATTGGATCGTAATTCTGTGTTAAAGGAGTCGCAGTATTGATTTCGAAAGCAGTACCGTCTACTTGTACTGAATCCATAACTCCTGTATGGTCGTAAATTCTTGAATATGCTAAATAATCCCATTCTCCACAATCGTGGTTGTCCCAAGGAGTAGCTGGATCACACTTTAGATTGTAATACATCAGTACTTTCTCAAAACGCTTAGAATTTAAAGCCTGAGGAAAATCAAAGGTCGCTCTTCTCGTTGAAATGGAATCCCAAGTAAAAGTTTGAACCCAAGTAGTATCTTGAGCCCTACCATCACTCCAAAATAAGAGTAAGAGTAATGCCGGTAATAGTTTTTTCATAATCTAGTTTTATTGACTTTACACAAAAATAAACAATTCTTCAACGAAACATTTCTTGTGAAGGGTTAACATGGGGTAAACAATAGGGTTTGTCTATCGAAGTGACTTGTAAACAGGAAGTACTTTATGCGACTTTTCGTAATACGGTGAGTTGATGTAAATGTAATTCAACTGTGCCCAACGATCATTTGCAAAGTCTAAATCTCCCGCTTTTTTTGCTTCAAATTCACGCTTCAAATCCATATCATTGTCTAATATCTCTTGTGCGATTTCTTCAAAAACATAGGCGGAGAAATGCTCTTTCTGCTGTAAATAACTATCGTAAAATCCCCAATTAAAATAGCTATCGTCACTTGTTGGCTCGAGGGTTTCTAGAATAAACAGTCGTGACAGTTGGTGGGTATTTATAAGTACATCTCCCTGATGAAGTGTTACGTTATCAATGGCTTCTTGCACCTTAGTATCATAGTGAAGGTAGTGACCTTCGTACGGACTATTGACTGTTTGGTAATAGAGCACCTTATTCTGGCGAAGTAACAAATTCGTGTCTTTGTCTATAATTTGTACCGTTACTTTATTCCTTTTCAAACGCTCAATCGTTTCTTTTTCCCAAGATCTAACTACAAAATATTCGGGTATAAGTGTAGAATCTGTTGCTCTATAGTAAAAGTCGTAAGGAATAGTAAAAGTGGTGTCTTTATTCCTATCGTAAAACAGACGCGGAGAATTAGTAATTGCACTCATGCTATCTTTATATGCATACCCTTTCAAGTCAATAAATGACTTATTGTTCAATGCCGTATCCGATGCATACCGAACAGGATAAAAACGTTTTTGTAACATTTCATTCCGAGCAATCATTCTTACACGTTCTATTTCATCATCGTAACGACGTGTATATTTTGCCATTTCCTCGATTAAACGATAGGTCGCCACTACCCTATCTTCAAAGTCCTTTAACATATGTGTTTCCGAGGTAAAACTAAGGGTATGAAACAAACGCGCATATCCCATTGAATATCTCGCCTTATCATTAAAAGCATGAATCCCCTCATGAAGTCGCTTCCCATTCATTTCTATGTACGGAAAAAGATCGAGGCTATCCTTTTGCCACAAACTATCTTTTAAAGCCGGTAACATTTCATCGTATATCAACGCGGCTTGTACAGGATTTAACCGAGCCTTTAGAGATGCTATAAGTGTTAAAGTATATTGATAATCCGCTCCATTGCTTGTATGCGTGTCTAGAAATACATCTGGATCTAAAGCATGAAAAATATGGGCGAAGGTTTTCATGTTTTCACTATCCATCTTAACAAAATCCCTATTCAAGTCAAGATTCTGAGCATTACCTCTAAAACCATACTCTTCCGGTCCAATTTGATTGGCGCGAGAATAGGCACCTCGATTATGCATACCTCCTACATTGTAGGCCGGAATAACCGCAATCACTGGATACTTCATTTTCTCGTTTTCAGATAATTTAGAATAGTGTTTTACAAAATCTAAAGAAGCATTGACCCCACAAGGTTCTCCAGCATGTATAGCGTTATTAATCAATAATACCGTTGAGTTTTGCGCATAGGAAAACACCATTTGAGAATCTGCCGCTACTCCTAAAACACATAAATAAATAGGCTCACCAAAATCGGATTGCCCCATATTAAAAAAATGAATGTCTTTGGATTCTTGCGCAATTTCAGCGTACTGGCCAATAAGTTCATCGTAAGTATAGGTGGTATTTTGAGCACCTACAGAAAAGGAAAATAGTAAGCTAAGGACAGGTATGAGGATAAGATGTGCTATTTTCATCGGTAAACTGTTTGAAAGCCTAAATGTACAAATATCTAAGTATGCGCAAAGTTACGCCAGCACTGATATTACTTTCGGTTCAAAATCAACATCATACAATTCCACCTCACCCCATATACGTGAAGTAATTTGATATATGATCAAATATTTTTTGCTTCATTTTCTGAGCTCTATACCTCACAATACACTATTTTTGCAGCATGAGAATAGACATACTCACCGTTTTACCAGATTTATTAAAAAGTCCTTTCGAGGTATCTATAATGAAACGTGCCCAGGAAAAAGGATTGGCAGAAATTCATATCCACAACATTCGTGATTATTCCACCCATAAAAATAAAAATGTGGATGATTACCAATATGGTGGTGGTGCTGGTATGGTTATGTCCATTGAACCTATTGCTCGACTCATAGAGAAACTTCAAGGAGAACGCGAATACACAGAGATCATTTACATGACCCCAGATGGTGAAGTGCTTGACCAAGGTATTGCCAACGAACTCTCCCTCAAAGGAAACATGATTATTTTGTGTGGTCATTATAAAGGAGTGGATGAACGCGTACGCATGAAATACATCACCAAAGAAATCTCTATAGGCTCTTACGTTTTATCTGGTGGTGAATTGGCTGCAGCTGTGCTGGTGGATAGTGTCGTCCGATTATTACCAGGTGTTTTGAATGATGAAACTTCAGCGCTTACAGACAGTTTTCAAGATAACCTCTTGTCCCCTCCCGTGTTTACGCGTCCGCCAGAATTCGAAGGCATGAAAGTACCTGATGTTTTATTGTCTGGAGATTTTAAAAAGATTGAAGAATACCGTGAAAAAGAGGCTTACAGACGAACAAAGGAAAGAAGACCAGACCTTTTAAAGGACGAATAATTTTTCTTGGCTTGCTTAACATCTGATGCTCAAAGCTTAAGGTAATTCAAGACATTTTTCATGATTTTTTTCGCCCTTCCCCATTGCGAAAATAGATTAAGTTACTATCTTTGCGGCGGGGTAAGTCTTGTACGACCAGCTCCCTCTGAATCCCCCAGGACGGGAACGTAGCAAGGGTAAGAGGTTGTAGCGGTGCGATATAAGTAGCTTACCCTATTTTTTTTGCCTTATATTTTGGCAAACGGCCGGGTCTCCACTACTAGTTTTCTTTACTTATCTTATTGTAAATAGTCATCTAAAGTGCTTCTAAAGTCGCATTTATACTCCTTTTACAATTCAAAGCTAAGTTGGCGCAAAGCTACTCCGTTTCACCCCTGTTTGAAATCAAAACTTAAAAATAGTACACTATATACATTACAGAAATTGCAACTAGGAGAGTTAAGGATGTCCAGAAATACAGCATTCTTGTGATTTTATCCCCCACATTATATATTGACTTGATTCGATTGATAACAACCGTCCTACTTAATACAAGTAAAAGAACAAAATTGAAAAAACTCCAAAATATTTCAGCGGTATAATCGAACTCACTCATTTCAAATAAAAGACGAGAAAACCTATCATCCAAATCAACTGATTCAGAACTTTCATCAATACCTCCATACCTTAACTGAAGCGTAAGGTGAAATATTCCTAAGCTAAAAAAAGAATAAGCTTTGTATAAAATGGAGATTATATAGATATAAAAGCCCCATTTCTTTTTATGGTAAAGCAAGTATAATAGAACTGCACACAGAAGTATATCTGGGCCCATCACTAAAACTGTATACCAATCTAACCCCAGATAAAAAGCATTTTCTATTGCTATAGAAAAAACATAAATTACTGGAATAAGCAAAAGCCAAACCATTTGATTATCCGATTTAGGTTCCAGGGGATTCATAAACTTCAGTAGTCGTTTCAAACTTTTGTCCAACAATCCCAAATCTGATTTTTCACTCTCTAAAACCATCGAATTTTGAGAAAAATTCATGAACTGTTCTTCCTGTTCTGGTGTAAGATTACGCATAGTTAGAATTTTCCTTACGAATTCAGCAACATCTTCTCTATACTCGCTTCGTATTCTGTAAATCTCTAACAATTCATCTATCGATTTATTCTCATACAAGGTCTTTAAGTCTTCCGTCATGATTTAACGAATATAAACCTCTTTTTGAAAGGGAATACGCATCCACACTCCATTTCTTTTCATTATTTTAAAATGACCACTAATTATGGTATCCTTGGTAATTATAAATTTACCATCCCTTACCTTTCCTCCAAATTCAATTTCATAAACCTCCCACATATCTTTATAAATATGACGAGGAGTTAAGGTAAATTCTTCATTTACCTCTACCTTATCCGGACCAATTACTAAAACCTCAGGTTCAAAAACTGTTGAGTTTGGACCACCATACCCCAT
>NZ_JAWWCF010000165.1:0-6905 GCF_033720595.1 Lishizhenia sp. | reverse complement strand
CTGTACGTTTCCGAACAGGGATTGTTCGTTTTCGAACAGCTGTTATAGGAGGTTGAATCATGTAGGTGTTGTTTATCAAGCGGTTAGCTTTTTGGCACAATACTTAATTGTAGCAATTGAAATATTAATAATCTGTGGATATAAAATTAGAACAAAGTTTTTGGGAAAGGCATAGACTAAAATTCATTGTAATAGGTGGTGTTTTGGGAATCCTTGCTTTAATCACTTACTATTTACAAAATAATGTAGTTGAAATACCTAATAAGCAATTGAAGTTTGCTGAAGTTAACTATGGAGAGTTTCAGGAAATTGTAATTGCAAATGGGAGTGTTCAGCCGAAACGAACTATATTGATAGATGCAAATGAAGGTGGTTCAGTACTCCAGAAAATGAAAGAGGACGGCGACACGGTTAAAGCCGGTGAAGTTTTACTTTCATTACAAAATGAAGCGCTGGTTTTAGAATATATGCAACGTGAGACGCAAGTAGTTGAGCAACTCAATAACTTAAGAAATACACAAATTACACTGCATCAAAATTTGCGTAGATTGGAAGATGATTATGCATTGACCAAGAAAGAGAAGGCAAATATTTGCAGAAGTTTTAAGGGAGATTCAGCTGTTTTTGCGCAACGAGGTTTGGCCCAATTGGAATATGAAAAACAAAAGGACGAGAAGGAGTACACGCTAAATCGTCTGAATGTTTTAAAAGGCAGGTTGGAAGAAGATCAACATTATCTGCAAGTGCAAAACGATAGGATAGAAGCTTCTATAGTTTTAATGGAAAGAAACCTTGAAATGATACGCTCGAAAATTGAAGAGATGCAAGTGTTGGTGCCTTTGAGTGGTAGACTAACATCGTTTGATGTTGAAATTGGACAAGTACTTTCTGCCAATGAGATAGTAGCGCGTGTGGATGTTCCTGGAGCTTATAAGATTGTTGCTTTGGTAGATCAGCATTACTTAAATAGGGTTGTGGTCGGACAAAAAGCGAGTTTTAAGGTACAAGGAAATTCTTACGACTTATACATTACAAAAGTGAAGCAAAATGTTGTGAATGGTCAGTTTGAAATAGAGTTGTTATTTGAAGATGAACAACCAGAGAGTTTGAGTCGTGGTCAAAGTTTTCAAGTGGCAATTGCAATAAGTGGTAAAGAGGAAACTCTGAAAATACCACGTGGGGCTTATTTTTCATCATCAGGAGGAAAGTTTGTTTACGTTGTGAAAGGAGATAAGGCGTACCAAAGAAGAATTGTTTTAGGAAAACAAAACCCTAGATACTATCAGGTAATAGAAGGATTAGAAGAGGGAGAACAAATCATTACGAGTTCTTACGACGGATATTTAAAAGAAAAAGAGATAATTATATTGAAGTAGCATGTTGAGATTAGAAAACATTATTAAAAAATACAGAACCTCTGCGGTGGAAACATTGGCTGTAAATGGTTTGAGTTTAGAGATACAGCAAGGTGAATTTGTGGCCATTATGGGAGCTTCTGGTTGTGGTAAATCTACTTTGTTAAACATTATAGGGATGTTAGATAATGCCGATAGCGGGCGTTACATGCTAAACGATAAAGATGTTTCGGCAATGCGACCGAAAGAAAGGACGGAGCTGCGCAAAAACACCATTGGCTTTGTATTTCAAAATTTCAATTTGATCGATGAGTTAACGGTGGGAGAGAATGTAGAGCTTCCACTTCAATATTTGAATATCCCCAAAAACGAACGAAAAGAAAAGGTGTTGAAAGTTTTGGAGAAGATGGGGATTGCTCATCGACAAAATCATTACCCTTCTCAATTGTCAGGTGGGCAGCAACAACGAGTAGCAGTTGCAAGAGCAGTAGTTACAGAACCAAAACTCGTACTAGCCGATGAGCCTACGGGAAATTTGGATAGTCATTTTGGGAATGAGGTGTTGGATATCCTCAAAGGATTGAATAATGCCGGAACAACGATAGTGATGGTTACTCACTCAGCCAATGATGCCAAGGCTGCCCAGAGAATTATTGAGTTACGCGATGGGAAAATGCTTTCTGAACGTGTAGAGGCGGTAAATCAATTGTAAAAGAAATGCTAGGAAATCAATTAAAAGTATTGTGGAGAAATCTCCTGGGGAATAAAGTCTACACTTTTTTAAATGTGATAGGTTTAGCTGTTGGTATTGCCGCCAGTACACTCATTGGACTTTATGTTATTGACGAAGTTTCTTACGATGCCTATCACGAGAAAAAAGACAGAATTTATCGTTTAACCACCAACTTAGACTTAAGTGGAGCCATGCAAGCGGCTGTAACCAACTTGGCTGTTGGACCTACTTTGAAAAGAGATTATCCCATCGTGGAGAACTACGTTCGTTTTTTTGGAGGGAATGGTGAAGTTGAATTAATGGTAGACAATACAGTTTACAAAACCAACAATATTCGCTTTACGGATAGTACATTGTTTGATGTATTTACTTACCAATTTATTCAAGGTGATTCTAAAGATGCTCTTACAGCGCCGAATACGGTAGTACTTACGGAGAGTTTAGCAAAGAAAGTATTCGGAACTACGGATGTGGTGAATAAACAGTTGAAAATGAATAACTCTATGTTACGTGTGACGGGAGTTATAGAGGATGTTAAACCTAATTCTGAAATTCAATTTAAAGCTGTTGTATCCATGAATACCTTGCCGCAACAAACGCGCGATGTATTTAACCAAGATTGGTTTAGGATAGGGGCTTTCACTTTTATTTTGATGAAAGAACACATAGATCCTTATGATTTTGAAGATGAACTTGATGAGGTCAACGAAAAGTATGTTTTGCCTTGGGGACAAGCCAACGGTTCGGAGGCTTCTCATGACTATATGTTGACTGAATTGAAAGATGTACATTTCGACAATAGGCATGAATACGATTTACCGAAGGGGAAAAAGAGCACCTTGTACATATTTATACTACTAGGTTTCTTCCTTTTACTCATTGCCTCATTTAATTTTATTAACCTGAGTTTGGCGCAACAACGCAAAAGGGCCAAAGAAGTAGGGGTGCGCAAAACACTAGGTGCGAGTAAGCAAAGTATAATGCGTCAATTTATTTTAGAAAGTTGTTTGCTCACTTTTGTAGCGATGTTGTTTGGACTCATGTTAACGGAAATATTTTTAGAGCAGTTCAATCAGGTTTCAGGGAAGAATATAGCGGCAATAGATGTTTTCACCCCACAGGTGTTATTGATAGAGATTGGAATATTTGCGTTCATTGCTATACTATCAGGAGCATATCCAGCTTTTATTCTTTCGAATTTAAAACCTACCACAGTATTGAAGGGAACACAACAAAAGGAGGGAAGTGTCGGAATGTTCAGAAAACTTTTGATTGGACTTCAATTCCTCTTTTCAATATTTATGATTACTGGTTCTCTACTCGTGGGGGATCAGTTGGAATACATTCGTGCTAAAAACTTAGGATTCGATAAAGAAAATTTGGTAACGGTGAATTTACCGAGTGACACTACTGCTCGTAAAAATGCGACGCCGTGGCTGGATTTGTTGAAGAATGATGATAGAATCAAAAGTCATTCTAGAAGTAATCTACCTACGGGAAGTAGTCCTGAAATCATGTTTAGAATTGAAGAGGAGGGTAAGTTGAAAGAACGTACAGTTAAATGTTTGTTTGTAGACGAATATTTTGCTGAAGTATTGGGCTTAAAAGTTACACAAGGAAGGTTTTTCTCACCTGAGTTCCCAACGGATGCTCAGCAAGGATTTATCGTTAATCAAACAGCTGTAGAACAGTTTGGTTGGGAAGATAATCCTTTAAATAAAAGAATACAATGGGGCTTGTTAGCTGATGGTCAGGCTGAAAATGATGGAAGGGTAGTAGGTGTGATAGAGGATTTTAACTTTCAGAGTTTGCACAATAAGTTAGAGCCTTTGATTCTTTTATACAATCCAATTCTTGAGGGAGGAACCACAGTTTCTATTCGATTAAAGGAAGGAGATTACACGACGACCTTAAATTATTTGGAGGAAGAGTGGGACAAGGCGGTAGAAACGCATGCATTTGACTTAAGTTTTTACGATCGAGACATAGCGGAGAATTACACTGACGAAACCAAACTTTTCACGATTTTCATGTTCTTTTCTGCGGTATCCATTGTTTTAGCAAGTTTCGGGTTGTTCTCTATTTTAAGTTATAGTATACAGGCAAGGTCTAAAGAAATAGGTATTCGTAAAGTTTTAGGAGCTAGTGATGTGCAGGTAATGTGGATCATAGCCAAAGACTTTGTTTGGTTGATGCTGGGTGCATTCCTAGTCGCAACACCTATTGTTTATTACCTCTGGAGCGGGTGGCTAGACGAATTTGCCTACCACACTCATTTACAGTTAGGAAGTTTGATTTTGAGCTTAGTGATTGCTCTTTTGCTTGTGGTTGTAACTGTAATTTATCATGGGGTGAAAGTATCTAAGACAAATCCCATAGAGAGTATACGAATTGAATAGTAAAATTGGGGAGCACATTAATAGTGATTGAATTGTTTTAGCAGCACAAAATCAAATTTTAATTACCTATAGTTTATACAAGCTTGTTGCTCCCCTTATTTTTCATTGGTGAAGCAAAGTGTTGACCTAATACGATAAATTATGAAACATATATTGAACTTATTATTACTGTTAATTGCTGGATTATTGACTACGCTTTAGCGGAAGTTAAAAGGAAGAAAAACGATAAAAAAAGTGTTCATTATCGAACAATCCTTATTTTTAAACTATGTCCCAAAAACACCCAGAAAAAATAGCGCTATTTGACGACGATGAAAATATTCTTATCGCCTTAAAGTTGCTCTTGCAAAAACATTACGCTAAGGTAAGCATGTTTAGTGTGCAAGAAGAATTGATTGCGGCCTTGGAAAGCGAGGAGTATGACGTTTTAATGATGGATATGAATTATTCCAAAGGCGAGATAAGTGGAGCGGAGGGATTGGCGTTTTTAAAAGTGTTAGTTGGTAAATTTCCTGCTTTGAGCATCGTGGTAATGACCGCGTTTAGTGAAATCAATTTGGCAGTTGAATCTATGAAAATTGGAGCGAAGGATTTTGTGAAGAAACCATGGGAGAATGCTCGATTGCTCAAAACCCTAGAGCAAGTTGTTCAATTAAAATCTACCACCCAGCAATTACAAAAGGTGAAAGCGGTGCAACGCATGGATTTTGTTGAAAACGCTGCCGAACTCGATTTTGGGATGATAGGAGATTCTCAAATCATGAGAGACTTGAAAGCTACCATTGCTCAAGTAGCAGAAACAGATGCGAATGTTTTAGTGCTTGGAGAGAACGGTACGGGGAAAGAGTTGGTGGCGAAGGCTTTGCATGCAGCAAGTTTGCGTAAAGAAGAAGCTTTTGTCAAAATTGATTTAGGAACGGTACATGAGCAGTTGTTTGAAGCGGAGCTTTTTGGGGCGAAAAAAGGAGCTTATACAGGTCTGAATATGGACAAGGAAGGGCGTATGATTTTGGCCGATAAAGGCACCTTGTTTTTGGATGAAATAGGTAATTTAAGTTTACCCTTACAAGCCAAAATGCTTTCTGTATTGCAGAATAGAGAAGTGATAGCGGTGGGGGATACCAAAGCGAAAAAGATAGATGTTCGCTTGATTGCTGCCACTAATATGCCCTTGGAAGAACTCTTGGATGGTGGAAAGTTTAGACAAGATTTATTGTACAGAATTAATACTGTAGAAATTGTTTTACCCCCGTTGAGAGAACGTAGAGAGGATGTAGATGATTTACTTCATTTCTTTAAGCAAAAGTTTGTTAGAAAATATAAAAAACAAGGGGTTGAGTTTAGTTCGCAAGCCATAGATGAGGCTAGATCGTACAGTTGGCCGGGGAATGTGAGAGAATTAGAACACGCTGTTGAACGCGCTGTAGTTTTGGCGAAAGACGGGGTGATTTATGCTAGCGACCTGGTAAATGCTGCCAAGAAAGATATGTATACAGGGCCAGGTGTATTGGCAAATTTAAACTTACAAGAAATGGAAATTGCCTTAATCAATGAGGCTTTGAAGGTACACAGGGGGAATATGACCAAAGCCGCCAAAGATTTGGGACTCACCAGAGCGGCTTTGTACAGACGCTTAGATAAATATGATTTGTAAGATGAGACTCAGGAAATTTTCTGTTGCAGTGGTGGTGAGGCTTTTGGTTCTTTTGGTACTAATGGCCTTTTTAAGTTTTGTTCTGTGGGAGAAAAACTGGGTCGCAACTCCTTTTGTTTTGGGAGGATTGATAATTTTTTCTACCATCGAATTGATTTATTTTATCTTTCGATTCCAACGTCATTTGGGGTATGCATTACACCAATATCGCTATGAAAAAGAGGTGCCTATGCAAACTGATTTTCCTGAAGTGTTTAAAGCACTCCAATTAATTATTCAAGAAAAAAACAGAGAAGACCAAAGTGCAAGCTTACAGCTTGAGCTTTTTAAAAAGGCTATACAGTTGGCACCATCAGCTATATTGCTGTGCGATAGCAAAGGAGATGTGGTGGTGCAAAGTGAAGGTGTAGAAAGGCTGTTGGGATGGAAATTGGGGAGGCAGTTGAAAGACTTAGATGATCATTGTCCAGGAGTGTTTGAGTTACTGGAGAACCTTAATGGTAATGGGCAATTGGTGTTAGAAGCTAAAGCTTTTAATTTTCAATTGGCAAAGGATGTTTTCGTGGATAAAAAATTACTCAACATTAGTGAGGTAGAATTTGTAATGTATGAGTTTACCTCGGATAAAGGTAGTTCTGATGAGTTTGAAGCTTGGGCGAATTTTGCCAAAGTGGTTGCGCATGAAATTAGAAATGGAATTTCTCCGGTGAAAAGTTTGGCTAATTCATTGCAGGATGAGGTGCGTTCAATTCCAAATGATGAGG